>CAMBWO010000053.1 GCA_945871285.1 Pseudorhodobacter antarcticus | reverse complement strand
GCGAGACCGAAATTGGGGCCCACGTTGAGAGCCATAATCGCGGCACTCTCGGGATTTGCCTGCTCGGAGGCTATGGCGCGTCGGCCGACGATCTGTTCGCTAAGAACTTCACCGCAGCGCAGGCTGCGGCCGCCAAGCGGTTGATCGCGGAGATCAAAGGGAGGACGGCGATCCAGAAGGTGTCGGGACACAACGACTATGCGGCGAAGGCATGTCCGGGGTTCAGGGTGGGAAGACCGGGGCTGGCATTGTGACGCGCCGCTGGCGGCTGACCTCGGCGGCGGTTTTGGATTCGGCGGCCGAGCAGCGTTCTGCCGGTTGGGCCTGCTGGCGTGGCAACGCGGCCGGGCTCGGTGGCTGGACCTTTGTCACGCGGATTTCGCTGACAACGCTTCAGACAACTGGCATGGGGTTCTTCGGTCTCTACGGGTCCACTGCCGCGCTGGCCACCACCCTGACGTTGGCCGCCGTCGTGAACTGCATCGGCATCGGCTTCCAGCGCGGGACGCACACCCGGTGGCAGTTGGTCACGAACGATGGCACCAGGGCGCCGACGCTGACCGATATGGGCGCGAGTTTCGGCATCGCGACGGGTGGGGTGGATGACCTTGTTCATCGCGGTCCCACCGAACGGCAAATCAAGGAAGGCAAATACGCCTTCCGCTGGACGCGGCTGCCGTGCAAGCGGTTCCGCGACAACGAGGTGTAGCTGCAACTGCATGCGCTTGCCCACAATCTGGCCAACTTCCTGCGCTGCATCGATCTACCCGAGGCCATAGCCGACTGGTCGTTGACCAGCCTCCAGCTCAAGCTGATCAAGTTCGTTGCCCGCGTTTTGCGGTACGCCAGCGCCATCACTTTCCAATTCGCCGAGATTGCCGTCACCGGCCCAATGGTCGGGTCCATCTTTGCCGCCATGCGTCGATTGCGGGCGCCGCCGTCATGCGCATGTTTCCAAAGGCGCTCGAAACCGAACAAAAGCGGCAGAACAGTTCTGTCCGGCGCGATGAACAACGTCGCTGCCGGGCAAAGACGCTGCGGATTCGCGGCCCGATCCGCCCAGTTCCAGGCGTTTGCGCGCCCGCAGACACCGCTAGGGGAGAAAAGCACTTGTCCAGCGACCGGGTTCAGGCGATCTTGACGTCAGACGGCAGGCCACTTGGGGAATGTCAGCTTGAATCACTCAGCGACGGATTTGTGAATCCCTAAACGTCATCAGACCATATTCGAATCCCCTTGACGGGCGTTCTGGACGCCTTCAGGTCAGAAGGACAGAAGCCGTGAAAAATGCGACAAGAATCAGCACAAGCACGAGGACATAGTCGATACGCTAGGACTCCTCGACCTGCTCCAGTTCTGCGTCGATGGCCTCCTGCGACTTGATGGCGGGAAAGGGGGGCCAGACGGCCCGCCGCTTGGCTTTCGGGCGGCGCGGGATGAGGACGACGGGCAGCGGGCCCAGCAGGCTGCGTGACGCAAAGGTGAGATACGCGAAGACCCAGAAGAACGGGCTGGTCGACGGTCCGAACGAATCGCTCGACATGTTCGCCGCAGCATAGCTCAGGCAGCTCAAGGCGAGCCCGACGCAGAGCAGGCGGGCGGCGGGCGGGCCGGCCGCCTGGCGCAGGGCGCGCTCGATCGACAGGAGGCAGGCCACCACCACTGTCCCGATCATCAGGGCCACGCCGAAAAGCCCGGGCGCCCCAAGCGAACGCATGTAGTCCAGAAAGACGTTGTGACTGTGGGAAACATCCTCTGCGCGGTAGAATATGTCGATGCGCTGCCCGGCACCCTGACCCAGGATTGGATCGGCGATGAACTGGTCAATGCTGTAGGTCCACAAGAAGCTGCGGGTCATCAGCGAGTCGACCTCTCCGTCGCCGGTGAAGAAGCTCAAAAGGATCGTCAGGGCCCGCGGGTTGATGACGCTGAGGGCGAGTATGCCAAGCCCCGCGAAGGCGAGGCTGGCAAAAGTGAACAGAGCCGCCATGACAAATCGCCGCGCCCCGCTGTGCGAGATCCAGGCAAAGCCCCACAACGTGGCAAGGATGGTCGCCCAGGATAGAAGCAGGTTGGTCTTCGAGCCGGATGCCACGAGACCGAGCAGCATCAGGACAAGGCAGGTCGCACGGAACCAGCGCCGCCTATGCTCGGCCAGCAGCAGGGCCGCCACGGCTGGCACCGTGGTCGAGATGGCCATGCCGAACTGGTTTGGATTCTTGAAGAAACCGGACGCGCGATCGGTGCCGCGAAAGATCATTTCGCGCAGGCCGTCGATCTCGAATGCCAGCAGGCTGACCACGGAGGACAGGGCCAGCCCCGCTGCCAGCAGGTCCACATAGAGCGACAGGCGGCTTTGCGTGATCGTGCTGCGGACTAGGAAGTAGATCGAGAATGCGGCGATCAGAGTGGCGATGTATCGGCTGGCCCGCAGGGGCGAGGCCGCCCCGAAGACCGAGATCAGCGACCAGAAGATCAGGAAGCCGGCGCAGGCCAGAATCACGGTGATTGCCGTCGACGCCACGGGGTCGAACGGGCTCAGGCGCGCACGGGCCGCCTCGTACCAGATAGGCGTCGCGGCAAGCATCGTCAGCAGTGCCAGCGACGCTCCGTCCAGAAGATCGACCAGGGCGGGGACGGGTGCTGCAAGCAGAAAGGCCATCGCAAGCCAAGCGGGCAGAAGCGCAAACGTCGGCCCGACAACTGGAGGCACGTCATCCCTGCTCCCGCCTTTGCCTTCGCCGTCCGCGGCAGACAAGCCGCCGGCGGCGCTTCCTTGCGATGGGGCGTCAGACGCGTGACCGCTCATTCCGGTTCCATTCCCGCAGTGAGGCGATGCCGATGCCGACAAGGGCAGCGAGGGTCACAGCAATGGCCAGCCACACCTTGACGTTCGGTGAGCTGGGAACCGAAGGCGTCAGCGCATCGGCCATGATCCTAATGTCGTTCCGGGCCTGGCGCTCGCGGCCCTCGCCCTCCAGCAGTTCCAGGTAGTCTTGGTACATCCCGTCGTAGAAGACCTTCTTATGCCGCAGCGCCTCCAGTTCGGCCCAGGTGTCGCTCGCAAGGTATTCGCCAAGCTGGGCGATCTGACTGGCGACGATTTCGCGTTCGGCAATGGTCATTGTGCGTTCGACCTCGATGGCCCTGGCCTCGAAGTCGATCTCCTGGCGCAGCCCCACTTCCAGATTCTTGATGGCGGTTTCGGTCGCGCTGGCCGCCCTTGCCGTGACATCCGTCCTTTGATTGACCTCCAGAAGCCGCCGCTTTGCCACGGCCAATTCGGCCAGCAACCGACGCGCCTCGGGCGTGTCGATGGCGATGGAAGTCACATCGCCGCCCCGCCCGAAATCGTTGTAGATTGACAGCTTGGCCGACAGGGCCGCGATCCTGGCATCGAACGCGGACAGGTCCTGGCGAAGCAGCGAAATCCGCTCCTCCAGACCCAGCGGATCGGCGGTGAACAGGCCGGATTCATGCAGGATCTTGCGGATGCTCGAGCCCGCCTCATCGGCCTTCTGGCGCATGTCCTCGATGCGCAGGTTCAGCTGGGCGATCCGGCGCGAGGCAACCCCCTCATCGCGCGACGACAGACCGTCGATATGCGCCGCCGCGAAGGCATTGGCGATGTCCACGGCCAGCCTTGGCGAGCTTGAAATGTAGGTCAAGTCCAGAACCCTGGTATTGCCGTTGCGCGCAACCTTGAGGCCGGCCCGCACCTTGATGATCACCGCCAAAAGAGGGTCGACGACTTCGGCCTCGTAGTGCGTCAGGCCCAGGGTCTCGCGCAGAAAGCCGACAATGGCCTCGATCCTACCGCGATCCGGGGCAAATTCTGGCCGCTCGGCCAAGTTGAGGGCGTTGATCACCGTCGCAGTCGTTCTGTCGGAGCGGATCAGTTCAGCATTGGTGTCCAGATCAATCGCCGTCGCCACCTCGGACCGCACGGCGTCAGCCTCGGACCCGGAATCGAGGTAAAGCGACACCCGCGCCGTGTAGACAGGCTCGGCAAGCACGACGAAGACCAGCGCAACAAGGATGCCGACAACGACGCTCAGCACGACGACGGGCGCTTGGCGGCGCACCGTCCCAAGCAGGGATTTCATGGTCGGCGGTTTGTCGCGCCAATTGACCTCGAGCGGGTCCTCAACGCGGCGAGCACGATTCATTACGGGTTAGCCTCCGATTCAGGGGTCGCGATTTTCGCACCATAGGCCCGTCGCCGGACTTCGACGATGTCACCCGGCAGCAGGACAAGGGACGGCATGACGTCATCCGGGGGAAGCGCCACATCCTTGCGGAAGACCGTCACCTCGGTCTGCGCGACCGAGACGCCTTCGAGCGGGCTTGCCCCCTCGGCGGCCAGCAGCTTTTCCAGATCCGATTGGCGCTGATGCAGCCGCGCCACCGCCTGGCCCAGTGCATTCCAGGCCTGAACGCGCGCATCGCTGTCGATGCCGACGATCTTGGCTTCAAGCGTCGCAACCTGACCCCTGGCGTTTTCAAGGGCCACGTCGATCTGGAACACCCGGCTGGCCGTGACCAGCGTGCTGCGGCGCACCTCGGTCAGCCGCGATGCCGGCACAAGATGCCGGGAAAACAGCCCCTGAACGGTCGCAAGGTCCTGTTCGTCCAGCGCAAGACCTTCGGTTTCGTTGTCGCGCTGGCGGCCAAGGACCGCGATGCGCGCCTCGGTCCGTGCGATCTCTTCCCTAAGTCTTTGCTTCTGCGCGTCGATCTCGGCGATGGTTTCCTCCAAGATCGACTGCTCGACCGCTATGAGATCGTCGAACGCGGCACCCCTGGTCACGAAGATGCGGTCGTAGTCTTCGGCAGACGCGATGCCCAGGAACGATTTCTGCCGCCAGATCTGCGTGTATTCATAGGCGATGGCCGTCGCGGCGGCCTCGACCTCACCGGCCGAGACAGGCCGGGCGGTGTCGCGGGGCGGAGCGGCGCTGGCCAGGGCAAGCAGATGGCGCAACGTCATGCCGGCGCGGAACGGGACCTCGCGCGCTTGACTTACATCGCCGGTGACGTAGATCGGCCGATAGGACGCGACCGAGACATGGACCTGGCTTTCGACCAGCAGCTGCGGCAGTCCCGCCCCGGAAAAGACCGATTGGCTGAGGCTTGTCGAGGCGTAGGCATCGGCGGTGCGCTCGCGCACATCCTGCAGCGTTTCGCCCCCAGCCATGATCGGACCGATCAGCGGAAACCAGGCCGTGCCGCCCATCTCGATCGGCACGTCGACCGACAGGTCCGGGCTGGCCACGATCATCACCCGCAGGACGTCGCCGGGGGCCAGCCGGTATTCCTCGGCCGCCGCGGCCGTCGGAAGGCCCAGAAGCGCTGCCAACAGCCATCGCAGGACCACTACGCGAAGCCCGGCCCGTGGCGCGTCATTCAGCGCCACCGTCCTGCCGGCACCAATTTTTGTTCCCGCAGGCATCAAAGAACCTTCCAGACCAGAGCATGAACCTGGCGCACAACCTCGTCCAGCGGCTGGTCGGCGTCGACTTCGACGACCTGGGTCCGGCCGGGGAACTGCAACGCGCGGACGACCGCGATGCGGCGTTCGATCTCTTCGGCGGTCATCTCGGGGCGACGGGCTAGGGCGACGCCCGGCGAGGCGATTAGTTTCAGCACCAGATCCGGGGGGTCACGCAGGCTGTCGCGATAGGGCCGTGCCTCCCATTCCGCCAGGGCCCGGGCAAGACCGGATGTCGACTGGGCAAGCTGACCGAGCAGCGGGCCGTCGTTGAACCCCTCGACCTGATCCTGGGCGAAGCGGTCGCAGATGACGATCAGCCCGTGGTTTCGCCCACGGATCATCCGGCGCAGCTTGGCCCGCTTTTCCAGGCTGAGCGCAAGGGCCCAGGTGATCACGGCAAGGCCCTTCAGCCCTCCCCTCCATGTCGAGCGTGGTGGGCGAGGGCCAGTCTTCGGCGCCCGGCTGTTCATCAGGTAGCGCACGAATTGCAAAGGCATCCGCACCAGGGATGACGGGCCGTCACCACTGCCGAAATAGACCGGCAGAACGTCAAGCTTTTGGCCGAGCCACTTGGCCGTGTCGGCACAGAGGGTGGACTTGCCCGCGCCATCCGAGCCTAGGAAGACCACGATGGCCCCTCCGCGCGGCGAGACGCGGCGCAGTGGCAGCGCCCAGTGAAAGTACCGGCGGCTCAGGCCACCGAGCAACCAGAAGCCCTCTCTGATCGGCATCAAAATCGCGGCGGCAAGGCGTCCGAGTGTCCGGTGACCATTCAGAGCCGGGCGCGCTGCGGCGTCAAAAGCGAAGCGGTCGGCAGTGCGGGCGCCGTTCTCCAGCAGGCGGCGCAGCGGCGGTACGACCTGGGGGCCGATCAAGCGGGTCCCCAGCGAAATGACCGCCTCGTGGTCGCAGCGACCAACAAGATCGGCAAACTCACGCTGAAAATCGTTGTTCTCCTGCGACCGGCCAAGCCAGAAGGTCAGGCGCGAGCGCAGACGAAGCTTCAGGGCATCGCGCACCAAAAGCAGCAGAAGTTCCTTTTCCGGCGCGGACACATAGATGCCGTGCCATGGGTCAAGCTGGCGCGTGCTCAGCACTTCGTCATCCCAGGGCAGGCGATAGCCCTTCAGGTGCTTCTGGCCCAGGGTCAGCCGGTGATGCAGATGCAGATGGACCAGTCGGCCCGTTGCCGCGTCCACGGCGAGATAGTCCTCGACCGCTGGATAGGCGGTCAGCGCGGTCGCCTGAAAGCGGCGAAACCCACTTTCGGCAAGGGTGCGGTGCAAATCGTCCGAACGGCCCGAGTCCACATGAATATCAAGGTCTGTCAGGCCCAAGACGGCGGCATCGACATGCTCGTTGCTTTTCCAGTGGCAATAGCGCAGTCCTGCGGCGTGCCAACGATCCAAAAGGCCCCTGATCACGGCAAGAGCCTCGGGCCTGGTCGCGGCGTTGGCGTCCTTGGCGTACTGCAAAATCAGTTCCCTTTTTTCGAACAACGTCATTTATCACGACACCCTACTTTGGAGAAGAGCGATGCCGCCCTTCATCCGGCTTGGCACGACCTTGGCCATCATGCGCAGCAGATGGTCCCGGTCCGGCCCAAGGATCAACCGCGGCAGCATCCAGATCAGGATGGGTGCCAGCAGGACGGCAACGAGCGCTGTGCCGCCGACCACCCCGAACGACCCGGCCTCGATGACGCGCAGCAAAGTCGCGGCGGCAAGGCCGGTCGCGGCGTAGATCACCGCTAAGATGGCCCCGGCGAGATGACATTCCAGAAAGCTGCGCCAGGTCATGCCGGACAGGCGCAGGCTCAGCTGTGCCATCATGGTGAAGTTGAGCGCCAGCGCCACAACGACCCCCATCGCCACGCCGGCAAGGCCCCAGTTCTGCCCGATCAGCGCGCAGACAACGACCGCCGCTGCAAATACGGCCTGGCGCCAGGCCCGGGCATAGACGGCGCCGGTGGCGCGCACGATGGTATCGCTGATCTTGTAGCTGGTGCGAAACAGCATGCCGCAGGCCAGAATACGCAGCGGCAGGGCCACATCCGCCCAGACTGGACCCAGCAGGATCAGCACGATCTCGGGCGCCAGAATGGCGAAGACCGCGCTGACCGGCATGATCACGGTCGCGCAGACAAAGACGCCGCTGCGATAGGCGCGGATCAGACGCTCGGGCTCGTGCTGGACAGAGGCCATGGTTGGAAACAGCACCCGGTCAAGGATCTGACCGAACAGCGTCGCGGGTGAGGCCATCAGTTGATAGGCATAGGCATAATGGCCAAGGGCGGCTGGCCCGAGAAGGCGCCCGACGACAAGGTTGTCGGCCTGCGTCGCAAAATAATTGGCGAACTTGGCCAGTGAAAACCCCGCGCCGAAATACATCAGTTCGCCGATCGCCCGCAGCTCGAACATCGGCCGCTTGTCGTGAGGCGAGCCATAGAGCATCAGCACCATCATCACGCTCTGCTGCGTCAGATAGGCCGCGACCAGCGCGTAAACCCCGAAATCGAGCAGGGTCAGGATCGGCGCGACCACGACAAAGCCCAACGCCATGGCGCTTGAGTCCACGATGGCGAGCCAGCTGAAGCGAAAGCTGCGCAGCGCCAGCGACTGTGCCACGGTCGAAATGCCGTACAGCGGAAAGCCAAGCGCCATGAGTTGCACCACGCCGGCCAGGTCAGGGATCTGGAAAAAGCCTGCAATCGCGTCTGCCGAAAAGAACACGGTCGGTCCGACCACGAAAGCGGTGGCGACCGACAAGGTGAAGCCCGATCTGATGTGGCGCTCTTCCAGTTCCGGGCGCTGGACGATGGCAGCAGCAACGCCCAGTTCGGAAAAGATCGCACTGAACCCGGCGACCACCAAGGCCGCGGCGAACAGGCCGAACTCCTCGGGCGACAGCAGCCGGGCGAGAAACAGCATCGCAATCAGTTGCAGGACACCCTGTCCGCCCTTGGCAAGCGTCGTCCAGAACAGACCGATCAGCGTCGTTTCGGTAAGGCGGCGGGCTCCGGCCATGACCTAAGCCCCACAACAGCCGAAACACCGGGGCGTGTCACCGGCCGCAGGTTTTTGCAAGGCCTTGTGCATCAGAACCCCAGCCAGTCGCTGTAAAGATCTACTTCGAAAATCCGTCCGTCCAGGCTCTGGTCGATGCCATAGTCGCAGACGTAAAGGCTCATCCTGTCCCCGTCGTTCGGATCGCTGCTCAGCCCCTGTTCCAGACCCTTGATCTTGGGCCTGCCGCCGTTGGTCGGGTTGATGTAGGAATTCAGCAAATCGATGGTGGCGAGGATCTGGCCGTCGTGGTCGACCTGGAAGATGGAGCCCCGATTGGAACCGCTGGCGACATAGAAGATGTCGCGGTCGGGATCGTAGGCCAGCGCCTCGGCGTCCTTGATCGCCGGGGGCAGCGTTACCGAACTGACCAGCGCGCCGGTCGCGGTCAGCTCGTAGAGTTTCCGCGACGCCCCGTCCAGCATGTAGATGTGACCCGTCACCGGATCGATCTTGGGATCCTCGGGGTCCGTCAGCCCCAGCGGACTGAGGTTGATCGAGCTCAGCAGGACGGTCGGGTTGGCCGGGTTGACGATGTAGATCCGATTGTTGTCATCGTCGGAAATGTAGAGCAGCCCGTTGATCGGATTGTAGGCGATGCCCGTCGGTTCCCTGGTGAAGCCGCGCAATGAATAGGACGCGACATGGGTCCCGTCCAAGGTTGTCACGAAAAGGTTGGTCTGGCTGCAATACGGCTTCTCGTCATGCTCGGAATCCACGATGAAAAGCAGATCGAGCCCGGGCACAAAGGCAATGCCCGACGGGTCCCCACAGCCCGGAATCGACGATGCGTCGCCTGCCTTGTAAAGGGCCGTGTTGTGGATTGCGACCACCTCGGGAGACAACGCTGTCGGCAAGGCGGGTGCGTCGTTGTCCGTGACGTGGACTGTCACATTCGCGTTCAGACCATTGTAGCCGGCGTCCGCACTCGTCGCGGTCATCGTGACCGTGAAGGTTTCGGCGCCTTCGTTGAGGGTGTCATTGATGGCGGCCAGCACGATGCTTTGCTCTGTCTGCCAGTTCGCCATCGTGAATGTCAGGACGGCCTGCACAATGCTCACATCATCCCGGCCCGTCGTCGACATGGTGATGGTCACGTCCGATGTCGGGGCGGACCGGAGGGCAATCAGGATCGTGTCGCCAGAGCCGCCTTCGGTAACCGACGTCGACCCGTCGGCCTCGGTCACGAGCAGGCCGGGTGTGCCAGTGGTCGGCGCTTCGTAGGTCACGGTCAGGATCGGCGCGGTCGTGCTTTCGGAGGAGTTGAAGGCAAATCCGTCAGCGCTTGCCGTGGACAAAAGCCAGCCATAGTTCGCCGCCCCGTCCGACCAGGCCTGCAGGCTTTGCACCACGTCGATCGACTGCGCCCCGGTTCCCAGCCCGGACACGGTGGCATCCGCCGACGACAGCGCCTCGACGCCATCGGTCTGGACCCCCGCGCCGAGCGCGTTCCACGTCACGCTGGGAAGCGCGGTCCAGTCCTGCGCCATCCGGTAGAACATCACTTGGCCGCTGGTCCCGTCGCTGAGGGTGACGGTCAGGGTCGCCGAGGTAATGGCCGACCCCAGCGGTATCTGCCCGGGCCCGTCTCCAAAGATGTTCTCGAAGGCGAGCAGCCCCTGGATCTCCGCGCCCGAACTGTCGGAACCGTCCGTGTAGACCGTGTTTGCGGTGCTGTAGGACGTCGTCGGCTTGCTCTTCCGGATGTAGGTATCCATTGTGTCGGCGTATCCCGAAACATTCTGCTGAATAATGATCGTTGTCATATCATCCACCCTTTATGAGGCCAGAAGTTCCGGGAGGCTTTGTGCAGTTCAGCAAAGGAACCATTGGTTAACGATACCACTGTCGACGATTTTGAAGAAGGAGAATAGTGGCGGGAGGGCCGCCCGGATCCTGCTGGAGCCGGTCCGGAAGCGGACGGACGAAACCCGACCAGGTTCAGCATGACGGCACCTCGGGCCCTTGGTCGGGCTGGGTTCCAAGGGGATCGAGCGCAGCGCCCGGTTTCAGGAAAGCCGCCACAATCTGCCCTGCAACATCCGCAGGCTTTGCCGTGCCGTCGACGGCAATCAGCCGGGGTTTGGTGCCCTGGGCGCGGCTGGCGGCCCGGAAATCGCCCAGAATGTCGTGCTTCAGAAACGCGGCCCTTGCCCAGGCCTGTGCGTTTCCAGCGGCCCAGGCCTGCTGCAGGGTCGAGTGTTTCGACGAGCGTGCCTGCAGACGCGCGGCGCAGACCTCGGGGGGGGTCTCGACAGAGACGTAGTAGCGCCGGTCCGACACGGCAGCCTTCAGCAGGGTGGATGTCAGATTGACGCATGCGTCGTCATTCAGGCGAAGCCGCACCGACCACAGGGCCTGAAGCAGACCCTGATCCAAGACCGCCCCCTGTTGCCGCAGTCCGGGGTCGCCATACAGCGACGTCACCGTGGCGACCCTGAAGGCGGCATGGAGCCTATCGCGCAAGCTCGGGTGGCGCACGGCGAAGGCACTGCGGACCACGTCGTCAAAGCCGCGGTTGCGGGCGACATCAGCCAGGATCAGGCGCAGCTTCGCCGTCACGCGCGCCGGCGTGCCGGAATCATCGCGCAGGAGGTGCGGCGCAAAGATCAGTCCCGGCGCCGTGCGCGCCAGGATCGCATGAACTTCGCGTGCGATGGTCGACTTGCCCGAACCGGGCAATCCAAAGAACTCGACAACCGGTGCCCGCAAGCCAGTCATGTCGCGCGGATCCGTCATCTGGTTCCTTTCGTCACCGCGTCAGCCAGGTCCGCAGTTTGCAGATCCTGATAAATCGACAGCGTCCGTTCGGCCATGAACCGTGCGTCCCAACGCCGCAGATCCGTCGCCCGGGCCCGGGCTGCAACCTCGGCGCGGCGCTCGGGGGACAGGATCAGGTCGGACAATTGGCCAAACAAAGCGGCCCAGTCACCCTGGGGCACCACGAAACCGTTGACGCCCCGGGAAATCAGATCCTCGATCCCGGGCAGATCGAACATCACGACGGGCCGACCTGCGGCAATGTACTGGATCACGGTCCGCGGCAGGCCCTCGCGCTCGGAGCAATGGATGCACAGATCGGCGGCGGCAATGATGCGTTCGGGGTCCGTGCGGAAGCCCAGAAGCGTCACCTGACTTTCAAGCTGCTGCTCTGCGATCAGGGCCTCGATCTCGGGCTTGAGGTGGCCTTCTCCGGCGAAGACCAGACGAACCTGCGGAAATTTCCGCAGAAAAGGGGCGCACTGGCGCAGAAGGTCGAGGTGGCGCTTGCGCGGCTCGAGGGCGGCGAGCATTGCAATCACGAAAGGTCGCGGCGCGTCTGCCAGCGGGCGGAAACGCTCGGCCAGATCGGCGGCGGGCTCGGCACTCCTGAAACGGGCCAGATCAAAGCCTGAGGATACCACGAAATGCGGCTGAGCCGTCCCGACGCCATTTTCGAGACAGGCCCGCATCATGCCATCGCTGACATGGATGAAGCCATGCGTCATGGGAGCAACGGCACGCTCGGCAAGCAAATACATCGCCCGCTGGACTGCCCCGACACCCAGGAACGGCAGGATGTGAACCCCATGGATGATCAGCGGAACCCCGGCAGACCTGGCGGCCAGGCGGCCGATGATGCCCGCCTTCGACTGGTGGGTATGAACCACGTCCGGCCGTGTTGCGATGAGGATGTGCCGGATCTCGCGGTAGGCCGCCAAATCGAGGATCGGGTTCAGGCTGCGCACCAGGCTGGGTGCCTCGAGCAGCTGTGCGCCGGGCGCAAATCTGCGGGCGTTCTCGGGCAGAACGTCGCGGCCATGCAGCAGGATCACCTCATGGCCGCGCTCAATCTGTCCTTTTGTGGTCAGCAGGGTATTTTCCTCCGAGCCGGCGCGCAGCAGTCTGGTCAGGATGTGAACGATCTTCAAGGCCAGGCTCCGATCAATGGCGATGACATGATCAGAAGCCCGTCGCATGCAGCACTGCAGGAACGGTCATGAACAGGATCCGCAGGTCCTCGCGCAGGGACAGGTGCGTCGCATAGTAATTGTCCAGAGCGACCCGCTCATCGAAGCTGAGTGAATTGCGGCCCGAAACCTGCCAGATGCCGGTCACTCCCGGGCTCACGCTGCAGTAGGCACCTGCGTCACGGCCATAGAGCTGTATTTCCGGCTCGGTCACCGGGCGCGGCCCCACCAGACTCATGTCGCCGCGCAGGACGTTCCACAACTGCGGCAACTCGTCCAGGCTGGTCTTGCGCAGGAACCGGCCGATCCGGGTAATGCGCGGGTCGTTGCGAAGCTTGAAATCCTCGGCCCATTCTTTGGCGGCGGCCGGATCATTCTTCAGGATTTCCTCCAGACGTTCCTCAGCATTCAGGACCATCGTGCGGACCTTGTAGCAATGAAAGATCCGACCATCCTTCCCGACGCGGGAATGGGAAAAGACGGGCCTGCCGCCATCCAGCGCGACCAGCATAAACAGAACGGCCATCAACGGCAGCACCAGGGGCAGCAGCATTACCGCCATGGCAATATCGAAGAGCCGCTTGCCCCATTTCGGATAAATCCCCTTGCCAGAGCCGAGCGGAACAGTCGAATGATCGGTTGAGATCGTGAATTTTCGTGCTCCCGAACTTGTGGGCCCGGCGCGTGAAAAATCATGAACGACGTATGACTGACGCATTTTCATACACCCAATTTACAATATGCAGGAAGTCGAAGTGACATTTAGTTTGGCAGTGGCCAATTCAGAACCCCAAGGCGAGCTCTAAAAATCCGAACCAACTTCACGTGCAGTCAATTCCGATTTTCAGCAATCAGAACAAGCAAATGCTATTGCAGATTCCCACCCCACAGCAAAATTACCGCATAATTTCAGAGAAGGACTACTACAACACCGCTATTTGAAAAGTTTAACTTCGCCAGTTTTCCGAGTCAACGCTCAGCGTCACACAATTGTCATAATCCTGACATGATCCTGACGTGAAACTGACGCTTTCAAAGTGATTGTCGCTGATTCCGAAATTTTCCCACAGGCCACTCGACCGGGGGTTTCGTCGGCGGAGAGTTTTTCGCGCATTGCGATCGCGAACCGATGCAAACACTCGCGATGATTCGTTGATTCGTTGATTCGTTGATTCGTCCGATGCCGGGTCGTCATGGCCCCTACCGCGACCCGTCACCGGACCGGGCGCATTGACACGCCGCCAAAGGCTTCGCGATCGCAGGCCGCTGCATCGGAGGCAGGGTCATCCGCAAATCGCTGGATCAAGGGATGGCAGTCGATCCAGTTTTTCCGGGACCGTTCAAGAATTGCTCGGGCCTCTTCGCCCTCGACAATTTCAAAGCAGGCCGGGGGCGGGGCGAATTTCTTCGGCCAGGGCGTGTCGGCCGTCCACAAAAGCAGATTGCCGCTGCAATTGCCAATTCGCGTCCAGCCGATCTTCAACCTCAATTGGCTGACCGTGTCACGACTTCCCATGACCAGAATCGAGTCATGAATCTCGATATCGGCCAGATCCTCGTCCGCCTTAAACGGCGGCCCCTCCTGAATCTCGCCCTTGTAGGAATAGCCCTGCATGCGCATCAGGACGTCGCGCAAGACGAACGGACCACCATCGGGGGTGCGCTTCTTGCCGTTTGGCGGGCGCATGCTCAACCCGGCAAAGCAACCGTCCAGCAGAGTATCCTCGACCAGGCCACCGATCAGGTAGTCGTTCTCGATGCAGTCGTCGCGCACCTCGCTGATCCACGACCCGCGCAGATGAACGCCGCTTGAGGCTTCGCCAATCCGGATCGCATCCCAGACCCGCCTCATCCGGACGCCCTCGACCGTGGCGCCCGGGCTGTCGCGCACCACTATGCCCGCACTGTTGCAATAAGTGCTTTCCCAGTCCGAGGTCAGCGGCACCTCGCCCGAGAACAGGCCACCCAGCAGGGTGACGGACGGGCTGTCGCGGATTTGCAGCGGATAGTGATTGACGGGCTGATCAAGCCCGTCGCACGGCGCCTCGGCCGACGGAACGGGCGTACCACTGTTTGCAACGCGAAATAGCCCGGACCGGGCATCCACCACCGATCCCTCCGGCAGGTCCCGCACGACCGCGGGCTGGTGGCCGAAATCTCCGGTCAACACCAAGGTTTCGGCCCGCACGGCCACGGCGGCCATCACCATGAACGAGGCTGCAAGCCAGGCCCTACTCGTCAATCGCCGTATGGATGTCGCCTGAAGGGAGCGAAACGTCGATCCGGCGGTTATCGCATCCTGCATGTCCTGAACTGCCCAGCTCTTCCGGCACCACGAAACCCCTTTTCGGAAACTAAGCCGCTTGGGGAGGCCGGTTCAAGGGGATTTGGGCGCCGCACAAGTCGATTTGTTCCCTCAGGCAGACCATGACCAGAGCCGGGCGCGAGGTCGCTGCCTGTCCGGTCGGGACAGGTCCGCAAAGGGCCCCGTCAATCGAAAGGATTGCGGTCGGGGATGGCCGCCGCATCGCAGGCAGCGAGGAATCTCATCGCCGCCGCCGACCCTGACAGCGAATAGGTCCGCACGTCGACACCCGCTTGCGTGCGCAGGTTGATGGTCGTGCCGAGGGCAATCTCTCGGGCGAAATCCTCACTTGCCCCAAGGTCCAGCAGATCGACGAACACCGAGTTCTGCAAAAGGGTTGCGCCGGCAAAAGTCCGCGTCGGTTTCCGGTCAATCTGAACCTGAACATTGGCGACGTCGCCTTCGCCAAACTCCCACGCTTCGGACAAGAACTGCAGCCGGACCGTCGTGTCGGCAAGCGGCCTGATCGAAAAGCTGTCATCCGGACCCCGGACCGTCGCCTGGCAGAAATAGGCGCCGTAGTCCGTTGTGACACCCTCGACCGTCCAGTTGCCGGCCTGAAACAGGATGTCGGTCCGCTCGGCAAGCGCCGGTCCGCTTGCCAGGTTTGCCAACAGGCCTATGACGCCCACCTTGAACAGCTTCACTGCAATCCTCCGCGACGGACATCAGCCTGACCCGACCGACATCCCGAACTCCCTGATAACAGGGCAGGTCCATCTTCCCCGGCGGCTTTCGTTCCGCCGCGGTCCTGTGCTGCCGTGCGACAGTTCAGACCGGACGCAGTCCCCCGTTCCCGGGGCAGCATCGCAGTGTTGGCGTTTTGGATCAAGTGTTTCGCGCCAGGCGCGCGGGCGCCCTGCGGCGGGTCCTTCGGCTGCGCAGGGTTCACGGGACGGCAAAGCGTCCGCAAGTCTGGCTGTTGATTTTCACCCAGAACTGAGCCGGGTTTTTCACCGAGAAGTGAGCCACCTCTGATTATGGATTTCAGTTCATACTGGGATCGTGTCCCTCGTAGTGGTGTAGCTCGCCGGTAGCGAAGCCGTCCGCGCAGCGCTTTCAAGTGGCGGGCGGCGCGGGCGGCTTCGCGGGTGGTCATCGTTGATCTCGGGTAGGTTTGGGTTGCGAGCCTCAACCTTGAACGGAAGAACCCGATGACCGACACGATGATGAACCTGAATGCCTTGCTTGAGAAGACCTCTGACGCTGACATGCTGCGGGAGATGATCGGATTTGCTGCCGAGCGGTTGATGGCGCTGGAGGTTGGCGCACTGACCGGGGCGGGCTATGGCGAGAAGTGGACCTGTCGCGGTTCTGTTCCGGTCATTTGAGAGCAATACTCGCCATCAAGGAGACCGGATATGGCAGCGATACACAGCGACGAGTTCAAGCGGGATGCGGTTCGCACCGCGCAAACCAGTGGCCTGACGAGGCGTCAGGTTGCGTCTGATTTGGGGGTTGGTCTTTCGACCCTGAACAAATGGGTGAAGATGGTTTCTGATGAGGCAGGTCCCCCCGATCCAGACCAGAACCTTCTGCGCGAGAACGAACGGCTTCGTCGTGAGAACCGGATTCTCAAGGAGGAGAGGGAGCTGCTAAAAAAGGCCACGCAGTTCTTCGCGGCCCAAAAGCCGTGAAGTTCGCGTTTCTGGATGACTATCGCGGCGGGCTTTCCCGGGCGCATGCTTGCAATGTGATGGGGGTCACGGATCGTGGCCTTAGGGCGTGGAAGCATCGACCTGTATCGCATCGGCAGCGGCGCGATATGGTGCTTTTGGCGCATATCCGCGAACAGCACAGATTGAGCCAGGGCAGTTATGGTCGCCCCCGAATGACGGAAGAGCTGAACGAGCTGGGCTTGCGTGTAGGACATCGCAGGGTAGGCCGATTGATGCGGCAGAACGCGATTTGTGTGGTCAGAACCCATAAATTCAAGGCAACTACGGACAGCGACCACACATTCAACATCGCGCCAAATCTCTTGCAGCAGGATTTTACTGCGAGCCAACCCAACCAGAAATGGGCCGGTGACATCACCTATATCTGGACGCGCGAAGGCTGGGTCTATCTGGCCGTCATCTTGGACCTGCATTCCCGCCGGGTGATCGGATGGGCCATCAGCAACCGGATGAAGAAAGACCTGGCGATCCGCGCCCTCAACATGGCGATTGCCCTGCGCAGGACCCCGAAGGGCTGCATTCACCACACGGATCGCGGAAGCCAATACTGTTCACATGACTATCAAAAGATCCTTAGAAAACACGGTCTGACAGCATCCATGAGCGGAAAGGGCAATTGCTATGACAACGCAGCTGTCGAAAGCTTTTTCAAATCCCTCAAAGCCGAAATGATCTGGCGCAGAAACTGGCAGACACGAAGAGAGGTCGAAGTCGCCATCTTCGAATACATCAACGGCTTCTACAATCCGCGCCGTCGACATTCAGCCTTGGGTTGGAAAAGCCCCGTAGCCTTCGAACGAAAGGCCGCTTAACATGAGCACCTGACCGGAACAGAACCGCGACAGGTCCAGTTTGTCGGCAGTTACAGCAATCCAAGCTTCGCAGACTTCGACGCGGATGGTGACATTGATCTGGTTACCGGAACTTATGATGGTCTGCTGCGGACCTATGCCAACGACGGGTCATGCGTATTTACGGAACAGACCGGAGCGGCCAACCCGTTCAACGGGCTGAATGTGGGTTACTACAGCGTTGCCAGCTTTGGCGATTACGACAATGATGGCGACGCGGATATGTTCACGGGGGGAATTTTCGACCCTTTTCGAGCCTTTGCCAACGATGGCACGGGTGTCTTTGCCGAATTAACTGGTGCGCAAAACCCGTTCGACGGGATTTCAGTCGGCGTAGGCAATGCCAGGAGCTTTGCGGACATTGACGGCGATGGCGATCTCGATCTGGTCGCCGGTCAGGATGCTGGCACGTTGCGCACCTTTGCCAACGATGGTGCTGGCGCCTTTTCCGAACTGATCGGGGTGGCCAATCCGTTCGACGGGATTGATGTTGGCACGTTCAGTAGCCCGGGTTTCAGCGACATCGACGCCGACGGCGACCTGGATCTGGTTGTGGGCGTGGATGAGGGGACGCTGCGCAGCTTTGCCAACAACGGCGCGGGCGTTTTCACTGAATTGACCGGTGCTGCGAACCCCTTCGACGGGGTGGACGTCGGAGGTTACAGTGTCCCCGTATTCTTCGACCTGGACGCGGACGGCGATGAGGATATGCTTTCGGGGACCATAGACGGCATTCTGAAGGCGTTTATCAGCGATGGTGCGGGCAACTACTCGCAGGTGCTCACGCGGGGTTACGACCCGACGGCCTACACTGATATCTTCAACGGCACCTCTGCCTCGGCACCTGTTGTTTCGGGCGTTGTCGCACTGATGCTGGACGCCAACGAAGGGCTGGGCTGGCGCGACGTGCAGAATATCCTTGCCGCCTCGGCCAGCCTGACAGGCAGCGCCTTCGACGATGCGACCGCCGATACCCAGGAAGACGGGCTCTGGTCCGCCAATGCCAGCGGCACCTGGAACGGCGGCGGCCACCATGTGCATACCAACTACGGTTATGGCATGGTCAACGCTTACAATGCCGCGCGCATGGCCGAGGTCTGGACCCTGTTCGCCGCAGCCCAGACCAGCGCCAACGAGCAGACGGTCACCTCGGGGCTGAACGACTTTGCCGATACGCTTTTGCCAGACGGAACCGGGGCAGGCTTTTCCACGACCTTCACGATCACCGGCAATCTGTCGATCGAGCACGTGGCGCTGAGGCTGAACTTCAGCGCAGACTATGTCGGCGATCTGCGGGCCGTGCTGACCTCGGCTGCGGGAACCGAAGTCGTCGTGAAGCTGGAAAAGTCCGATCTGTATGACAACGTCGGCAATGTGAACTGGCTGTTCGGGATCGACGGGCTGCGGGGCGAATTGTCGGCAGGCAGCTGGACGATGACCGTGAGCGACCGGTTTGCGGGCAATTCGCTAACCGTGCGCGATGCCTCGCTGGACATCTTCGGCTCCACGGCCTCGGCCAATGACGTCTATCACTTCACGGACGAATATCTGGCGATGCGGGCTTACGATTCCGCCCGCGCCACGATCGCGGACACCGATGGTGGTATCGACTGGCTGAACTTTGCGGCAGTCAAGGGATCGATCGCCCTCAACCTTGCGGCGGGACAGATCGTCCAGGTGCTGGGTGTGGCCTGGGCCACCCTCGCCAATGCGTTCGAGAATGCGGTTACCGGCGAAGGGAACGATAGGCTGACTGGCACCGATGGGACAAACAATCTTTGGGGAATGCGCGGTAACGATCTTCTTACCGGCGGTGGCGGGGCTGACCGAACTTCCGGCGGTGCCGGCATGGACACGTTGAACGGTGGCTTGGGCAACGACACCATGATCGGCGGCGCTGGCAACGACACCTACATCGTCGACGCGACCGGCGACCGGGTGTTCGAGACCACGACCACAGCCAGCGTGATCGACGCGGGCGGCACGGACACGGTGCGGAGTTCGGTGAACTTCAACCTCGACGCCAACGCCGGGGTACGCTTTGTCGAGAACCTTGTGCTGACCGGGACGGCGAACATCAAAGGCACCGGCAACGCGCTGGCCAACCGGCTGACCGGCAACGCCGGGAACAACGTGTTGAACGGCGGCTTGGGCAACGACACCCTGCTCGGCGGCGCTGGCAACGACACCTACATCGTCGACGCGACCGGCGACCGGGTATTCGAGGCCACGACCACAGCCAGCGCGATCGACGCGGGCGGCACGGACACGGTGCAGAGCGCGGTGACCTTCAACCTCGACGCTAACGCCGGGGTACGCTTTGTCGAGAACCTTGTGCTGACCGGGACGGCGAACATCAATGGCACCGGCAACGCGCTGGCCAACCGGCTGACCGGCAACGCCGGGAACAACGTGTTGAACGGCGGCTTGGGCAACGACACCTTGTTCGGCGGCGCGGGCCACGACAATTTTGTATTCAATGCTGCGCCGAGCGCAGCAAACGTCGACCGTATCAGTGATTTCAACGTGGCGGAGGACACAGTCCGCTTGGATGACGTGGTCTTTGTTGGGTTGACTGCCGGAACCCTAGGTGCGTCAGCCTTTGCTTCGAACATGACTGGGCAGGCAACCGAAGCTCTCGATCGGATCATCTACGAATCAGACACAGGTCGAGTGTATTTTGATGCAGATGGAAATGGAGTCGGAGCGAGCGTTCACCTTGCGACAATGACAGCCAATCTCGCCTTAACCCACGCTGACTTCTTTGTGTTCTGATCCATCCCACCAAGAACGAAGGATAGCCGACTGCCACCCAATTGGCAGTCGGCTTCAACCCAGAGAAGGTTCGCCCGCAGTCGCGTTCCCTCCGCCA
>CAMBWO010000052.1 GCA_945871285.1 Pseudorhodobacter antarcticus | reverse complement strand
AACCCGGCAACGCCCGCGCCCACGATCAACACCTTGGCCGGCGGCACCTTGCCCGCCGCCGTCACCTGCCCGGTAAAGAACCGGCCAAAGTTGTTGCCCGCCTCGATCACCGCCCGGTAGCCCGCGATATTCGCCATCGACGACAGCGCATCCATCTTTTGCGCCCGGCTGATGCGCGGCACCATGTCCATCGCAATCACGGTCGCGCCACGCGCCTTGGCGATTTCCAGCAATTCGGGGTTCTGGGCGGGCCAGAAGAACGAAATCAGCGTCTGCCCCTCGCGCAGCGCCTGCGCCTCGGCTACCTCGGGACCCCGCACCTTGACCAACACATCCGCCGCCGCAACCACTGCCGCCGCATCCGGCAACACCTCGACCCCGGCACGGGCATAAAGCGCATCCGCAAAGCCCGCCCGCGCCCCGGCGCCCGCCTGAATGCAGCAGACATGGCCCAACTTCACCAGCGCCGCCGCCGAATCCGGCGTCATCGAAACCCGGTTTTCGCCCGGAAAAATCTCTGCCAAAGCTCCGATTTTCACTGTCTGCCCCCCGTCTGAACCGGCACCAAACGCGCGGCCATCGGGCTGAGCCTTATCATCGGAATAAGATTGTTCAACGACTGATTGACCGCAACCGCCGAAAAAACCCGTCCTACCGTCAAAACCGCCAGAGCCAGCGCGGCACCTGCGCGGCCCAGGCGTCATATTGCGCCCCGAACCCGGCCCGCAGCCGCGCCTCCTCGTCCCGGATATAGCGCCGGGTGATCCAGACCATGAACAGCGGCACCAGCGGCAGCGCCAACACCGCCCCCCACCACAGGATCGCACCCGCCAGAATCATCGCATCGGCCAGATAGATCGGGTTGCGGCTGATGCGAAACAGCCCGCCCGTCACCAGCGCCGTGGGGTCGCGGCGCGGCACAAACGCCGTGCGCGCCAGCACCATCCCCCCCACCGCCAGCCCCATCATGGCCACCCCGGCCAAAACCAGCGCCGCGCCAAACCCCTCCGCCCCCGGCACGGCCCAAACCTGCGCCAGCGCCCAGCTCGCCAGCAGCGCCAAGCCCAACCACAGCGGCGGTATGTCCAATTCCCTGATCATCCCGCCAGACTGCACCGCCCCACCGCAAAAGCAACCGCAGAAAACATTTCAAGCTTGAAATTTTTGACGCGCAGCGTAGGAACAGGCATACTCGGCCCAAACCCGCAGGAGTGCCCATGCCCACCGATTTCGCCGCCACCAAAGCCCAGTTCCTGCTGCCCCAGGGCGTGACCTATCTGGACGGCAATTCGCTCGGCCCGCTGCCCCGCGCCGCCGCCGCCCGCGTGGCGCAAACCATCACGGCGGAATGGGGCGAGATGCTGATCGGCGGCTGGACCAAGGCGGGCTGGATGGACCAACCCTCCCGCGTCGGCGACCGCATCGCCCGGCTGATCGGGGCGGAACCGGGCCATGTCGTGATGGGCGACACCCTGTCGATCAAGGTCTATCAGGCCCTCGCCTCCTGCCTTGACCTGAACCCGACCCGCAAAACCATCCTGTCGGATACCGGCAACTTCCCCTCCGACCTCTACATGGCCCAGGGCCTGTGCCAAACCCTTGGCCAGGGCTACACCCTGAAAACCGTCGCCCCCGAGGATGTTCTGGACGCCATCGACGACACCACCGCCGTCACCCTGATCACCGAGGTCGACTACCGCACCGGCCGCAAGCACGACATGGCCGCCATCACCGCCCGCGCCCATGCCCACGGCGCCCTCACCATCTGGGACCTCGCCCATTCCGCCGGCGCCCTGCCGGTCGATCTGGCGGGCACCGGGGCGGATTTCGCCGTCGGCTGCACCTATAAATACCTCAACTCCGGCCCGGGCGGCCCCGCCTTCATCTATGTTTCCCCCAAACACGCGCAAAAGGTCCGCCCCGCCCTGTCCGGCTGGCTCGGCCACGACGCCCCCTTCGCCTTCGATCCCGACTACCGCCCCGGCGCGGGCATCGAGCGTATGCGCGTCGGCACCCCCCCCGTCCTGCAACTCGCCGCCCTCGACGCCGCGCTGGACATCTGGGACCAGGTCGACCTCAACGACCTGCGCTTGGCCTCCCTCGCCCTGACCGACCAGTTCATTGCGCAAGTCGAGGCCACCTGCCCCACCCTCACCCTCGTCACCCCCCGCCCCCACGCCCAGCGCGGGTCGCAAGTCTCCTTCTCCCACCCCCAGGGCTATGCCATCATGCAGGCCCTGATCGCCCACCGCGTGATCGGCGACTTCCGCGCCCCCGACATCCTGCGCTTCGGCTTCACCCCGCTCTTCACCGACGCCGCCGATGTCACCCGCGCCGCCGAAACGCTGTCCCGGATCATGGCCGAATCCTCATGGGACCGCCCCGAATACCAGACCCGCGCCAAAGTGACCTGACCCTTTCATATTGGCCCAAATATCCCCGCCGGAGGCTCCACCGATGCCCCAGATCCGCCCCTACCAAGCCCAGGACCGCGCCGCCGTGGCGCTTGTGTTCTACCGCGCCATCCGCGAAGGCTCCGCCGCCCACTACCCCGAGGCCGAACGCGCCGCCTGGGCCCCCTCGCCCAGCCCCGACCTCACCACCCCCGACAAACTTCTGTCCCAATGGTGCTATGTGGCGCAGGAATCCGGCCAGATCACCGGCTTCTTCTCGATGGATGACACGGGCTACCTCGACATGGCCTTTGTCCTCCCCGAGGTGATGGGCAACGGCACCGCCGCCGCCCTGTATGACACCGTCCTGGCCCGCGCCCGCGCCGAAGGCCTGACCCATTTCACCGTTCGCGCCGCCGTCCAGTCGCACCGCTTCCTCGCCCGGCGCGGCTGGGTGTTCGACACCATGGCCACCTTCACCGAAGACGGTGCCACCTACACAACCGCCCTTTTGCATCTGGACATTCCATGACCCACGACCCCGCGAACGGCGCGCAGATGTCCTTTGACGGGCGGATGTCCTATGGCGACTATCTGCACATCGACCGCATCCTGTCGTCGCAGCGCCAACTGACCACGGCGCATGACGAGATGCTGTTCATCATCCAGCACCAGACCTCGGAACTGTGGATGAAACTCGCCCTGCACGAGATGGACGCCGCCCGCAACGCCATCGCCGCCGACCGCATCCGCGAGGCGTTCAAGATGCTGGCCCGCATCGCCCGCATCTTTGAACAGCTCAACAACGCCTGGGACGTGCTGCGCACGATGACCCCCTCCGATTACACCACCTTCCGCGAGGGGCTGGGCCAATCCTCGGGGTTTCAATCCCACCAATACCGCCTGATCGAATTCGCCACCGGCAACCGCAACGTGGCCATGCTGCGCCCCCACGAACACCGCCCCGACATCGTGGCCCTGCTGCACGCCGAACTCGCCCGCCCCAGTCTCTATGACGAGGCGCTGCGCCACCTTGCCCGCATGGGCCACCCCGTCCCGGCAGATGTCCTGACCCGCAACCTTGCCCAACCCTGGGAGGCCCGCGACGACGTGCGCGCCGTCTGGGAAACCATCTACCGCGACCCGCAAACCCATTGGGAGGCTTACGAGCTGGCCGAAAAGCTGGTCGATTTCGAGGATTACTTCCGCCGCTGGCGTTTCAACCATGTCACCACGGTCGAACGCGTCATCGGCTTCAAACGCGGCACCGGCGGCACGTCGGGCGTCTCCTACCTCAAGCGGATGCTCGAGGTGCAGCTCTTCCCCGAACTGTGGCATCTGCGCACGACACTTTGATCGATCCGGTCCTTGCCTCTTTGACCTGACACAGGCATTGCACTAAAGATTGTGCAAATGGAACCAAACGGTCATTTTGACCGTCGGGCAGGGACAGGAACTATGGGATTGCGTTTTGCTGGCCTGATGACGGGTGTCGTGGTGCTGATGGGGCTTGCCGGGTGCCAGCTTGACCCGGCCTTGATGGGCACCGCGCCCGCGGCCCAGGCAACCCCGGCCGTGCTGAACGACCCCGCCCATTATGGCCCGGTGGTCGACAACGGGCTGAACGTGCCCGCCATCCCGGTGGAACAGGTGCCCCCCGCCTATCAACGCCAGATCGTCAATTATGAGACCGATCAACAGCCCGGCACCATCATCATCGACCCCTCGACCAAACATCTGTATCTGGTCGCGGCCAACAACAAGGCGATGCGCTACGGCATCGCCGTCGGCCGGGCCGGGTTCGCCTGGTCGGGCGTCGCCGACATCACCAGCCGCACCACCTGGCCGAAATGGACCCCGCCGTATGAGATGATCGACCGCAACCCCGCTTTGGAAAAGTTCCGCGATGTCGGCCAACCGGGCGGCCTGACCAACCCGCTGGGCGCACGTGCGCTGTACCTGACGACCAATGGCGTCGATTACGGCTACCGCATCCACGGCACGCCGGAGTGGAACTCGATCGGCTCGAACGCCTCGTCGGGCTGCATCCGGATGATCAACCAGGACGTGATGGACCTGTACAACCGTGTGCCCGACGGCACCCGCGTTGTCGTTCTGACCGAGGATGGCCAGTTCCCCACCCGCCTGTCGGTTCCCGTCGTGCCCACCCCCAAGAAACCCGCCGCACCCGCCACCCCCGCGCCCATGCCGCCGACCCCGCCGGAAACCGGCAGCGGGCCATTCTGACACCGGCCCCCCCCGTCCCGCTGCACCGGTCTGCCCGGTGGATTGCACTCAGCCGACAGAACCGGGTAGCTCCCGGTGCCGTTTCCAGCGACACCTGTTTTGCTCAGGCCTCCTGACCGGGTCGCTTTTCCGGGGCCGGGCACCGATGATGCCGGGCTGCGCGACAGCCCGGTGTCGGGCCCCGCTGGCGGCAAATCACCGGTTTCGGCACGCAAATGGATATGACCCCCGACAGTCCCGCGACAAGCCCATCCGGGTTAACGGCAGCTTAAAATGGAAAGACAACCCCTTGACAGGGTTGTCTTATTTTTCGTTGCACGCGTGGGACGCTCAGCGGGCCAGCCAGGTTTCGTAGTCCGAAACCAGCAGATGTGTCGGCGCCACATCCTCCTCGATCTGCGCGAAACGGCCAATCGGCTCGCGGAACACGTTGTCGGTCACGTCGTCGTTGACGGTGGACACCTCGCCGATCAGAACATCGCCCCCCTCCCCCCAGAAGGCATGCCAGTCGCCCGGCATCAAGGTCACGCTCTCCCCCGGCGCCAACCGCAGCTTTTGACCCGGCGTGTAGGGCACGTCGATCCCGTCACAGCGCACCATCCCGCCATGCTTGTCCGAACAGTTGCCCTCGGGGTCGGACCCGGTCAACTCGACAATCAGCGTGGCCCCGCCGCGGTTGATGATATCCTCGGCCTTGATGACATGGGTATGCATGGGCGACAGCTGGTCCTGCCGGCTGATCAACAGCTTTTCCGCATAGCACATGCCGCCCCCGCGTTGCAGATCGGCCAGCGATCCGTTGCGCAGGGTGAACAGGAACAACCCCATCTCGTCATAGCGGCCCTGACCATAGTCGGTGATATCCCACCCACAGCGCCCCTCGATCACACGGGCCGCACGCGGGGCATTGGCCTTGAATTGCTCGGGGCTCCAGTTCGCAAAGGGCGGCAAGACAAAGCCGTAGTGGCGGATCATGTCGTCCGCCGCTGCCATGATCTCGTTGATTTTCGACCGTTTCATAGTGACCTCCCTGATGTGGCGCGACTATAGCGATCACGCCGCCCACGACAACGGGATTTCAGGCGATGCAGGCCGCTTGCCACGCGGTCAAAGCGGCGGCCAGGGCGGGCCAATCGGTGTATTCCTTGTCCGAATGGGGGTCCACCACTTGCTGCTTGGCTTCCGCGATCCGCCGCATCGCCCAGGCGCGGAAAAAGTCGTATTCGGTGAAACGGAACGCCCCGGCAACATGGGCGGTCCGGGTCGGCTGCCATCCGGTCTGGTCCAGAAAGCCGTCGACGCAGGCCCGCAACCCTTTCCAGTCCTCCTCATCGTTGCCCGCCGCCGACAGCGACACGGGCAGGAACAGCGTGGGTTTTGCGTTCAGAGCCGCCGCATTATCCTTGGCAAAGGCCGCAAGCGTCTTTTGAAAGCCGCCCGCATGCAACGACCCGGCCAGGACAGCCGCCCCAAAGCGGCCAAGGTCCAGCCCCTCGGTGTCGGCGGCATTCAACAGCTCGGTCGCGTGGCCAAGGTCGGTCAGATGGTCGGCGGCAAAGCGGGCGATCTTGCGGGTTTGACCGTCGGTGGTGGCATAGACGACAAGGATACGCATGACTTCCTCGCTAATCAGGATGCAGCCTGCCTAAGGGCGGAACCTGCGGGCCGCCTTGATCTGGCGCAAATCAGGCGATCAGCCGCAGCGGGCGACGCGCCTCGGACCAGGCCCGCGCCGCCTGGCCGAACGCGGCGAACAGCGCCCGGGACACCGGGTCGGCCGAAGCGTTCCATTCCGGGTGCCACTGCACCGCAAGGGTGAACCCCGGCGCATCGCGGACATAGATTGCCTCGGGGGTGCCATCGGGGGCGTGGCCGTCAATCACGATGGCGGGCGAGGGGCGGGCGATGCCCTGGCCGTGCAGGGTGTTCGTCATCACCTCGGTCGCACCCACCAGGCGGTGAAACACCCCGCCTTCGGTAAAGGTGACCGGGTGGCGCAGGCCGAACTGCTCCTCCAGGCTGCCGTCGGGCGGCATCCGGTGGTTCATCCGGCCGGGCAATTCGCGGATTTCGGGGTGCAGCGTGCCGCCAAGGGCCACGTTCACCTCTTGAAAGCCACGGCAGATCCCCAGGAACGGCTGGCCGCGCTCGACACAGGCGCGGATCAGCGGCAGCGTCACGCCGTCGCGGTTGCGGTCAAAGGCGCCATGGGCCGGCGTCTCCACCTCGCCATATTCGGACGGGTGGACATTGGGGCGCCCGCCAGTCAGCAAGAAACCGTCGCAAATCTCCAGCAGTTCCGCCACCGTCACATAGCGCGGGTCGGTCGGAATGATCAGCGGCATCGCCCCCGACACCTCGGCCACGGCATCCGAGTTCATTGTGCCACCAGAATGAACGGGATAGCGATCGCCGATCATGTAGTGGTTGCCGATGATGCCGATGACGGGTCTGCGCGGGCAAGACATGGGGGTTCCGATGGGTTTTGGTTGTCACCAGATCATAGGCACAGGATTTCTTAAGGAAAAGCACTGAATTGCGGAAAGAACGGGCCCTGCCTGCTTGATTGGCCGCCCCGGATGCTGACATTCTGGGCGGGTTGCCAGAAAAACAGGAAGCCCCCATGCCCAAACCCCGCGCCCGTGACCTTGGCCTGCCGTTTCCCGGCACGCCCGGACCGTTCAATGCCATCACCGATGTGCCGGGTGTGACCGTCGGGTTTTGCACCCTGACCGACCCGGCGCGGCAGATGCGCACCGGTGTGACCGCCGTTCTGCCGCGGCAGGACAAGGGGATGCCGCAACCGGTCTGGGCCGGGCAGTTCACCCTGAACGGCAATGGCGAGTTGACCGGCACGCATTGGATTGACGATGCGGGCTATTTCATCGGGCCGCTGACCATCACCAACACCCATGGCATCGGGGCGGTGCATCATGGGGTGACACGCTGGATGATCGACCATTATGACGACTTCTTTGCCAGCGGCCATGGCTGGGCGATGCCGGTCGTGGGCGAAACCTATGACGGGATGCTGAACGACATCAACGCCCTGCATGTGACGCCCGACCATGCCATTGCCGCCATCAAGGCGGCCAAGGGCGGTTTTGTCGAGGAGGGGTCCTCGGGCAGCGGCAACGGCATGATCGCCTATGAATTCAAGGGCGGCACCGGCACGTCTTCGCGCAAGGTGCGACTGGCGGGGCAGGACTATACCGTGGGCGCGCTGGTGCAGGCCAACCATGGGCGGCGCGAATGGCTGACCATTTTGGGTCGTCCGGTAGGCAAGTTGATGCCCGAGGACACCTTTCGCGATAAAGAAGTTGGCTCGATCATCGTCTATATCGGCACCGATGCCCCCCTGTCGCCCCTGTCGCTGCGCCATATCGCCAAGCGGGCCTCGATCGGGATTGGCCGGGGCGGCACGCCATCGGGCAATTCGTCGGGCGACATCTTTCTGGCCTTTTCAGTCGCCAATCCGGGGCCGATGCCGCAGCAGGGCCCTGCCCTGCACTTGCGGGCCGAACTGAACAACGAAATCCTGGACCCGCTTTATCTGGCGTCGGTCGAGGCGGTCGAGGAAGCTGTGATCAACGCCATCGTGGCAGGGGTCGATGTTGCCTCGGTCCAGCCCAAGGGCGTGATGGTGCGGGCGATTGATACCGAAAGGCTGGCGGCGATGTTCCGTTAGGGTCAGGCGGCCAACAGCACCTTGACCTCGAACGCCCGGAGCGTGACGCGGGCGGCGCGGAACGGGCGGGCGGAAAGGTCGGGGAACAGCTTGAACAGCTCCTCCCGTTCCGCAACATCCAGGCCGTTGAGGGACCGTTCGCCGGGCTGGAAACTCTCGCTCCAGGCACCGTTGGCCAGGACCACCTCGTGCCGGTCAAACAGCATGTGCAGATAGGTGACGTCGGCCTGCGGCGCCTGGGTGATGCCGGGCAGGCCGGTCAGATGATGCGCCCGCACCAGAACCTCCTCGGCGCCGAACAACAGGTCGGCACGAGGGTCGCTGAACAGCATGCGGTGCTGACGCGAGACGGCCATGTCACGCTCGGGCAGGCCGTTGCCCAAGGCGCCCGCCCCGATCAGCACGGGTTGCAGCGCCGGGTCGGCCTGCAAGTCGGCTGCGCTCAGGTGGCGCTGCCCGATCCAGCGCAGGGCTTGCGGGCCGTTGTCGCGGGTCAGGACCAAATCGCCGACGTTCAGGGTTTCAATCGCGCGGGGGCCGCTGGGGGTGGCAATCAGGGTGCCGGGGGTAAAACAGCTGATGATCTTTTCGATATTGGAGAAGGTCAGTGTTCCGGTGACGTTGCCATAGCTGTCCAGAAAATTGACCTGACCGTTTTCCGGATTGCCCGCATCCCGTTGAATGCGGAAAGGCCAGGTGCCCCGCAGGTCAAGAACGTCGGTTTCGCGGCCATCCTCGCTGCCGTCGATCGTGTCGCCGCCGCCACCAAAGAAGCTGTCCGACCCCACACCGCCAACCAGATGGTCGCGACCACTGCCCCCCGCCAGAACGTCATCGCCGGTGCCGCCCAGCAATGTGTCATTGTCCGCCCCGCCATACAGCAGGTCATTCGATCCGGCCCCGTCGATGTAATCGTTGCCGGCCCCACCCTCGATGACGTTGGTGTAGATGTCATCGACCTGACCGCTTTGGTTGAAGCCGATCAGCGTGTCGTCAAAGGACGTGCCGATGATCCCGTCCACGCCACTCAGATTATCGCCCTGCGCGTCGCCATAAAGGGCGGTCCAGGTGGTCAGGTTGATGCTGACGGCCTGGGACGAGGCGGAATAGTCGATCCAGTCCATATCCGTGCCGCCGTTAAGGATGTCGGCCCCCGCCCCGCCCGCCAGCGTATCATCCCCGTCGCCGCCATAAAGAAGGTCGGCTCCGTCCCCCCCCGTCAACGAGTTCTGGCCCGTATTCCCGGTCAGCGTATCGGCAAAGGCCGACCCGATCAGGTTTTCGATGGCGGTCAGGATGTCATTGCCCGCGTCACTGCCACGGCCCGTGCCGGAGCCGAGGTTGACCGCCACCGCACCGGGCGCGGTGGAATAATCGGCCGTGTCTATCCCCGCCCCGCCGTCAAGCCGGTCGGACCCACCGCCGCCCACCAGCACGTCGTTGTCAGTGCCACCTGCCAGGGACTCATTCCCGCTGCTGCCGGTCAATGTCGCCATATCGTGCCTGCTCTGCCGTCCGGATCTGCGCCCGGGTTTGCCTCAGCGACAAATTGAGCCAGAATTGTGTCGAGATTTAGGCAAGAAGCAAGGATTGTCAGCGGATGCGCTGTCCCGATTTGTTGAACACCAAGGCGCGGGCAGGGTCAAAGGTGGCGGTGATCGTCTGGCCGGGCAGCACCCCGCGCCCGTCACTGACAGAAATAGTCACGACCTGCCCGCCGGCCTGGCGAGCATAGGCGAAACTTTCATCCCCCAGATGTTCGACGATTTCGACCACAAGGCTTAAGGTCGCCTCGCCGCCCCGCTTGAATGCTTCGGGGCGGATGCCGACCGTCACCGTGGCGCCTTCGTCCGGGGGCAGTTTCAGCGGGGCCATTGGGATGGTCTGGTTGCCGAATTCGGGCAGCAGGATGCGGCCATTCTGGACCTTGCCCGCCAGAAAGTTCATCTTGGGCGATCCGATGAAGCCCGCGACAAACAGGTTGTCGGGGTCATCATAGAGCGTCAGGGGGGCGCCGACCTGTTCAACCACGCCCGAGCGCAGCACGACAATCTTGTTGGCCAGCGTCATCGCCTCGACCTGATCATGGGTCAGATAGATGATGGTGGTGGCCAGTTCCTTGTGCAGACGGGCAATCTCGATCCGCATGTGGACGCGCAGTTCGGCGTCCAGGTTCGACAGGGGTTCGTCGAACAGAAACACCTGCGGATGGCGCACGATGGCACGGCCGATGGCGACGCGCTGCCGCTGACCGCCTGACAGGTCCTTGGGTTTGCGGTCCAGCAGTTGGCCCAGTTCCAGAATGCGGGCGGCCTCGGCGACCTGGGCGGCAATCTCGTCCTTGGACTTGCCGGCAAAGCGCAGGGCAAAGCCCATGTTTTCGCGCACGGTCATATGGGGATACAGTGCATAGGATTGGAACACCATCGCGATGCCGCGCTGCGAGGGGTCAACGTCGTTGACGACCTTTCCGCCGATCGACAGCTTGCCGCCGGTGATATCCTCGAGCCCCGCGATCATGCGCAGCAGGGTGGATTTGCCACAGCCGGAGGGGCCGACAAACACCACAAACTCGCCCGACTCGATGTCCAGATCGACGCCCTTGATGACCTCGACCGCGCCGTAAGCCTTGCGCACGCCGCGTAATGACAATCCGCTCATTTCAACCCCTTCATTCCGCCCGCAGTTGCAGCGTTTTGGTTCCAAGCCGGTCGCTTGAGACAGTCACCTCGATGGCCCCCACACCCGTGGCCCGCACCCAGAACCCCGTGGACCCGGCCCGCAGCGGCACAAGGCCGGGGCCGATCAGGCGGCCAGCCCCGCTGACACTGAGGGCGACCGGTTCGGGAAAGAAGGGCAGCTTGTTGCCGACCTGATCCAGGGCGCGCACCATCACCCGAACCGCCTCGTGGCGGCCCACGGTTTCGGCGTCGGGCTGGACCTGCAAGGTGGTGGCGATGGGATCGGACACGAACCGCGCCGTGGCGACGACCTTGCCCCCGATCAAACCCGTCACCTCGGCATGTTCCCAGGTCATGCCCCACAGACCCAGTTCATCGGGGGTAAAGTGGCGGTGATCCACCACCACCGGCGGATGGGGCAGATGGGCAAAACGCTCGCGGTCGGGCTGCACGCGCTTGGGCTTGTGGTTGCCGTAGCGCAGTTCAACCTCGTCGCAATTGGTCAGGATGATCAGCGGCAGCACGCCGCCGATGTTGCGTTCGCCCCGCGCCCAGAAGGTGACGGGTTTCAGCACAACCCCCTCCTCGGGCGCGCCTTGACTGGCATAGGCGAAGGCCGCGAATTTGGGTTCGCGGAACATGTCCATCACGCCGTGATGGCAAATCCGGTCGCCTGACCCGAAATCCTTGTGGGTGTTATAGTCGAACGCGCACCAGCCGATGGAGCCCGAAATCGACGGATCGCCATACATCGCATTCATCACCTCGAGGTGGCGCAACACATGCTCAACCTGCCGCTGTTCCTGATCGTGCGATTTGGTGGGATACATGTGCCCGCCGAATTCGGTGATCAGGTAGGGCACGTTGTGTTTCAGACCTGTCACCTCTTGCTGGGGCCGCAGAGGGGTGCGGGGGCGGTTGCCGCCGTGTTCCTCATTCCCAAGGATGAAGTCGTTCATGGTGTAGACGTCTTCCAGCAGCTCGCTGTCCGTGATGTAGCGCACGCCGCCGGTCGGGCGTGTGCTGTCCAGCAAATGGGCGGCGGCGTTGGTTTGCGCATAGAAATCGTGGTCATCGCAGCTTTCGTTGATGCGCACGCCCCAGATCACGATGGACGGGTGGTTCCAGTCGCGCCGGATCATGCGACGGACGTTTTCCACCGATTCCTGTTTCCACGCCGCCCCGCCGATGTGCTGCCAGCCGGGGATCTCCTCGAACACCAAAAGGCCCAGTTCGTCACAGCGGTTCAGGAAATGGGTCGATTGCGGGTAATGCGAGGTGCGAACCAGGTTCACCCGCAGGTCGTGTTTCAGAATCTCGGCGTCGCGCTCTTGCGCCTCGCGGCCAAGGGCATAGCCGGCATAGGGAAAAGATTGGTGCCGGTTCAGCCCGCGGATCTTCAGGGGCTGGCCGTTCAGGCGGAACCCTTCGGGCGTGAACTCGACCGACCGAAATCCGAAACGTGTGGTGCTGTTGTCCGTCCCATGGGGCGTGTCCAGCGACAGGTCCATGGTGTAGAGGGCCGGGGTCTTGGTGTCCCACAACGTGATGCCCGCCAGATGCGCCATCCCCAGCGTGACCGTCGGCCCGGTGATCGGCACGCTGACACTGTCCAGCGCCCGCCCCGTCGGATCGCGCAGCGTGGCCGTCAGATTGCCCGAAAGCACAAGGTTTTGCGGATTGGCCAAAGAGACGAAAACCGAAACGGTCTTGAGTGCGTCCAGCACATCCGGCGTCTCGACCTTGGCCATGCCGATAAAGACGGGCGCGGTCAGTTTCAGCCAGACTTCGCGGTAGATGCCCGCATAGGTCAGATAGTCGATCGCGCCACCAAAGGGCGGAATCTCGGGGTTCTCGGACCCGTCGATCACCACGGTCAGCCGGTTGCCCTTGGGCTTCATCAGCCCGGTCAGCCGCGCCTCGAACGGGGTGTAGCCATCCTTGTGGCGGGCCAGCAGCGCGCCGTTCAGTGACACCTGGGCATTCGCCATGGCGCCGTCAAACAGCACAGACACCTCATGCCCCGCCCAGGACGGATCGGCGTCAAAGGTTTTCTCGTAGGTGAAGGTCCGCTGGTAAGCCTTTTCATCGAAATAGGAAAACGGCAGTTCGACAGCCGTATGGGGCAGCCTGACCGTATCGCGGCCGTCAAACAGCCAGGTGTCGTTGAAGTCGAACTTCGTCATTGCGGCAGACCTTATTTGACCGACCCCAGCATGCCTTCGACGAAGCGACGCTGAAGCAGGAAGAAGACCAGAATGGTCGGAAGCGTTGCCAGGACGTTGGCAAACATGATCAACCCATAATCAGGCGTATAGGCCGAGGCGAGCGAGGCGACGACCAGAACGATGGTCTTCATCTCGTTGGTTTGCAGCACGATCAGCGGCCAGAGATAAGCGTTCCAGTTGGACATGAACACGATGATCATCGCGGCCGCATAGGTGGACCGCATCACCGGCATATAGATATAGACAAAGATCTGCCATTCCTTCAGCCCGTCAATCAGGGCCGCGTCGCGCAATTCATGCGGGAACGCCTTGGTGTTCTGGCGAAAGTAGAAAATCATGAAGATCGCGGCGATGCCGGGCAGCATGATCGCGATATAGGTGTTGGTCAGCCCGGCCTGCGAGAACATCACGAACAGCGGCACCATCATCGCGGCAAAGGGCACCGACAGCAGCAAGAGCAGCCCGCCAAAGATCCGGTCGCGGGTTTTGGAGCGGAACATCTCGAACCCATAGCCCGCAAGCGATGTCACGATCAGCGTCAGCAGCGTGCCGACGATGGCCACGAAAAACGAATTGGCAAATATACGCGGCGCATCGACCAGCGTGAAGAACTTGGTTGCGTTGTCGAACAGATGGCTGCCCAGCGACGTCTTGCCGCCAGTGATTTCGACGGCCGTATTCGTGGCCCCGGCAACCATCCAGTAGAACGGAAAGATCGAGATGAAGGCCGCCAGCCACAGGCCGGCCTGAGCGAGCAGCGAACCCGCCGTGGAGAGGGTGTTTTTCATGGTAGCGGTCCTTTGCCACCTGGAACTGAATCCAGGACAGGATGCCGACCATGATGACGATCAGCCACGACACCGTGGCGGCATAGCCATAGGACGGCATGAATTTGAACACCAGATTATAGATATAGAGCGACAGCGTCAGCGTGCTGTCGGCCGGGTTGCCCTGGGTGATCAGGTTCACCTCGTCAAACAGTTGCAAGGTGCCGATGGTGGACAGAACCGTGGTGAACAGGATCACCGGTTTCAGCATGGGCACCGTGATGCGGGTGAACCGTGCCCAGGCCGGCACGCCGTCCACCTTGGATTGTTCATAGATCGACGGGTCGATATTTTGCAGGGCGGCGAGGTAGAAGACCATGTTGTATCCCGTCCATCGCCATGTGATCGCGGACACGATCAGAACCTTGGCCCAGAACGGATCCATCAGCCAGCCTATGGGCTCGTCGATGATCCACAGGAACATCAGCGTATCGTTGACCACGCCGTCCACCGCGAACATCGACTTGAACAGCACCGAATAGGCGACCAGCGACGTCACGCAGGGCAAAAAGATCGCCGTGCGCAAAAAAGCGCGGCCACGCAGGCGGGGGTTGTTCAGGGCAACCGCGAACAACAGCGCCATCACGATCATGATGGGCACCTGAACGACCAGAAAGATCAAGGTGTTGGACAGGGCGCGTTGAAACACCGGGTCCTGCGTCAGGCGGTAGATGTTCGCCATGCCGCCGAACTTCAGGTTCATCCCCTTGCCGGTCTGAAAGCTCATCCATAGCGACCACAGGATCGGATAGACCATGAACAGGCCCAGCAGAACCATCGCCGGCATGATGAAGGCCCAGCCCGCCCAGTTCCCGCGTGAGGAGTTGCCGCCAGCCATGTTGCTTCCTTTGCGGAAAGTCGCGCCAATACGGGCTACTGCGCCGCACCCAAGGGTGTGCGGCGCAGCGGTTTCTAGGACTGGCTTACTGGATCTGTTGCGCAACCTGCGCGTCGATCGCGGCAATCGCCTCGTCGATCGACCCACCGGCAATCAGCGCCGGCAGTTGTGCGGTCACGGCGGCATCGGCTTCGTTGGTGAAGATGCCATAGTTCACGCCCGGGATCTGGGCCTGCCAATCCGAGAAGGACGCCCAGACGGCCTGGCCGCCAAAGTAGTCGTCCGATGCCGAATAGGCCTCGCCCTCACGGGCCGGCAGATAGGCCGAGAACGCGCCCTGCCCCACCAGGATCTTCTGGTAGAAATCGACGTCGCTGGCCCAGACCTTGTTCAGGAAGTCGATGGCCTCTGCCTTGGCCGGGGCCGAGGAGAGGACATACCACGACGATCCACCCAGGTTGGAATAGTGGGTCGAGCCCTCCATATCCAGGCGCGGGGTCGGTGCGACCGCCCATTTGCCGGACATGTTGTTGCCCTTGATGCCGCCGGTCATCCAGACGCCGGTGAACACGCCCGCCACATCGCCGTTGTTGAACGCACCGGTGTAGTCCCCCCAGCCCGAAACGGCCTTGTAAAGCTCGGGGGTCTGCAACATCTTGACCCAGGTCTCGAGCGCCTTTTTGAACACCGGGTTGTTCGCGATGTTGGCATTGCCCTCGGCGTCGAAATACCACGAGCCCGCCGATTGCAGCATGATGCGGATCGCGCCCGCGTCATTCTGGTCAATCGAGAACATCGGCTTGCCGGTCTTGGCGTTCACAGCCTTGCCGATTTCGATCATCTGCTCCCAGGTGATGTCCTGCAAGGCAGCGGCGTCATAGCCGGCTTCCGCCAGCAGGTCCGACCGGTAGAACAGCCCCGAGGCGCCAGAGTCGAAGGGCAGAGAATAGGTCTGGCCGTCCACCGTGGCCAGTGAGACCTTGTAGTCGGCGAACTTGGTATAGTCGACCTTGTCGGTCAACGGTTCAAACGCGCCGGGGAAGGACAGCAGATACTTCTGTGCGCCATAATCTTCGATCAGCACGATGTCCGGCAGGCCTTCCGTCTGGCCCGAGGCAAGCTGGGTTTGCAGTTTCTGCTCAAGGTCAGCCTTGGCAAAATCGACCACGGTGATGTTCACATCGGGATTGATCGCCTTGTAGCGGGCAATCGCCTCGTTCATCGCGGCGCCGTTGAATTCCGGCGCTCAGCACCAGACCGTCACGTCGGTTGCCATGGCCGTCGTGGCCAAAAGCATGTTCAAACCCGCTGCTGCCAAAAGCGAGCGGCGCCATTTCGTGGCTTGCAACATTATGTCATCCTCCCAGATGTGAGGCGGTTTCCAGAGGCCTCATCACGGGAAGGATAGCGAATGAAATTCCATCCTGCAATTATTTTAGTAAATTTTATCAGGGCGCTTTTGGGCCCGATTCAGGCAGGGCCACGCGTGCTGCCGCGCCAGATCATCTTGGAGGCGAGGATGGCCCGTTTTGCGGTTTCGCGGCCCGCGACACGCTCTAAAAGCATGTCGACGGCGCTTTGACCAATCACCTCGGAGGGCAGGCGCACGGTGGACAAGGGTGGGTTCAGAAAGCGGGCAACCGAGATGTCGTTGAAACTGGCAATCGCGACATCATCAGGGATTTTCAGCCCCATCTCGTGAATGGCCCGGTAGGCACCGACAGCCATGTTGTCATTGCCGGTGATGATGGCATCCGGCGGCTTGGGGTGCGACAGGATCTGCTTGGTCAAGGTATAGCCGCTTTGTTCGGTGTTGCTGTCAAACAGGCACAGCGCGGGGTCAAACCGGCCGGTTTCCTGCAAAAAGGTCATGTAGGCCAGGCCACGCTCTTCCCATGTGCCGGCCTGCCCACTGTGGGCCTGATCCCACCAGCCGATGAACCCGATCCGGCGATACTCCATGTCCGTCAGAGCCTTGAGCAGCTTGCGCATCGCCAGCTTGCGGTCGCTGTGGACGGCGTCGATCTCATCATCCTGAGGGGCGTAGTCGGCAAAGACGACAAACCTGCTGTGCTGCTTCAGCCAGGCCACTGCCGCAGGCTCATGCGCCCCGATCGCAATCACCCCCGAGGTCGCCTTGAGCAATTTGGGGTCGGGCATAGCCTCGGTATGATAAATCTTGACGGTTTCGATCTTGTGCTCGGCGCAGCGCTTCTCGATCCCCAGACGCAGGCTGACGTAATAGGGGTCGGCAAGCTCCTGATCGGGGCGCAGGAAATGCACCAGCGCCACCTTGGTCGCAGGCCGCGTCAGGGTGCCCCGGTTGCGGTTGCGCGGCGTCGAATAGCTCAGCGCCTCGGCGGTTTCGATGATGGCGCGGCGGGTCTGGGCGGTGACGGACAGCGTTTCGTCAAAGTTCAGCACACGCGACACGGTGGCCGAGGACACCCCGACGGCCGACGCGATTTGCTTCAATGTGACCATGATCTGTCAGGCGCCCGTTGTAACGCAATATATCGCCGCCTTGCATGACACATCGCCGGGCCGAAAGGCAATGCCCTGCCCCGGTCAGGACGACCGGAGCAGAACCTTGGTCGAGTTCACCACCTGTGCCACCTGGGTGAATGCCACCGACCGCTGGGCCGAGCCCGAGGAGGAGCGCAGCAACACCAGTTGAGCGGTTTCGATGATGGCCGAGGCCTGGGCGTTGGCCGCACCCAGCGCCTCGGACGAAACGGCGGTCAGCGGACGGCTGGAGCGGCGGCCACCGGCCCGCACGACTTGGCTGGCCAGTTCCGACGACGCATTGGCAAGTGCCAGGGCATGCAGCTGCTGCGCCGCATCCTCCAGTGCGGCGCGCACCTCGGAATACTCGCCCACCGCCGATAGGCTGTCGGCAACCGATTGCAGCCGATCGCTGAGGCAGTCGATCACATATTCCTGCCGGATCAGCGCCTTGCAGAATGCCGACCCGGCGCGGATCTCATCCAGGATGCGCTGGGTGGTTTCGGTGCTGATGACCTCGATCCCCGTCGCCGGGCCGGAAGGTTCGCCCAGCGGCGTCGTGGTAAAGGTGTCCAGACTGCGGGTTTGCGGAATCTCGGGTTGGATCGGCGGCGCAAGGTCCACCAGACCCGGTCCGGTGGCAGTGTCCGGCAGGATGTAGTTGGCCAGCAACGTCTCGCCACTGGCCGCAAAGTCACCCGCCGCAAGGTTGACCGTGACGACATTGGCCACCCCCGCCGTCGCTGTGGCATAGCTGCCCTCTGTCTGCGTGACCGTGGCCCCCTCTCCGGCGACAAATCCGACAAGGCTGAAGTTCGCGGGCGTCAAGATGGCCTGAACGGTGCCGTCAAAGGGTTTCGTCGGCAGGCCGATGACCGAGGCCGTCAGAACGGCACGGTCGATCGCCCCGGCCCCCGATGCCGTCGTCGGCAGCAGATAATTCGCAAGCAGGGTTCCTTCCGTCGCGGAAAAATCGCCAGCATCCAGCGCCACCGTGACCAGATTGGACGTGGCGGCATTGGCTGAACCAAAGGTCCCGACCGTTTCTGTCACCGTCGCCCCCTCACCCTCAACAAAGCCGGAAAGCAGAAAATTGGCCGAGGTCACCGTGGCCAGGGTCGTGCCATCATAGACCTTGGTCGGCGTGCCGATGATGCTGCTGCTCAGGGTCGCCTGTGTGATCGCCCCATTGCCCGACACTGTGGTCGGCAGGTCGTAGTTCGACAGCAGCGTTTCGCCGCTCGCCGTAAAGTCGCCCGCCGCCAGGGTCACCGTCACCAGATTGGTCCCCGAGGCATTGGCCGAGGCATAAGTTCCCGCAGTTTGCGTGACCGTGGCGCCTTCGCCCTCGGCAAAGCCCGACAGCAGGAAATTTGCCGCCGTCAGCGTGGCAACCGTCGTGCCGTCATAGACCTTGGTTGGCGTGCCGACCACCACACCGGACACCAAGAGGGCCCGCGTGATGGCCCCGTTGCCCGTCACCGTGGTGGGCAGGACATAGTTGGTCAGCAAGGTGTCACCCGTGACCGCAAAATCGCCCGAGGTCAGGGCCACTGTCACAAGATTGCTGCCCGAACCCGTGACATTGGCGCTGGCATAGGTTCCGGTTTCGGCCGTGACTGTTGCCCCCTCGGTCCCGACAAAACCCTCGAGCAAGAAGTTTGCGGCAGACAGGGTCGCCGCAGTGGTGCCGTCATAGGCCTTGGTCGGCGTCCCGATGATGCTGCCGGTCAGGGTTGCCTGCGTGATCATCCCATTGCCCGTCGCCGTGGTCGGCAGGACGTAGTTCGACAACAACGTGGTGCTGCTGTCGCCTTGAATGTCACTGCCGGTCAACGCCACCGTGACCAGATTGGTCCCCGACGCATTGGCCGAGGCATAGGTCCCCGAGGATGCGCTGATCGTGCCACCCTGGCCCGAGGCAAAGCCGCTGAGCAGGAAATTGCTGGCGGTCAGGGTTGCGTCTGTCGTGCCGTCATAGACCTTGGTGGGCGTGCCGATGATTGACGCGATCAGGGTTGCCTGATCGATCGACCCGGTTCCCGTGGCCGAGGTCGGCAGGACATAGTTCGACAACAACGTTGTGCCGGTTGCCTCGAAGTCGGTGCCGCTCAACTCGACATCCACACCAACCACGGCGGCCGCATTGCTTCCCCGATAAAGGCCCGACGTCTGCGTGACATCCGCCCCTTCGGACCCGACAAAACCCGACAGCAGGAAATTGGCGGCGGTCAGGGTCGCAGTGGCATTGCCGTCGTAAACCTTGGTGATCGGACCAGTCAAAGTTGCCGTCAGCGTCGCGGGGGTGATTGTCCCAAGCCCCAGCACCGCGGCGGGCAGGGTGTAATTCGCCATGTCGGTCAGGCTGTCACCCACCACATCACCCGCCGTCAGGGTGACAGAGACCTGAACCTCATCCGCCGCATTGGCCGAGGCATAGGTCCCGGCTGTCTGTGTGACAATGGCGCCTTCACCTTCGACAAAGCCTTCCAGCAGGAAATCACTGCTGATCAGCGTCGCGATGTCGTTGCCATCATACACCTTTGTCGGAGAGCCGATGATCGACCCGGTCAGCGTTGCGCGATCAACCGTCAGGGTGCCCTTGTCGACGAACAGGAAATCATAGTCGCCCGTGATCGAGGTGACGGGAGTCCAGTTGAAGTCCAGCGCGTCCACAAAAAGGCCCGCATTGATAAAGCCGGTGGACGAGAACGTGGCCACCCCATCATCCACAAAGGTGCCGGCGATGGTAAAGCCCCACAGGGCGGGATCAACCTCGACCCCGTCCACTGTCACCACGGTGCCCGGCAGAACCAGCGATCCGCCATAGGTCATCGTGGCATCGCCGATCGTGACCAAAGGCACTTTGGTATACAAAAGCGCATTGCCAGCAGAAACATTCGCGCGGGGCAAGGCAAACGGATCGGCGGGGTCAAAGACCGCTTCGGTATAGACGGACAAATTGGTCAGGGTGCCGATATCGCCGGTGTT
>CAMBWO010000051.1 GCA_945871285.1 Pseudorhodobacter antarcticus | reverse complement strand
GCGCCTCGACCGAGCACCCGCTTCATGACACCACCACCGGCGCCCTGACCGCCACCGACATCCTGATCCTGTAACGCAAAACGCGCCCCGATCAGGGCGCGCGTTCTGGCAGAATGGTGGGCGATAACGGATTTGAACCGCTGACATCTTCGATGTGAACGAAGCGCTCTACCGCTGAGCTAATCGCCCGAATTTCTCGGTCGCGCGGTTCTTAGTCCTGATCGGCGTCCTCTGCAAGACCCTCTTTTGCGGTCTTGTCCTTGGCCTTCGCCCCGCCCGCACCCTGGCGCAGCTTCAGCGTCATGGCCCCGCCGATATCCGAACCCTGGCGGGCAACGCGCACCTTGCCGAGCCCCGGCAGGTTCAGGCTCTCGCCCTTTTTCAGCGCCTCGCCCATCTGCGCCAGCGTCGCCTCGACGATCTCCTTGACGCCCTTCTTGGTGCCCCCGGTGGCGGCAACCACCCGCTCCATCAGGTCCTTCATTCGCAGGCCAGCCTTGGCGGCCACAGCCTCCTCGACAACGGCAGCCTCGGCCGCCACCGGTTTGGCCGCGCGTCCGCCGGCTGCTTTGGCGCCCGCGGCGCGTGGGGTCTTGGTCGTTGCACGGGCCATATCCGGGCCTTTCCTGTTGGTGTCAAATGATCCTTGGCGAATTGGTTCCCTCAGGACCCACCCCGCGGCAAAAGCGAAGGGCCCGGCGCGGTCCTCCCGCGCCGGGCCCTTCTGTCAATGGGCCGTGGCGTGTGGCCCCGCCTCCCGCGCCGCTGCCCGCGCCGCGGCGGCCGCTTCTTCGGCCTCCTCGTCCCAGACAATCGGCTCGGGCTGCCGCGTCAGCGCGATCTTCAATACCTCGCGCACATGGCTGACCGGGATGATCTCCATCCCCTGCTTCACGTTGTCGGGAATCTCGACCAGGTCCTTGGCGTTCTCCTGCGGGATGATGACCGTCTTGATCCCGCCCCGCAGCGCCGCCAGCAGCTTCTCCTTCAAGCCACCGATCGGCAGCGCATTGCCGCGCAGCGTCACCTCGCCCGTCATCGCCACATCCTTGCGCACCGGAATCCCGGTGATCACGGACACGATCGAGGTCACCATCGCCAACCCGGCCGACGGCCCATCCTTCGGCGTCGCCCCTTCGGGCAGGTGCAGGTGGATGTCCATCGTCTCGAACTTGGTCGGCTTCACCCCCAGTTCAGGGCTGATCGACCGGACATACGAGGCCGCCGCGTCGATGGATTCCTTCATCACATCGCCGAGTTTCCCAGTCGTCTTCATCCGCCCCTTGCCGGGCAGCTTCAACGCCTCTATGTGCAGCAATTCGCCGCCCACCGACGTCCAGGCCAGACCGGTGACAACACCCACCTGATCCTCGGTCTCCGCCAGACCCCAGCGATGCCGCTTGACGCCCAGATACGACTCCAGGTTTTCCGGCGTGATTTCAACCACTTTCGCGGTCTTCTTCACAATCTCGGTCACGGCTTTGCGCGCCAGCTTGGCAATCTCGCGCTCCAGGTTCCGCACCCCGGCCTCACGGGTATAGCTGCGGATCACCTCGTTCAGGGCCGCATCGCTGATCTTGAACTCACCCTTTTTCAGGGCGTGGCCCAGGATCTGCTTGTCGATCAGATGGCCCTTGGCGATCTCGCGCTTCTCATCCTCGGTATAGCCCGCCAGCGGGATGATCTCCATCCGGTCCAAGAGCGGCCCGGGCATGTTGTAGGAGTTCGACGTGGTGATGAACATCACGTTCGACAGATCGTATTCGACCTCCATGTAGTGGTCGGTGAAGGTCGCGTTCTGTTCCGGGTCCAACACCTCCAGCATGGCCGACGCCGGATCGCCCCGGAAATCCTGCCCCATCTTGTCGATCTCATCCAGCAGGATCAGCGGGTTGGTCGTCTTGGCCTTCTTCAACGCCTGGATGATCTTGCCGGGCATCGACCCGATATAGGTCCGACGGTGCCCGCGAATCTCGCTCTCATCGCGCACCCCACCCAGGGAAATCCGGATGAACTCGCGCCCCGTCGCCTTGGCCACCGAACGGCCAAGCGAGGTTTTACCCACACCCGGAGGGCCGACAAGGCACAGGATCGGCCCCTTCAGCTTGGCAGACCGCGCCTGAACCGCCAGATACTCGACGATCCGCTCCTTGACCTTCTCCAGGCCATAGTGGTCCGCATCCAGCACCTTTTGCGCCGCGCCCAGATCTTTCTTGACCCGGCTCTTGGTGCCCCACGGCACCGACAACAGCCAGTCGAGGTAGTTGCGCACCACCGTCGCCTCGGCCGACATCGGGCTCATGTTCTTCAGCTTTTTCAGCTCGGCTTCGGCCTTTTCGCGGGCTTCCTTGCTGAAGGCGGTCTTCTTGATCCGCTCCTCCAACTCGGCGACCTCGTTCTGGCCTTCCTCGCCGTCACCCAGTTCCTTCTGAATGGCCTTCATCTGCTCATTCAGATAGTATTCGCGCTGGGTGCGCTCCATCTGCGATTTGACTCGGGTCTTGATCTTTTTCTCGACCTGCAGAACCGACAACTCGCCCTGCATGTGGCCGAAAATCTTCTCCAGCCGCTCGGCGACGTTCAACGTCTCCAGCAGGTCCTGCTTGACCGAAACCTCAACCCCCAAATGCCCCGCGACCAGATCGGCCAGACGGGCGGGCTCATGCGTGTCGGCCACGGCCGACAGCGCCTCCTCGGGGATGTTCTTCTTGATCTTGGCGTATTTCTCGAACTCCTCGCCGACGGTCCGAACCATGGCCGACACCGAATCCTTGTCACCGGCGGCCTCGGGCAGCTTTTCGGCCCGCGCCTCAAAGAAGGACGAATTCGCGATGAATTCGGTGATCTTGACCCGCGCCTTGCCCTCGACCAGCACCTTGACGGTGCCATCGGGCAGCTTCAGCAACTGCAAGACATTGGCCAGCACGCCGACCTTGAAGATGCCATCCGTGCCCGGATCATCGACCGACGGGTCGATCTGGCTGGACAGCAGGATCTGCTTGTCGTCCGCCATCACCTCTTCCAAAGCCCGCACCGATTTTTCGCGCCCCACAAACAGCGGGACAATCATGTGCGGAAACACCACGATGTCGCGCAGCGGCAGCACCGGATAGCTTTGGGACAATCTGTCAGTCATTCGGTTTCCTTTCTGGCAGGAGGGCCGTCGTCCCGTTCATCGGCAACATCTGGGCCTTCCCCTGTTCGGACCTTGTATCTGTGGTCGGTGCGGGCACAAGTCAACCTCGCCCCGTTGTGCAATCATGCGCAGATGATCGTGCGCCGACAAGGGCAGATTTGGCGACAATCCGCTTGCGGGCGCAAAGGTTGCAGCCGGGGCCAAATTTCTGCGAAGAAATTTGCAAAAATCTTCGAAGATTTTTGGTTGCACCGGTGGTTGGGCGCGGCCTTAACCTGCCAAAACCCTTAAAATGCGGTCATCGAAAAACCGCAAGGATCTGGAATCATTCAGTTTCGCAAAGTGTCCACGTCTGGACACCTCACAAAACCTCGATATCCCCCCGCGCCTGCATGTCGCGAAACACCGCCGCAAAGGCACTCAGCCGCCCCGCTGCAATCGCATCCCGCAGGGTCTGCATCAACTCCTGAAAATAATGCAGGTTATGCCAGGTCAGCAGCATGCTTGCGATGATCTCCTGGGACCGGAACACATGATGCAGATAAGCCCGGCTATAGCCCCGACAAGTCGGGCAGGTGCAATCCTCGTCCAGGGGACGCGGGTCGTCCTGATGGCGGGCGTTCTTGATGTTGACCTGCCCCCACCGCGTCCAGGCCTGCCCCGTGCGGCCCGAACGGCTGGGCAGCACACAGTCCATCATGTCGATCCCCCGCTCGACCGCGCCCACGATGTCATCCGGCTTGCCCACCCCCATCAGGTAGCGCGGCTTGTCCGCAGGCAGCATCCCCGGCGCATAATCCAGCACCGAAAACATCGCCGCCTGCCCCTCGCCCACCGCAAGGCCGCCCACGGCATAGCCATCAAACCCGATCGCCTTCAACGCCTCGGCGCTTTCGCCCCGCAGGTCCTGATTGACTCCACCCTGCATGATCCCGAACAGCGCATGCCCCGGCCTGTCGCCAAAGGCATCCCGCGACCGTTGCGCCCAGCGCATCGACATCCGCATCGACTTGGCCACCGCCTCATCCGTCGCAGGCAACGCGGGACATTCATCGAAACACATCACGATGTCCGACCCCAACAGCTTTTGAATCTCCATGCTGCGCTCCGGGCTCAGCATATGCTTGGACCCGTCGATATGGCTCGAAAACTTGACCCCCTCCTCGGTCAGCTTGCGCAAGGACGCCAGCGACATCACCTGAAACCCACCCGAATCCGTCAGGATCGGCCGATCCCAGTTCATGAACCGATGCAGCCCCCCCAACCGCGCAATCCGCTCGGCCGTGGGCCGCAGCATAAGATGATAGGTGTTGCCCAGCAGAATATCCGCCCCGGTGGCGCGCACGCTCTCGGGCAGCATCGCCTTGACCGTGGCCGCCGTGCCGACCGGCATGAAGGCCGGCGTCCTGATCTCGCCGCGCGTCGTGGTGATCACCCCTGTCCGCGCCTTGCCATCCGTGGCATTCACCGAAAATCCAAAACCCGTTGCCATGCTGCGCTCCAACTACCGGTTGCCCTTCTGGGCGAAACCCCCGAAAATGAAAAGAGGCAAGCAGGACCAGATGGACCCCAAACCCCGCCAGAAATCCACCGACCGCAAGCGCGACCTCGCCGCCGCCGCCCTGCGCTGCCTGCAACGCGACGGCTACGCCGCCCTGACCGCCCGCAAGATCGCAGCCGAGGCGGGCATGTCGCTGGGCCATGTCTCGTATCACTTTGCCTCGATGGACGCGCTGATGGCCGCCGCCTATGCCCTGGCGTCCGACACTCTGCGCGAGGCGGGCAGCCGGCTTTTGGCTGACAAGGCCAGCCCGCTGGACCGGCTGGAGGCCTTTCTTCTGGCCGGCTTCACCCCCGATTTCCTGAAACCGTCCCATTTGCGGATGCGCATCGACCTGTGGTCCGCCGCCCTGTCGCACCCCGCCATCGCCGACACCGAACGCGAGTTGTATGATCGCTACCGCGCCGAACTGGCCACTCTGCTGACCGCCATCGCCACGCCCGACAAAGCGCCGGCGATCGGCCCGGTGCAAGACATGATCATGGCCGCCCTCGATGGCATCTGGCTGGACTGGATGCGCCGCCGCAACGAAGCTTCAGCCCAGAATGCCCTGATGGCCTGCATGGACTATGCCCGCCTGAAACTGACTTGACGTTGGTCACAAGACCAAATTTCTTCGAAGACATTTGCAAAATCCTTCGAAGGATCTTGGTCACGCCCCCTGCGCCACCAGAAACCGCCGCACATCCGGCAAGACCCTTTCGGTCGCCTCGATGAATATCGCGTGTTTCAGACCGTCCAGGATGACCAGTTCCGCCCCCGGCAACGCCGCATGGATCAACCGGTTCAGGCGCGGGTTGCAGGCGCCGTCCAACTCACCCGTGATGATCTGCGCCGGGGCTTGCACCTCAGGCAACCAGGGCGCCATTTCCGTCTCGGCATAGATGTCGAACACGTTCAAGAACACCTCGGCCGGGGTGTCCATCACCTGTTTCTTGCGCCAGTCAATCACCTCGGGCCGCGCCGCGCAGAACGCATCGGTGAACCAGCGCGCCGTCAGCGTGTCCAGCACCGGGCCTATCCCTTCGGCCCGCATCTTGGCCACCACGCCCTTGACCGCCGCCTCATCCGCCTGGGTCCGGAACGCCGCTGTCGACCATAGCCCAAGGCTCAACACCCGGTCGGGAAACCGCACCGCATAGCGCGGCCCGATCATCCCGCCCAAGCTGTGCCCCGCGAAATGCGCTTGGGCAATCCCCAGCCGGTCGCGCAGTTCCTCCAGATCATCCACCAGATCATCCAAGCCAAAGCGCCCCTCGGGCAGCGGCGACAGGCCATGCCCGCGCAGGTCATAGGATATGCAGGTAAAGCGATCCTTCAGCCCCGCCACCATCCCATCAAACGTCGCCCGCCTGGCCCCGATGCCATGGATCAGGAACAGCGCCGGGCCATCCCCGGCCACCGAATAGGCCGATCTCATGGTTTGGGATCACTGGGCTTGGGGTCGCTGGCGAGCCTACCCGCCGTCGCCCAGTCCTGTTTGGCGACATCGGTGAACACCACCGTCACCATCTGGGGCGTGCCGCCACAGGTGTCACACCACGCCTTGGTCACAGCCTCGGCACAGGCGCGCTTTTGCTCCACGCTGCGCCCCTCGAACATCTCGATCCGGATTATCGGCATTGGTCCCTCATGCTGCTTGTTGTTTTGCGGCGAAATGCGGCATCACCTCGGCCGCAAACCGCTCCATCATCGCCAGCGTCTCGGCCTGCGGCTGGCCGAAATTTGACGTCACGATCACATCGTCAATCCCTAGGCTTTGATACTCGGCCAGCCGGTCGATCATCTCATCCCGCTCGCAGATCACGATGTTCTGGCCCAACTCCTCGACCGTCTGGGTCCGCCCCATCGGCCGCACGATCCCCTGATCCACCAGCCCCGGCCCGCCAAAGACGTTGTCGAAACTCATGTAATAGCGGTAAGCCTGATCCACCATCCGCCGCCGCTCGGCCGCATCGCGCACCAGATAGACGCCGCGCTGCAACGACAACCGGTTCCCGCCCGGCCCCGCCGCCCGCCCCCGATGAAACGCGCCCACCTGCGCCTCCAACGCCCCATGTGCCGCCCCCAAAGGCGTCGTCTGCACGTGATACCCCTTCTGCGCCGCCGCCTCGATCCCCGCCGGTGCCATCACGCCCAACATCAGCGGAATGGGGTCCTCGGGCCGCGGCATGATCGTCAACGCCTCGAATTTATAGCGCGCCCCGTCCCAGGCCACATCGGCCCGCGTCAACAGCGCCTCCAGCACCGCCAGCGACTCCTCGAAGATAGGCTTGGTGTCCTCCATCGGCACGCCAATCCGCTCCGTCTCGAACCCGAACGCCCCCTTGCCAACCCCCAGCATCAATCGCCCGTCACACAGCGCCTGCGCCTGCACCACCTCGCCCGCAAAGACCCGCATGTCGCGCAGCGGCAACTGGCACACGCTGGTCATCAGCTTGATATGCCTGGTATGCGCCGCAATCTTGACCGCCATCTGCAAGGGTGACGGGACAAGCAGCAGGTTCACCAGATGATGCTCCGGTATCCCCACCCCCATATAGCCCAGCGCCTCGGCCAGAACCGCCTGCTCGACCGTCTCGCGGTAGAGCAACTTGCCGCCCTTCGCCGGGTCCAGCATGTGGCTCGACAGGAAATGAACAAACTCCATGGGTTCCTCCCCATTTCCAGCAATCTTGTACATGCGTACAGAAAACCGTCAAGCCGCTTTCGCAACCCGCCCGCGCAACATCGCACCCGTATAAAGCACCAACGCCCCCCAGATCATCACAAAGGCCACCAGCTGCACGGTGCTCAACGGCTCGTCAAACACCAGCGTCGCGATCGCGAAAATCATCGTCGGCGCGATGTATTGCATGATCCCGATGGTCGACAGCCGCAACCCCTTGGCCCCGTTGGCATACAGCATCATCGGCACCGAGGTGACCACGCCGCACAGCATCAACAACCCCGTATCCGCCGTCAGCGCAAAGCTGAAATGCCCCGCCCCGCCAAAGAACGCCACAAAGGCCAGCGACGGCCCCAGCAGCATCAACACCTCCAGCATGAACCCCTGATTGGCCCCGATCGGCAACGCCCGCTTGAAATAGGCGTAAAACCCCCAACTCACCGTCAGCGCCAAGGCCACCACGGGCACCTGGCCCGTCTCCCAGGTCATCAACCCCACCGCAAACGCCGCAATGCCAATCGCCAGAACCTGCACCCGTCTCAACCGCTCCCCCAACAGCGCCCAGCCCAGGAAGATGCTGAACAACGGGTTGATGTAATACCCCAACGCCGCCTCCAACGCGTGCCCCGTGCCGATCGCCCAGACGTAAATCCCCCAGTTGACCGAGATCAGCGCCGCCGTGATCGCCCCCATCGCCAACATGCGCGGCGATCTGAACACCGCCCGCAAATCCCCCAATTGCCCCGTGATCCCCAACACCACCGCCGCAATCGGCACCGACCAGATCACCCGATGCGCCACCACCTCGACCGGGCTGATATGGGCAAGCTGCTTCATGAAAAACGGCAAGAACCCCCACAGCAGATAGGCGGTCAGCGCAAAACCAAAGCCGCGCAGCGTGTCAGGGTTCGTCGGGGATGAGGATGCCATGCCCCCTCCTAGCCAACCCGCACGACCTCTGCCACGCCAAACTTGTCGCCGTCACAATCGCGCCCCGACCAAGATGGGCAAATTGCCCATCCTACAAGTCATTCCCGAAGGGCAGATGTCCGTGCTTGTCCCGCCCGCGCCAGACGACACCGGCCACTGGCGCGACACCTGCCATGCATGCGTCCCTTGTAGGATGGGCAATCTGCCCATCTCCCGTGTGCACCCTCAGGCTCTGCGCCATCCGCCGGGCCCGGCGCCAACGGACACTGGCCAAGGTCGCGGCACCTGCCATGGATGCGCCCCTTGTAGGATGGGCAATCTGCCCATCTTCCCCGCTGGCCTGAAGCGTATCGCCTTTGTTCAGGTTCACCTGACCAAAGGCGATACGCAAAGCAACCACCGGCTTGCCTGTCTTGGGCTTCCTTCAATCTGGCTCAGATTGAAGGAAGTCCGGCCTAAAGGTCCATCGCCTGTTGCCGCGTGCCGTCCTCCTCGCGCACGGCCCGCTTCAGGCTCTCCAGCCGCGCCGGCAGCCGCACGGCCCGATCCCGCAACCGCATCGCCGCGTCGATGGTGACAATCTGGATACGCGGCACGGCGCCAAATCCCCTCACTTGCGCTTGCCCTGCCCCCGCCGCCTCGGTCATCATCGGGCGCGATGGCTCGGTCAGCGTCAGGAAAATGCCGATATCCGCCCCTTCCCGTTCGATCACGCCCCGCAGGTCGCGGATCATCGCCACCCCCACATTGTCCCCCGCCTTGACGCTGACAATCGCCCGCCCTTCGGTTTTCGCGCCGAAAAAGATGTTGCCATCAATCCCCTTGTCCGCGCCCTTCTTGCCCAGGTTCCCCGGCTGCGCCGCGATGAGGGACAGCGCCCATTTCTCGAACTCAAAGTAGTAATTCTTGTCCTCGCGTCCCCGCGCCGCCATGTTGCGCGCCCCCTCGATGTCCTGCGGCACGCCGTGCGTCTTGAACGCCACCCCCTCGAACGCATCGCGCAGCCGCTTTTCGATCAACCCGATGGCCAAATGAGTGACATCAATCCCCACCCATTGCCGCCCGAGTTTTTGCGCCGCATGAACGGTGGTGCCACAGCCGCAGAACGGGTCCAAAACCACATCGCCGGGGTTGGACGAGGCGTTGAGGATACGCTCCAGCAGGGCCACGGGTTTCTGGGTTGGGTAGCCGAGGCGTTCGGCAGAAATGGCTTGAAGCGGAGGAAGGTCTGTCCACACATCCCCCAGTTTTCTCCCCTCTTGCTCGTCCACATAGTGTTTCTTCGCAATTCTGCCGCCCGCCTTACTTGGAAATGCCAAGCGTCCATCGGCATCGAGTTTTTCCATTAGTTCACGGCTTACACGCCAACCCTTTGTCGGTGGCTGATGACCCTTATATTCGTAGGTCAAATTCGGTCGGGGATTGGGACTGTCAAGGGGCGCAAGCCTATATCGCCCACGCCCGTCGCCATCGTCTAAGGTGAAGCGTGATTCATAGTCGTCGTCTTTCAAGGCATATATCGGACGAAATAGCGGGTTCGGTCCCTTGGAGGAGCAGAGGACAACATCGTGATTCCAAGCGAGCTTTGTCCGCGCGTCACCTTTGGCGATTGCTCGCTGCCATATGATTTCATTGCGAAAGTTCGTTGCCCCAAACACCGCATCCAACAACACCTTCAAATAATGGCTCGCCGTCGGGTCACAGTGCAGATACAGGCTCCCCGTCGGCTTCAACACCCGGTGCAACTCGATCAGCCGCACCGCCATCATCGCAAGATAGGCCATCATGTCATTGTCGCCCAGAAAGGCCCTGATCGCCCGCAGCATGGTCGCCGCCGCCGCATTGCGGCCCCGCACCACGTCGCCAAAGGCCTCCTCGGCAGAATCATTCCAATGCCAGGTGTCGTCAAACGCCTCGATCTGCGCGGCCGAGTCCGTGCCCGCCGGCCCCTTGAACAGCACGTTGTAACTCGCGTTCGAATTGAACGGCGGGTCCAGATAAATCAGGTCAACCGACGCGTCCCGAATGCTGTCGCGCAAAACACGCAAATTGTCGCCATAATACAAATGGTTCATGTCCGTCCTCGCAGGGGGGGTTCAATCCAACCACCCCGCCACCATTCCGCATGTTTGTTAACAAATCGTCAACCCCCTGCTGTTCAAACAGCCCCTGCCCCCACGCAAACTTCCGTGGCGCCCCGTCTGCAAACCTTTCCACTTTCCTAATGAAAAAAGCCAAACCCCTGATACAAAACACCTTTCCATTTTGTCCACGCGCGGACACACCAAAACCCCCTTGCCAGGCCCCGAATTCCCCGCCACCTTTGCCCCATGACAGCCCCCGTTTTCACCCCCCTCGCCGCCTCTCTCCCCTCCACCGTTCCCTTTACGGGCCCCGAGGCGCTGGAGCGGCAAAAAGGCCGCCCTTTCACCGCCCGCCTTGGCGCGAACGAAAGCCTGTTCGGCCCCTCGCCCCGCGCAATTCAGGCGATGCAGGACGCTGCCCGCGATGCCTGGATGTATGGCGACCCCGACCTCCACGACCTCAAGGCCGCCCTCGCCGCCCATCACGGCTGCACCCCTGCCAACATCGTGGTGGGTGAGGGGATTGACGGCCTGTTGGGCTATCTGACCCGCCTGATGATCGGACCGGGTGATCCGGTCGTCACCTCGCTGGGGGCCTATCCGACGTTCAACTTTCACGTCACGGGCTTTGGCGGCACCTTGCATCGGGCGCCCTACAAGGGCGACCACGAGGATCCTGCGGCGCTCCTCGACCTCGCCCACCAGACCGGGGCGCGGCTGCTCTATCTGTCCAACCCCGACAACCCGATGGGCAGCCACCACCCGGCCGAAACCATCGCCGCCATGATCGCTGCTCTGCCGCCCGCAACCCTGATGGTGTTGGACGAGGCCTATATCGACCTCGCCCCGCCCGGCACCGCCCCGCAGATCGACCCCGAGACGCCAAACCTGATCCGGATGCGGACGTTTTCCAAGGCGCATGGGCTGGCGGGGCTGCGGGTTGGCTATGCGATCACCAACGCGCGGCTTGCCCAGGCCTTTGACAAGGTGCGCAACCATTTCGGCGTGGGGCGCATCGCGCAGGCGGGGGCCCTGGCGGCGTTGCAGGATCAGGACTGGCTGGCGCAAGTGCGCGACAAGACCACGGCGGCCCGCGCACACCTGTCGCGAATCGCGCTGGACAACGGTCTGACCCCGCTGCCCTCGGCCACCAATTTCGTGACGATCGACTGTGGCCGCGACGGCACCCACGCCCGCGCCGTGTTGCAGGCGCTGATCCAGCGCGACATCTTCGTGCGGATGCCGGGGGTGGCCCCCTTGGACCGCTGCATCCGGGTCAGCCTGGGGGGCCCGCGTGAGCTTGATCTGTTCGGCGCGGCGCTTGCGCAAGCCTTGTCCGCGGTGGGCTGATCACTCGGCCGCGAGGCTGGGTTTGGCGGGGCCCAGGGCAGGTGCGCTGCCCACGGGCGCCTCGGCCGCACCCAGAACCGGCTTGAACTCGGTCGGCGCGCGGTCTTGCGTCAATGCCGGTTCGGCGACCGCGCCATCCGCCAGAACGCGGCGAAACACCAGCATGTTCTGAAAGGTGGTCTTGGTTCCGGTCAGACCCGACCGCTCATCGCAAGGCAGGGCATCGGCGCGCAGATATTCCCAGCCGTCCTGACCCAGCTTGTTCATCAAGAGGGTCAGGGCAAGCGCAAACCGTTCCGGCGTCGTGCGGGCGGCACGCGATTTTTCGCCCTTACGGGGCGACGGCACAACCTTGTATTCGTAACGCAGCATGACACCCTCAACCACCAAGACTTGACGACAATACCGGGATTCGGGGGCCAAGGCCAAGAGAATTCAGCCTTTTTCGAGAACAGCGATTGCCCCCCTGCCTATGGTATGTCCTACACCAGCCGCGCCAAGCTATAGGTTGTCGCGCGCCACGGGCAGTCAGTCCGCCGTCATGACCGTGATCAGGATTGCGGCCGGGGGCATCATCGCCGACACCGCGACCACGGTTGAGACTGGCGGTGTGCCGGGAACAAACCGGCGCTGGACGGCGGTGTAGCGCGGGAAATCGGACAGGGTGCGCGTATAGTGCACCAGATGGAACACATCCGACGTCGGGCCGCCCGCATTCCCGATCGTGGCGCGGATGCGGGCCGGCCCGCTTATTGAAATTCAACTCGGCCCGATCAAAACCCTCCATGCCATCAGCCTTGAAGGTGATCACAGGGGGCATCGTGCAGTCGTCCAGCGCCTCCCACTCGGCAGACACCTCTTGGGTGCGCGCACGACGGGTCCATGTCAGCAAGGCAGCGCAAGGATCAGCACCGCGTCGCCCCTCCCGCGCCATCTCGTCGTGAAACAGACTCTCGCCATCATTGTGCGCCATCTGCAGCAGGACGCGGGCGAGATCGAAAGGTCGCGGATGGGCCACCTGAAAACAGGTCCGGACCGACGGCTCCCGCTTTAGCAGGTCGCTGAAATGGTCGGCGCGCTGGAACAGTCTTCTTTTCTGGGTCCGTTCTGCGCTGTGTACTGGGCGGCTCCTTGTTGGTGGAGACCAGCCGGATGCCGGGTTTTGGTCTCAGGCTGCGCGCAATCGGGGCAGTCGGGCGAGGTTGTTGGCGTCCATCGTCAGGATGAAGCGGGACATGACCCGTTCGATGCCGCGATAGACGGTTTGGGCCATGCCGCCGATCGTATTGGCCCAGTCGAAGGCCTCTTCGATCCGTTTTCGATGCTTTGCGCCTGCAGCATCGTCACCCTCGCTTGTCCTGGCAAAGGCGAAACGCACCGGACCCAAAACGCGTTGATAGCCCAATCGCGTTGTAATGAGGTCATCAATACAGACAAAGCGAGTGCCCGGTTGGCTCTGCTACCTTGATAGGGCATACCGCGCCTAGCCTGGGTCGCACGACATGCGCGATGCGGCTCTGCTCCAGCCCGCGCCGGCTCTGATCTGCTTGCCCCTGCGCGCTGAACACTGTTGAACTGACACAAACGAGGGAAGACGATTTCATGAAACTGACAAGACGCAACCTGCTGTCCACGGTCATGACGCTGGCCCTGTTTTCCCCGCCCGCCTTTGCCGACACAGCCGATGGTGACGCCCTTAACAAGATGACCTGGGATCAGGTCGTCGAAATGGCCAAGGGCGGCACGGTCAACTGGTTCATGTGGGGCGGGGCGGACAACATCAACAAGTATGTTTCCGAAACCGTGGGCGGCGTGCTAATGGACCAGTATGGCATCACCCTCAACCGCGTCGGCCTGACCGACACGGTCGAGGCGGTGAACATCGTGCTGGGTGAGAAAGAGTCGGGCGTGATGGACGCGGGTTCGGTCGACATGATCTGGATCAATGGCGAGAATTTCCGCACCATGAAGCAGGGTGGCCTGGCCTATTGCGGCTATACCGACCTTCTGCCCAACAACGCCCTGATCAACTGGGACAATCCGGCGATTGCCAATGACTTTGGCGTGCCCGTCGATGGCTGCGAGGTGCCGTGGTCCAAGGCGCAATTCGCCTTTGGCCATGACAGCGCCCGCACCCCCAACCCGCCGAAATCCATTGGCGAGCTGATCGACTGGGTCAAGGCCAATCCCGGCCAGTTCACCTATCCCGCCGCCCCCGATTTCAACGGCGCGGTCTTTGTGCGGCACGTGTTCTACTACGCCGCCGGCGGCGCCGACAAGCTCTTGGGCGATTTCGATCAGGCCAGGTTCGACGAGGTTGCCGCCAAGACCTGGGCCATCCTGAACGAGATGGAGCCCTATCTGTGGCGCGAGGGGCAGACCTACCCCAACTCGATCACCCAGTTGAACGAGCTGTTTGCCAATGGCGAGGTGGCGCTGAACTTCAACTATGAACCCTCGCAGTTTGGCGTGGCCGTGGCGGCAGGCACCTATCCCGAAACCACTCGCACCTATGGCCTGTCGGGTGGCACCATCGGCAACACGAATTACACCATCATCCCGTTCAACTCGCCCAACAAGGCGGCGGCGCTGGTGCTGCAAAACGTGCTGCTGTCGGGTGAAATGCAATACGCCAAGGCCGATCCGGCCGTCTGGGGCGCCTCCCCCGCGATCGAGATCAGCCGCACCTCGCCGCAGGTACAGGCCCAATTCGCCGCCATCGTCCTGCCGCCCTCGGTGGTCTCCGCCGAGGAGCTGGGCAAGAACGCCCTGCCCGAACTGCAAGGCGGCTGGATTTCGGCCATCGAACAGGGCTGGATAGCCCACGTCGCGCAAAAGTAGCCTGTCCTGCGCCCCGCCGCGTCCTCCCCGCGGCGGGGCCGCCTCACCTCAAAGGCCCCCCATGTCCGACCGGATGCGCATCATCCTGCTGCTGGCCCCGGCGATGCTGGTCATCGTCGTGCTGTTCTTCGGCGGACTGGCCGTGGGGCTGATGCGGTCGTTCAACTACATGCCCGTCATCGGTTTGACCCAGCCCAACCTTGACGCCTATGTCGCCGTTTTCACCTCGCGTGAGTTCTACTATTCCTTCCTTCTGACCTTCCACATTTCCTTCACCTCCACCCTCATCTCCTGCGTCCTTGCCATCGGTGCGGCGCTGTTGCTGCGGCGCAGTTTCCTCGGCAAATCGGTCCTCAACTTCCTGTTCCAGTTGAACCTGACCGTGCCCCACCTCGTCGGCGCCATCGGCATCCTGTATCTGTTTTCCCAATCCGGCAGCTTTGCGCGGTTGGGCTATCAATGGGGCCTGATCGCCAAGCCTGCCGACTTTCCCGCCTTGGTGTTTGACCCTTATGCCATTGGCATCATTCTGCAATATGTCTGGAAAGAGATCCCCTTCATCGGCGTGATCGTTCTGGCCAACATGCAATCCATCGGCACCGATTACGAATCCGTCGCCCGCTCGCTCGGGGCCAGCCGCTGGCAATCCTTCCGCCACGTGCTGTTACCCCTCATCTTCCCCGGCGTCCTGTCCGCCTCGGTCATGGTCTTTGCCTTCACCTTCGGCGCCTACGAAATCCCGGCGATCCTAGGGCAAAACTACCCCGCCGCCCTGCCCGTGCTCGCCTACCGCAAATACACCGACGTCGACCTTGCTGCCCGCCCCGAGGCCATGGCCATGGCCATCGTGATCGCCATCCTGTCGGCGCTGCTGATCTGGGTCTACATCCGCACCTCCCGCCGCAGCATAAGGGGCTGACATGCACCGCGATCCCCTGGCGCTCCGCAGCTTTCGCGTCCTGACCGGGGCGATATTGATCGTCTGGCTGGTGCTGCCCCTCGTCCCACTCGCCATCTGGTCCTTTGCCCGCGGCTGGCGCTTCCCGGACCTTCTGCCGCGGGAATGGTCGCTCAAGGCCTGGACCTATGCCCTGTCCGACACCTCGGGCGTGCTCGGCAGCCTTGGCCTCACCATCTTCATCTCCGTGGGTGCCACGGCCCTTTCCATCCTTGTCGGCGTCCCCGCCGGTCGTGCCCTCGGCCTTTACAAATTCCGCGGCAAACAGGTGGTGGAACTGATGATCCTTGCCCCCGTCATCGTGCCCGGCATCGCCGTGGCGCTGGGCATCCATTCCGTGTTCATCTCGCTGGGCCTGACCAACACCGTCGCCGGGGTCATGCTCGTCCACCTCGTGCCCACCCTGCCCTACATGGTGCTTGTCATGGCCGGCATCTTCGCCAACTACGACCCCGCCTTCGAGCAACAAGCCCGCTCCCTTGGTGCCAGCCCCCTGCAAACCCTCTGGCACGTCACCCTGCCCGCCATCCTGCCCGGCATCATCGTGGGCGGCCTGTTTGCCTTTCTGGTCTCGTGGAGCCAGTATATCCTGACCCTCCTCATCGGCGGCGGCCGCGTGGTGACGTTGCCCCTGTTGCTGTTCAACTTCGCCTCCTCGGGCCGCAACGACATCACCGGGGCCATAGGCATGATCTACATCCTGCCCGGTATCCTGATCCTGCTGCTGACCGCCAAACACCTGTCCGGCCAGAACGGCGCCGTGGGGGGCTTTGGCAAGCCATGACCCATGTCTCGATCAAATCCCTGACCAAAACCTATCCCGGCGCGCCCAAACCCGCGCTGGACCGGCTGTCGCTGGAAATCCCCAGCGGCGATCTCACCGCCCTGCTCGGTCCCTCGGGCTGCGGCAAGACCACAACGATGAAGATGATCGCGGGCCTGCTGGACCCCACCTCGGGCGATGTCACCTTCGACGGCCGTTCGATCCTGCGGGACAAGCCCGAAAAGCGGGGCGTGGTCATGGTGTTCCAGAACCACCTGCTGTTCCCCTACATGACCGTCGCCGACAACGTCGGCTTCGGTTTGAAAATGCGCAAAGTCGCCAAGCCTGAAATCGACGCCCGCGTGGCCGAAATGCTGGCGCTTGTCCAACTGCCAGACCTTGGCCGCCGCCGCCCCTCGGAACTGTCGGGCGGCCAGCAGCAGCGCGTGGCCCTTGCCCGCGCGCTGATCGTGCGGCCCAATGTGCTCTTGCTCGACGAACCCCTCTCCAACCTTGACGCCCATCTGCGGTTCGAGATGCGTGACCTGATCCGCGCGCTCCAGCGCGACATGGGCATCACCACCATTTTCGTGACGCACGACCAGGAGGAGGCGGTCGTCCTCGCCGACCGCGTCGCCCTCATCCTCGACGGGTCTCTGTGCCAATACGCCCCCGCTGATGTGTTCTACAAACGCCCCGCGGATGAGGCTGTCGCCCGCTTCTTTGGCGGCCACAACTTCATCCCCGGCAACTCAACCGCAGGCACATTCCACTCCACTCTGCCCCCCCTCCGCCTGCCCGACGACGCCCGCACAGGCTCCGGCAAACTGACCTTCCGCCCCGAAAGCGTCCGCATCGGCGCGGCCCCGGAAAACACCCTCACCACCCGCGTCATCGACCGCATCTACCTCGGCACCCAGACCCGCCTGCGCCTCTCATCGGGCGACAACGTGATCGAAGCCGTCCTCAGCCCCGATCTGGTCGAGGGGTTGCAACCCGGTGCCGATATCGAAATCAACCTGCCACGCCAGTCCCTCTGGGTGCTGGAGTGACGAAAGGACTGCCCCTGAAACTTGGGGAAATGGCGCAACAGGATGGACCACTGGACAGATGAAGTCGCCCCTATCCTGCGTATCGTGGCCGACCTCGGCTTTGACGGCGCTGAAGTCTCGCCGTTGGGCCTGACCGACGACCGCGCCGCCGCCTGGGCAAGACTGATCCGCGACATCTCCTGTGATCTGGTATTTCAGGACGGACCTGTCACTCATCCCCCCTGCCGCACGAGGTTGCTCTCGCGCAGCGCGGCATCCGAGACTTGGTCCAGTCTGTTACCCAAGCACGACAAATCTGAATTGCGCACCACTGGAAACTTCCTCTTTCCGTCTCGCCATTCCCCCAATACAAACGTTTACATCGGGCGGTCTTGCCGGACCGTCCAACCAGGGGATCAGCCATGTCGACCTTCGAAATCGCGCCCCCCACCCTCGCCCCCGACGCCCTGCTGGCCCTTGCCGAAACCCATTTCGGCCTGACGGGCGATCTACGCCCCCTCGTCTCGGAACGCGACCAGAACGCCCGGTTGACCACCGCATCAGGGCAATACGTGCTGAAAATCGTGAATGCGGGCGAAGGCGCCGATCTGGGCGACATGCAGGATGCCGTGCTGGCCCATCTGGCGCAGGTTGGCGTGACGGGCATTCCCCGCCTGCACCCCACCCTGACCGGGGCGCGCTATGGCCGCGAAACCATTGCCGGGGCCGCGTGCCGGGTGCGGCTGGTCAGCTATCTGGACGGCCAGACCCTAAGCGCCGCTCCGCGCAGCCTGACCCAACTGTGCAACCTTGGCGCCTTCATGGGCCGGGTGACGCGGGGGTTGCAGGGCTTCTTCCACCCCGCCGCCCGCCGCCCCGATTTCGCCTGGTCGCTGGACGATGTGATGACCCTGCAAGACCACGTGGCAGACATTACCCCTGCCCACCGCGCCCTGATCGCCAGTCTTTTCGCCCGGTATCAGGCCCGCGTCGCCCCCCTGCTGCCCGCCCTGCGCGTGTCCGTCCTGCATCAGGATGCCAATGACAACAACGTCATCGTCGCCGCCGATGACCCCGACACCATCACCGGCCTGATCGACTTTGGCGACATGTGCCTTGGTCGCACCGTAAACGAACTCGCCATCACCCTTGCCTATGCCCTGCTTGATGCGCCCGACCTTTATTCCGCCGCCCGCGCCCTGATCCAGGGCTACACCGCCGAATTCCCTCTGACCGAGGGCGAGGCAGATGTGCTCTATGACCTGATGCGGATGCGGCTTGTCGCCTCGCTCTGTATCTCCTCCCGCCAGTCGAAACTGCACCCCGACAACGACTATCTGCTGATCAGCCAGAAGCCCGCCTTCGCCCTGCTGGAACGTCTGGACCGGATCGACCCCGAATTCATGGTTTCCCTGTTCCGCCGCGCCGCAGGCTTTGCCGCGACCAAAGCGGAGGCCGCCGTGCGCGCCTACCTCGCAACAGCAAGAACCGCCGAACTCTTCCTGCCCCCCCTCGCCTCCGCCGCCCGCATCGCCCTGCTGACCGAGGGCACCCACCCCGACATGCCCGCCTTTTCCGACCGCCGCTTTGACGCCTGGTTCGCCGCGCAGCGCCCCGCCACCCTGCCCGCCGCCGTGGCCTTCTACGGCCTTGGCGCTTATGGTGAACGCCGCTCGGTCTATGCCACCGACCAGTTCGCCGATGCCGCCAGCCCCGAACGCCGCACTCGCCACACCGGCATTGACGTGTTCGCCGCCGCCGGGACCCCCGTCTACGCCCCTCTGCCCGGCACCGTCGCCTATGTCACCTACAACGCCGACCCGCTCGACTATGGCCACACCCTGATCCTGCGCCACGAAACCGATCAGGGCGTGCCGTTCTGGACGCTGTATGGCCACCTCGGCGCGACCCTGCCCGGTCTGCTCGCCGTAGGCGACCGGGTCACCCCGGGCCGATTGATCGCCCATTTGGGCGACTGGCATGAGAATGGCGGCTGGGCCCCCCATATCCATTTCCAGATCATGACCGACCTTCTGGCCCAGACCGCAGGCAACTTCTTTGGGGTGGGCCACGACAGCCTTTGGGATGTCTGGTCGGGTATCATCATCGACCCCAACCTGATCCTGCGCCTGGCCCCCGAATCCTTCACCGTCGACCCCGCCCCCCCCGCCGCCCTGCTGGCCCGCCGCCAGCACAGCATCGGCCCGTCCCTGTCGATCTCCTATGCCGACAAGCTGAAAATCGTGCGGGGTCAGGGGCCCTACCTCATCGACCACACCGGCCGCGCCCATCTGGATGCCGTCAACAACATCACCCATGTCGGCCATTGCCACCCCCATGTCGTCGCGGCCCTGTCCCGACAGGCCGCGATCCTGAACACCAACACCCGCTATCTGAACGACCTGATGCAGGACTATGCCGACCGCCTGACCGCCACCCTGCCTGGTGCCCTCAAGGTCGCCTATTTCGTCAACTCGGGCACCGAGGCGAACGAACTGGCCCTGCGCATCGCCCGCACTGCCTTGGGGCGGAAATCAACCGTGGTCCTCGACTGGGCCTATCACGGCAACTCTGCTGGCATGGTCGACATCAGCCCCTATAAGTTCAAACGCAAAGGCGGCTATCCCCAACCCGATTTCGTCGAAATCGCCCAGTTCCCCGACCCCTACCGCGGCCCGCACCGGGGCATGTGCGTGGCAACGGGTCAAGCCTACGCCGCCGACATCGACCGCTGCCTGACCACCATCGCCACCAAAACCGGCACCCCCTCCGCCACATTCATCGCCGAGAGTATTTCTGGCGTCGGCGGTCAGGTCGTCTACCCCCAAGGCTACCTCGCCGCCGTCTACGCCAATATCCGCGCCGCTGGCGGCCTGTGCATCGCGGATGAGGTGCAATGCGGCTTTGGTCGCGTCGGTTCGCATTTCTGGGCGTTTGAATTGCAGGACGTGGTGCCCGACATTGTCGTCATGGGCAAACCCATCGGCAACGGCCACCCCCTTGCCGCCGTCGTCACCACCCCCGAACTCGCCGCCGCCTTTGCCAATGGCATGGAGTATTTCAACTCCTTCGGCGGCAATCCGGTATCGATGGCCGTCGGCATGGCTGTGCTGGACGTGATGGAGGCCGAGGGGTTGCAGGCAGCAGCCCTCGCAACCGGCGACTATCTCCTCGATCGCTTCCGTCAGATGGCCCAGAACCAGCCCCTGATCGGGGACGTTCGTGGCGCGGGCCTGTTCCTCGGCATCGAACTCGTGCGCAACCGCGAAACCCAGCAGCCTGCGACGCAAGAGGCCACCTGGATCGTCAACCACCTGCGCCAGAATGCCGTCCTCGCCTCGACCGACGGCCCCTTTGACAACGTCCTGAAATTCAAACCACCCATGGTCTTTGGCCGGGCCCAGGCGGAGCGTCTCTGTGCCGCCCTCGATCTGGCCATCACCGATCTGGCGGCTTTGGGAACCGCCAGATGACGGGCCCGCAGCGCGGCCCGCCATGGCCGAGGTGTTTCAGCAATTTGTTAACATGGTCAAGGCGGGCGAAGCCGTTCTTTTCGCGTCGGTGACAATGACCGCATCCGCGAATTGTTCAACGCCGACAAGCTCACCATGGCGGGCCGCGTCACCCCCAGTTAGGCGACCAAGGCTGGGTTTGCCAGCGTCCGCGCCGCCCTGCCGCAGGTGCCCGCCGCGTTCGACCCCGGCCACCTGCTCGCCGCCCATATCCTTGCCAGG
>CAMBWO010000050.1 GCA_945871285.1 Pseudorhodobacter antarcticus | reverse complement strand
ACGCAATCCACGCCGCGCGCCAGACCGCGCTCGACGCCGCGTTTCTCAGCACCCCAGAGAGATTCGTCCGCCAGCGTCCCAAACCACCCCAAATCCCGACTGCTGTCTGGATCAACCCGCCCAAGAAGATGGAGCCAGCCCAAGCCTAAACTCAAAAACCCGCTGTCTCAAAGTTGTTGACACGTTCCGCGCTGACATCGGTTGGCCAGTGGAGCTATGTGCTGGACGCGGGGGCCGTGCAGGCGCTGACCACCGGGCAGACGGCGAGTGACACCTTTGCCGTGCAGTCGGTGGATGGCACGGAACAGTTGTTGACCTTTGCCATTGCCGGGGCTGACGAAACGGTGCTGGTCGGCACGGTTGGCAACGATGTCCTGACCGGAACCGGCGCGGATGAGGTGCTTTTGGGCCTGGCTGGCCGGGATATGCTGTATGGCAAGGGTGGCGCCGATACGCTGGACGGCGGGGCTGGTGGCGACAGCCTGTTTGGCGAGGATGGCGACGATGTGATCGTGCATGATGCCAAGGACCGGCTGCAAAGTGGTGGTGCGGGTCTTGATACGCTGCGGCTGGAGCGCGGGGCCACGGTCAATCTGGGGGCTGCGGATCAAGTCTGGGGCGATTGCGGCCTGACCAACGGGTTCGAGGATGTGGATGCGACCTATGCCACGGCCTCGGTCAACTTGACGGGTTCCACGGGCGGCAACGCCCTGGCCGGTGGGTTGGCGGCGGATCGGTTGACCGGCGGGCTGGGGGCGGATGTTCTTTTTGGCAATGGCGGTGCCGACCGTTTCATCCTGCGCAGCGTGGCCGAAAGTCGGGGCGCAGCGCAGGACGAGATTGCCGATTTCACCCACGGCCTTGACAGGATCGACCTGTCGGCAATCGACGCTGTCGTCGGTGGGCGCGACAACGGCTTTGCCTTCATCGGCGCGGCTGGGTTCGTACGGGCCGGTCAGCTGCGGTATGATGCCGTCGCGGGCATTGTCGAGGGGGATTTGAATGGCGATCTTGTGGCAGACTTCGGCATCCAGGTCGGCGCGGCCCTGGCGATCACCGCATCGGATTTCGTCCTGTAATCCAACTGCCCGAATGCAAAAGCCGGCCCAGTGACGGGCCGGCTTTTTGCCAGATGGCATTATGGTGGGCGACCCTGGAATCGAACCAGGCGCGGGTCGCCCCGGGGGAGTTACAGTCCCCTGCCGCACCTTGCAGCTCGTCGCCCACACATGAGCCGTCGAATAGACAAGCGACCGGGGGCCGTCAAGGGCGAACCGTCGATGTTTTTTCTTGCAACAGCCGTCGCGTCGCGCCACAGGGGGTCGATGCAACGAGAGGGTGTGACGATGACCGGCGCGACGAAACCAACCTGGGTGGTCGACAAGGAACGGACCAAGCGTGCCGAGGCCAAAGAGACGGTCTGGCTGTTCGGTCTGCACGCCGTGCGGGATGCGTTGGTCAACCCGGCCCGCGAAAAGCTGCGTCTTGTCCTGACCAAGAACGCCCTCGACAAGTTGCAAGATGCCGTTGCCCAATCGGGGATGGAGCCGGAAATCACCGATCCCCGCCATTTCGAGGTGCCGATTGCACCGGATTCGGTGCATCAAGGTGCCGCCCTTGAGGCGCGGCCGCTGTCTTGGGGCAGGTTTGAGGATGTGTGCGTCTCGGGCGAGGGGTTGCCGTTGGTGGTGTGCCTTGACCGTGTCACCGACCCGCACAATGTGGGGGCGGTGCTGCGCTCGGCCGAGGTGTTCGGGGCGCGGGCCGTCATTGCGCCGCGCCATCATTCGGCGCCCGAAACCGGGGCCTTGGCCAAGACCGCCTCGGGGGCCCTGGAACGCCAACCCTATTTGCGGGTCACCAATCTGGCCGACGCGATGGTGACGCTGCGCGAGATGGGGTTCCGGCTGATCGGGCTGGATGGCGACGGCACGGTGACGCTGGACGAGGCGCTGTCCGATGCGGGCGGCAGGGCGGTGGCGCTGGTGCTGGGGGCCGAGGGTCCTGGCCTGCGCGACCGCACCCGTGACACCTGCGACGTGGTGGCCCGGATCCCGTTTCAGGGCCAGTTCGGGTCATTGAACGTGTCAAATGCCGCTGCGGTTGCGCTTTATGCGGCATCGACACGGTGATGTGATCACGTTTTCTGCCCTATGGGTCTGGAATCCGGTGAACGCTGTTCCAATGTATACTGAGAAGGTTCGGCACGGAACGCCACCTTCACTTCACTGTCCCTCGTTCCGCACTTGCGCCCGGCCTTATGGTTCGGGCGCATTTTTATGAAGAGGCCGGACCATGACCTACCCTGACGATCTCTTGCGCCGCATTCTGGACGAAACCAGGGTCATCGCCCTTGTCGGCTGGTCCCCAAAGGCCGAACGACCCAGCCACGGCGTTGCCCGGTATCTCGCGCGGCGCGGCTATCGGGTGATCCCGGTGAACCCCGGTCATCCCGGCCTTGTGACGGAATGGGGCGAGGCGGTGCGCGCCACCTTGGCGGATATCGGCGAGCCGGTCGACATGGTCGATATCTTCCGCAATTCGGGGGCCGTCGAAGGGGTTGTAGACGAGGCGCTGACCTCGTTGGCTGGGGTCAAGACAATCTGGATGCAGCTTGGTGTCGTGAACGAGGCGGCAGCCCGAAAGGCCGAGGCGGCAGGGCTGACGGTCATCATGAACCGCTGTCCCGCCATCGAAATTCCGCGGCTGTTTGGCTAGTCCGGTTCGGGAATCGGGGTGGCGCTGCGGCTTTGATTGCGGTATCGGGCGCTATCCTTGCCGCGAAAGGGATCGCCCATGAAAGCTGCCGTCGTTACCTTCCCGGGATCCAATTGCGATCGCGACCTGGCCGTCGCGTTCGAGGCCGCCGGCTTTGATGTTGCCCGCGTGTGGCACAAGGACCAATCCCTACCCCACGGGGTGGATGTCGTTGGCATCCCTGGCGGATTTTCGTTCGGCGATTATCTGCGCTGCGGTGCCATTGCTGCCCAGTCGCCCATTGCAGCCGCCATCCAGACCCATGCCCAACGGGGCGGCTTTGTCCTTGGCATCTGCAACGGGTTTCAGGTTCTGACCGAAATGCGCCTGCTTCCCGGCGCGCTGATCCGCAATGCGGGGCTCAAGTTCGTTTGCAAGACAGTTGCGCTACGCGTCGCGACCACGGAGTCGGCCTTTACATCTGCCTATGGGCGCGGTCAGGAAATTCGGGTTCCGGTCGCACATCATGACGGCAATTACACCATTGACGCAGCCGGCCTTGCCCAATTGCAGGCCGAAGACCGCATCGCCTTTACCTACTGCGACAATCCCAATGGCGCGACGGCGGATATTGCCGGCGTCCTGTCGGCCAACCGCCGTGTCCTGGGGATGATGCCGCATCCTGAACGGGTGGTCGATCCGGCCCTGGGTGGCGCCGACGGGGCCGCGATGTTCGCCAGTCTGATGGGCGGGATGACGCTGGCATAGCGCGCAGCGCCGCGCCCTCGCTTGAGGTGCACCAGATGGACGCCTACAATTCGCGCATGGCACGCCCCACCACTTGGACGCATAAACCAGACCGGATCCCGCGCAGTTCGCCTTGGGTCAAATTGGCCGTTGCGGCATTGGTATTTGTTGGCATCGGGGTCGTGCTTGTCACCAACCGCTTGCTGACGGAACGCTTTACCGAAAACACTCGAAATCGGGCCGAGCTGCGTCTGGCGCTGTACTCCGGGAACATGATTTCGGAATTGCAGCGCACCTCGGTGGTGCCTTTGCTCTTGTCCCGCGACCCCGCGATTTCCGAGGCCCTGCTGGAGGGCGACTTTTCCCGGACCTCTCAGCGGCTCATTCAGGTTCAGGCTGACATCGGCGTCGCCTCCATCCGGTTGCTGGACACCTCGGGGCGGACCGTGGGGGCGACGAACCGCAACCTGTTGGGCACCAACTACCGCAGCCAAAGCTTTTTCATTGATGCCCAGCGGTCGGCCGAAACGGTGTTTTCGTCCTCGGCGCGGTCCGGCGGCGGGTATGAATTCACCTACAGCAAGGGCGTGATGGCTGATGGCAGATCCATCGGTGTGATCGTCGTTGCGGTTGATTTGATGAAATACGAACGCGCCTGGGCCGGGTTGCAGGACGTGGTGATGGTCGCCAATTCCGAAGATACCATCATTCTGTCGACCGATCCCCGCTGGCGTGGGCTGAACCTTGATGATGCGATCACGGTTCAGGACGACCCCTCCTCGTTGGACCGGGCGTTGAATCAGGCGCTGAATGTCACCACAGACTGGACACATAACAAGCCTGACACCTACCTCAAGGGCGTGGCGTTTCTGCGCACCGATGCGCGTGTGCCGTTTCGGGGCTGGCACATGGTCACGTTCACCGCCTATGACTCGGTCCGTGAGCGGGTGAACGGTATCCTTGCGCTTGAGATCATGGGCTTTGCCATCCTTTTGGCGCTGACGTTTTACTTGCTGTCGCGCCGGGCCTGGTCGCAAACGCTGTCTTTTCGGCGGGAATCGGCGGAATTGCGGCAGCTGAACGCCCGCTTGCAAAGCGAGATTGCCGAACGGGAAAAGGTGCAAAAAGACCTTGCCGTTGCCGAATTGACCCTGGCGCAAAGTTCGAAACTTGCTGCTTTGGGCGAAATGTCGGCAGCGGTCAGCCACGAGTTGAACCAGCCCTTGGCGGCCATGAAAACCTACTTGGCAGGGGCGCGCCTGCTGCTGCAACGCAAGCGGCCCGAAGAGGCGCTGTCGTCCTTTCAGCGGATCGACGATCTGATCGACCGGATGGGCGCAATCACCCGCCAGCTGAAATCCTATGCCCGCAAGGGCGGCGAGGCGTTTGAACCGGTGGATCTGCGGCAATGCCTGTCCTCGGCTTTGGCGATGATGGAACCGCAGTTGAAACTGCGGGTGGTCAAGATTTCCCGCGTCCTGCCCCGCCAGCCGGTGATGGTGATGGCCGACCGGCTGCGGCTGGAGCAGGTCTTGATCAACCTTTTGCGCAATGCCCTTGATGCGACCAAGGAAACGGCGCAACCCCAGATCGACCTGATCCTGTCTGCCGGTGAAACCGCGACGTTGACGGTGCGCGACAATGGGCACGGGATTGTCGATCTGGAAAACCTGTTCGAGCCGTTTTACACCACCAAGACCTCGGGTGACGGTGTTGGACTTGGGCTGGCGATTTCTTCGGGCATCGTGACAGACTTGGGCGGGCGCTTGACGGCGCGAAATTCGGACCGCGGTGGCGCGGTCTTTGAAGTGCAACTGCCGATCCTCGGCGAAGACGTAAAAGCAGCGGAATAAGGGTTGAACATGGCTCGGGCAATGAAGGTGGCGATCGTTGATGACGAAGCCGATATGCGGCAGTCGATCAGCCAGTGGCTGGCGCTGTCGGGGTTTGATACCGAGACGTTTCCCAGTGCAGAGGATGCGCTCAAGGCGATTGGCCCGGAATTTCCGGGCGTCGTGGTCAGCGACATCAAGATGCCCGGCATGGATGGCATGGCATTCTTGAAGCGGCTGATGGGGATGGATTCGGGTCTGCCGGTGATCTTGATCACCGGGCATGGCGATGTGCCGATGGCGGTCGAGGCGATGCGGGTCGGGGCCTATGACTTCCTTGAAAAGCCGTTCAACCCCGACAGGATGACCGAACTGGCCAAGAAGGCCACGCAAGCGCGCCGCATGACGCTGGACAACCGGGCGCTGCGCAAGGAATTGTCGGACGGGTCGGTGCTGATGAAAAAGCTGATCGGTGGCAGCCCAGTGATGGAGCGGCTGCGCGAGGATATCTTGGACCTGGGGCAAGCCGACAGCCATGTCTTGATTGACGGTGAAACCGGCACCGGCAAGACTCTGGTTGCCCACGCCCTGCATGCCGTGGGGCCGCGGGCGGGGCGGAAGTTCGTGACGATCTCTTGCGCGGCCTGGTCCGAGGATCAGTTGTCCGCCCGCATCTTTGGCCCGGCCGAGGATGGCGCGATCCCGCTGATCGAAGAGGCGCGGGGTGGCACGATTTGTCTGGAGGATATCGAGGCGCTGTCGGGGGCTTTGCAGGCGCGTCTGCTGACGGTGATCAACGAACAGGGCACCCCGCCCGAAACCCGCATCATCGCGATCTGCAACGATCACGCCCCGGACAAGACGGTGGAGGATGCGCTGCGGCCAGACCTGTTTTACCGCCTGGGGGCCATGACCATCGTTCTGCCGCCGCTGCGGGCGCGGGGGGAAGATATCCTGACCCTGTTCAACCGCATGTCCGAAGGTTTCAGCGAGGAATATGGCTGCGAGGCGCCGCAGGTGACGGCGCAGGAGGCGGCGCAACTATTGCAGGCGCCCTGGCCGGGGAATGTGCGGCAGTTGGTCAATATTTCGGAACGGGCCGTCTTGCAAAACCGGCGCGGGTCGGGGTCGATTGCATCGCTGTTGATGGCGGACAACGAGGCGGCGGGGCCGACTTTGACGACCGAGGGCAAGCCTTTGAAGGACTATGTCGAGGCCTTTGAAAGGATGCTGATCGACAACACGATGCGGCGGCACAAGGGGTCGATCGTGGCGGTGATGGATGAGCTGTGCCTGCCGCGCCGGACCTTGAATGAAAAGATGGCCAAGTATGGGCTGAGCCGGAGCGATTATGTCTGATTTCAAAAGTGTCCACGCGTGGACACTTTTGAAAATAAAGCAAGATCAATGGTTTGCGATTTTCTGTTAACCGCGTGGAAAGGTTTGTCACACTCGGCTAGCGGCGGCTGATCTTGAGCCATATCCCGTCGCGGGCGCGCACTGTCAGGTGGGCGACCGGGACTGGAACGCGGTCGGGCAGGGTTTCAAACCGGAACGAACGGGCCAGCATCGCCAGCAGCAAGACCCCCTCGGCCATGGCAAACCCTGCACCCGTGCAGACACGGGGGCCTGCGGAAAAGGGCATATAGGCGTCGCGGGCGTGGGCGCGGTTCGCCTCGGTTTGCCAGCGGGCGGGGTCGAAGGCGTCGGGGTTGGGCCAGATGCGGTCGTGGCGGTGCAGGTGCCAGGGGCTGAGCACGATTTGCGCGCCGGGTTTGACGGGGCGGCCACGAAAATCCTCGGGGCGCTGGTTTTCGCGGACCATCATGGGCACGGGCGGATAGAGGCGCAGCACCTCGCGGAACACGTCGCGGGTGTATTTCAGTTTGGAAAACACCGAAAAATCGGGGGTTTCGCCGATCAGCGCGGCTTCGGCGGCGACGCGGTCCTGCACGTCGGGGAAGGCGGCCAGCAGATAGAGGCCCCAGGCGAGGGCGGAGGCGGAGGTTTCGTGGCCCGCCAGAAAGAAGATGGCGACCTGGTCGACCATCTCCTCGGTTTCAAAGCGTTGGCCGGTTTGGGGATCGGCGGTGGTCATGATCTTGGTTGCCAGATCATCGGGCGCGGTGCCTGCGGCAATGGCAGAAGCGCGGGCGGCGGTCAGGCGGCGGATCAGGTCGCGGATCCGGGCGGCGGCGCGTTTGGTGGCGGGGCGGTGAAAGCGCGGAAACCAGCGCGGGACCGGCAGGAAGGCGGCGAGGTTCAGGATGGGTTGGGTGCGCTGATAGGTGCGGAATTCGGAAAACACGGCCGCTGCGATTTCGTTTTCGATGGGGATGGAAAACAGGGTGCGAAAGATCACGTCGGCGGCGGCGTGACTGGCGGGTTCCTCGACCTCAACCTCACCCAGGGGCATGCGGGCAATGGCGGCTTGGGTGGCGGCCAGCATGGCGGGGAAGGTGTCGCGCAGGCGGCCGCCCTCGAACGCGGGGTCGATGATGCGGCGTTGGCGTTTCCAGACCTCGCCATTGGTGACGAACACCGAATTGCCGAGGAGGGGGCGCAGGCCTTCGGCGATGCGGGTGGATTTGGGGAAATCATCGGGGCGGTCGGTCAGGACCAGATTGACCAGTTTGGGGTCGTTGGCGAGGTAGGACCGGAAGAACGGCGTGCGGAATTCGGCCATCCAGGCGTGATAGAGGCGGGCGGGTTGGGCGGAGAGGATGTCCTGGCGGAAGAGGCGCAGATAGGCCCAGAGCGAGACCTTGTCGGGGCGCGGGGTGGGTTTGGGTGGGATCATAGGCTGGTGAACCCCGAGCGCGGGGTTTCGATGCGGGATTTTGAGGGGGCGCGGTTGGCGTAGCGGTCGCGCAGGGTCAGGGGGCCAGCGGTGATCTGGAAATAGTCATAGTCGCCGGGACGGTCAAAGGCGCAGAGGTATTGGAAATGCAGGCGGAAGAACCGCCAGCGGAGCGATTTCCAGCGTTCGGGCGACAGGGTTTGGGTGAAGGCGGCGGACAGGACAAGGGGCCAGCGTTTGTCTGGTGGGGCGACGCCCGTCACCGAAACGGGGTCGCACAGGGCAAAGGCGCAGCCGTCGCCGGGGGCGGTGACATCGACCCACGTGAGGTCGTCGCGGGCCGAAAGATAGGCCAGATCGGTGCGCAGGCGGTTTGCGCGGGGCAGGAAGGACACCATGGGGACGACCTGGCCCAAGGAGAGGAAGGCGAGGGGCGGGGCGTCGGGCGGCAGGCCTGCGCGGATCAGGTCGGCCAGAATTGAGACGGCGAGATGGGCGCCGGAGGAGTGGCCGACGATGAGGACTTCGTCCACGTCGGGGGTGAGGGCTGAGGCGATGATGTGCCGGAATTCGGCCATGCGGGTTTCAAGTTCGGGCGGGTTCGCGCCGTTTGACTGCGCGGTAAAGGCGTAGTCGTGCATCAGGTAATAGGCGTAGAACCGGTTGTCGCGGGACCGGAACAGGCGCAGCATGAGGGTCGTGACGGCGGCCCAGAGGGCGAGGCCTAGCAGGGGGTGCAGCGCGGCACCGGGGCCGTAGGCGAGAAAGCCCAGCATCAGCGCCAGCGTCAGTTGCAAGAGCAGCATCCCGATGGGGTAGAGGGCGGCAATCATCGGGCCTTTGCGCAGGTGCATCAGGCGGTAAAGCGCGCCGCTGGCGATATAGACCCAAGCCGTGCGGATGAGTTGCAGATAGGTGGCCGCGATGCCCTGATCCATGGAGCCGCGGACGATGTCGGACCAGACCAGTACCTCGATATCCGCCTGAACGTGGCCGGAGGTCACGTGCCATCCGTAGGGGCCGTCGGTGGCCTTGGGGTGCAGGGTCAGGGTGTAGCCCGAGATGGCGGCCTGTTGGGCGCCCTCCTTGCGGTAAAGCTCGCGGTAGCGGCGGGGCGGGATCGGGTCATAGCCGGGGATATAGAATACCCGTCGACGGAAAGGGGAGGGGGCGTTGGTCATCACGCGCCATATTGGCGCAGGAATGTGGCTTGTCTAGGGTCAGCCGAGCAGCAACCACGGCGGCAGGGTGTTGAGGAGCCAGCCCGAGAACTGGGCAAAGCCGCCCGTCAGCATCATCAGGCCCACGGTCCAGAGCAGCAGGCCCATGACCCGCTCGATCCGGTCCATGTGGCGTTTCATGAAGGCCATGAGGCCGGTCATGCGGGGGAAGAAGGCGGCGACGAGGATGAAGGGGATACCAAGGCCAAAGGCATAAACGGTCAGCAGGGCGGCGCCGCTGCCGACGGAGCCCTGTTGCATGGCCAGCGACAGGATGGAGCCGAGGACCGGCCCCATGCAGGGCGTCCAGCCGAAGGCGAAGGCGAGGCCGAGGAGGTAGGCGCCAAAGGCTGAACCGCCCCGGTCGCCCGCATCAAAGCGGACGTCGCGGTCGAGGAATTTCAGGCGGAACAGCCCCAGGAAATGCGCGCCGAAGGTCATGACGATGAGGGCGGCGATGGTTTCGAGGGTGGATTTGTAGCTGAGGAACAGCATGCCGAAGGCCGAGGCACCGGCGCCCATGGCGAGGAAGATGGTGGAGAGGCCAAGGACGAAGAAGATGGCGGCGACGACGGCCGAGCGGCCCTGGCGCAGGTCGCCCATGGAGATGCCGCTCATATAGGCGACATAGGGCGGCACGATGGGCAGGACGCAGGGCGAAAGGAAGGACAGGAAGCCGGCCAGAAGGGCGACGGCCATGGCGGGCAGTAGGCTTGCGTCTGCGACTTCGATGCCGAACATGGTGTCTCCTTTGGCGGTGGTCTACAAGGTTGCGGGGGCGGCGTCACCCCCGCCTTGTGTCACATTGGAGTGTGGGTTTGGACTGGGATCACGAGGTCGATTGCGAGGGGTTGCTGTGTCCGCTGCCGGTGCTGCGGGCCCGCAAGAGGTTGCTGGCGCTGCCGGAGGGGGCGGTGGTTTGTGTGCGGGCGACGGACCGGATGGCGCTGATCGACCTGCCGCATTTCTGCGCCGAGGGGGGGCATGAGTATCTGGAGGCGCGGGAGGAGGGGGGGGTGGTGTTGCACCTGATCCGGCGGGGCAAGGGGCGTCCAGATATGGACGTTTGAAAAATTAACCGGATCGCAAGGATGCGTTAACTTTTGTTCACCGGATGTTCAAAGGTTTGTGCCGGGTGCGACTTGCAGGCCTTGGCTAACCGCGGCGGGGTTTGGACTTGGCGGGAACCCTGGCTGGCGCGAGGCGCAACAGGCTGCGCAGGCCGCCACGCGGCGTGGGGGTGTCATCCTCGGCCAGGGCCATCACGGCGATGGCGAATTGCACCCCGGCGAAGACAAGGCCGTTGGACAGAAAGAACAAGAACCCGGCGATCCAGCCTGATGGCGTGGTCAGGATCAGGCGGCGCAGACCCGCCACATCAAGGACCAGCACCACGGCCAGAAACGCGGCGGAAATGGCGAAGCCGATCAGAACGTTCACCATATACAGTCGGATGAGTTTCGGCATGGCGGCCTCCGATACCAAAACACTTAGCCCGGTTGCCCCGGATGCCAAGACCGGCTGACGCTGCGTCAGGCAGTGCGGGTGGGCAGGCGGCGTTCGTAGGTGCGGAAGGCCAGGACGATCAGCCCGGTGATGCACATGTAGATTGCGGCCAACAGCAGAAGGGGTTCGTAGACGATGAAGGTGTCCTGCCGGATGCGGCCTGCGACCGAGTAGATCTCGACCACCGTGATGGTCGAGACGAGGGGGGTGGATTTCAGCTGCAACACCGTCTCGCCGCCGATGGTGGGCAGGACGCGCTGGATGGCCTGAGGCAGCCAGATGCGGCGGAACATGGTGAAGGGGGGCATGCCCATCGACTTGGCCGATTCCAACTGGCCATGTGGCACGCCCTTGAAGGCGCCGCGCATCACCTCGCCCTCATAGCCCGCCACGGACAAGGACAGCGCGACCACGGCATAGGGCCAGGCCTGCCGCAGGATCGGCCACAGCACCGAATCGCGGATGCCGGGGATGCCGGGGAACAGCGACCCCAGGCCATAATAGAGCAGCCAGATCTGCATCAGCAGCGGGGTGCCCCGGATCACGGTGCAAAACGCCCGAGCCGGGATGGCCAGATACCAGGGGCCGACGGCCTGCGCGAGGCCGATGGGAATGGCGAGCGCCATACCGATGATCATGGTGACCACGGTCAGCCAGATGGACCGCCAGATGCCCTGCACGATGAGCACCTGATATTTCGGGTTTTCCAGCCAGGACCAGTTCATCAGCCCTATGGCAAGGCCAATCAGCAGCAGGCCGATGGCCAGAAGGACAATCCGGTGCGGTTGCAAGAACGCCTTCATCAGCCCCTCACATCGCGCTGGCCACGGCGGGCCCATTTTTCAAGCCGGCTGAACAGATAGATCGAGACCATGGACACCAGCAGATACATCAGCATCGCGGCGGGATAGAAGGTGAAGAACGCCTTTGTGGTGGCAGAGGCCTGATAGGTGGCCTTGGTGAGTTCGCTGAAGCCGATGACGGCCAGCAGGGCGGTGTCCTTGGTGGCATTGAGCCACAAGTTGCCAAGGCCCGGCACGGCGTTCGAGGTCATCAGCGGCAGGATGATGCGGCGGGCGACGAGGAGGGGCGACATGCCCATGGCGCGGGCCGCCTCGATCTGGCCATGGGGCACGGCGAGGATGGCGCCGCGCAAAACCTCGGTCTGGTAGGCGCCCTGAACGAAGGCGAGGACCACCACGCCGGTGATGAATTGGGGCAGGATGATGCGTTCCTGGCCCAAGGCGACCATGACCTCGTTCAAGAGGCCGGGGACGGCGTAATACAGGATCAGGATCAGCACCAGTTCAGGGACGGCGCGGACAAGGGTGGTGTAGATGGCGGCCACATCGCGCAGGATGGGGCCGCCATAAAGTTTGCCAAAGGCCCCGCCAATTCCGATCAGAAAGCCCAAGGCATAGGCGCCCGCAGCGATCAGCAAGGAATTGCCCAGGCCCCACAGCAGAGTCGCCCCCCAGCCACAGTCGCCAAAGCCCAAAAGCTCGAACGAGGTGAGTTGCGAGGGGGGCGGACAGGCCATCAGTTGGCGGCGCCGTAGACGTCAAAATCGAAGTAGGCTTTGGTGATGGTGTCATAGGTGCCATCGGCGCGGACCGCTGCAATCGCGGCGTTCAGCGTCGGCAGCAGAGGGTCACCCTTGCGCAGGCCGAAACCGACGCCCAGGCCCAGGATCGAAGAATCGTCGGCGACGTTGCCTGCGGATTCGCAGCACGCCACACCGGTTTCGGATTTCAGGAAATCGGCCAGGGCAATGCTGTCGGCCATGATGGCGTCGATGCGGCCGGCGGCGAGGTCCTGGTTCGCCTCATCCTGGGTTTGATAGGTTTTGATTTCAGCCGCGACGGGGGCGAAGTATTTCTGGGTATAGGCCTCATGCGTGGTGGAAACCTGAACGCCGATGATCTTGCCGGTCATGCCAGCGGGATCGGGGGTCAGGCCGGCGCCCTTGGCGGTGACGACCATGGCGGGGGTGTTGTAGTATTTGTCGGAGAAGTCGATGGTTTTCATCCGCTCTTCGGTGATGGACATCGAGGACATGATCACGTCGATCTGCCCGGCGGTCAGGGCGGGGATGATGCCGTCCCAGGCGGTGGGGGTGATGACGCATTCCAGGGCGGCCTGTTTGCAGACCGCGTTCATGAAGTCGATTTCCCAGCCAACCCAGTTGCCCGACGCATCGGGCGAGGTGAAGGGCGGGTAGGGTTCGGCGGCGACACCGATCTTGACCGGTTCGGCAAAGGCGGCAGTGCCAAGCGCCAAGGTGGCGGCAAGCGCGAGGGTTATTTTCTTCATTGTATTCTCCTGGTTGGTCGGACGTGGGGTTATCCCACGGTTTTCAAGAACTGTTTCAAACGGTCGGATTTGGGCGCGCCGAACAGGGCGTCGGGCGGGCCTTCTTCTTCGATGACGCCGTTGTGCAGGTAGATGACATGGGTGGCCACCTCACGCGCGAATTTCATCTCATGGGTCACCAGAATCATGGTGCGGCCTTCGTCGGCAAGGCCCTTGATGACCTGCAACACCTCGCCCACCAGTTCGGGGTCGAGGGCGGAGGTGGGTTCGTCAAAGAGCATCGCCTTGGGGTTCATGGCCAGGGCGCGGGCGATGGCGGCGCGTTGCTGCTGGCCGCCCGACATGAAGGCGGGGAAGGCACCCTCTTTCTCGGCCAGGCCGACGCGGGCGAGGAGTTTGCGGGCCTGGGCCTCGGCCTCGGGTTTGGGGATTTTCAGGACGTGGACGGGAACCTCGATCAGGTTTTCCAGAACGGTCTTGTGGGTCCACAGGTTGAAGTTCTGGAACACCATGCCAAGGCTTTGGCGCAGACGTTCGATCTGGCGGCGGTCGGCGGGCGAGCCGTCGGGGCGCATCGCGACCATTTCGCCGCCAATCTCGATATCGCCGCCCGAGGGGGTTTCAAGGAAGTTGACGCAGCGCAGCATGGTGGACTTGCCCGAGCCGGACCCGCCGATGATGGCCACCACGTCGCCTTCGCGGGCGGTCAGGGACACGCCTTTCAGAACCTCGTGCGAGCCAAAGCTTTTGCGCAAACCGCTGACGCGGATGGCGATGGGCTGAGACGCTGTGTTGGGCTGCCTGGCAGCCGTTATTCCCTGGTCCGGCATGTGGTCCCGCCGTTGTTTCAACAGTTGTGACGTGCACAGAACGGATTCGGCAAGCGTCTAATTGACCAAAACGTGGCGTCACCTGCCCATTTTGTCATCAAGACTGCACAAAGCGTGCAGAGGTGCCCGGATTTGCAGCTATTCCAGATTGGTATGGCGGGCGCGCATGGTGGCGGTGGTTTCGCGCAGGCGGTCGCGCAGGGACAGGATCAAAACCTCGGACACCAAAAACAGCGCGCCTTCGAAGATGGAGCCCATCGGCAGGAGGGTCGTGGCGGTCTGGTCATCGGCCATGGTCTGGGCGGGGATGGTCAGGACGAGATCGCAGGCCATGGGGTCGGGGGCCTGGGGTTGGGCGGTGATGCAGGCGATGAGCGCCCCGGCGGCGCGGGCCTGGCCGATCAGGGCGGCGACGGTGGACAGACGGCCGGGGCCGGAGCAAATGAGCAGCAGATCGCCGGGGCCAAGTGGCGGGCAGGACATGTCGCCCACGACATGGGCGTCAAGACCCAGGTGATAGAGGCGCATGGTCAGCGCGCGCATCATGATCCCCTCGCGCCCGCAGCCAAAGGTCGCGATGCGGCGGGCGGTGGCAAGGGTTTTGACCAGGGCGGCCAGTTCGGCGGGTTTTGTGCCCGCAGCACCCTGCGCGAGTTCGGCGGCGGCTTGGGCGATTTGGGCAGCGAAGGTCATTTCAGCAGGACCCGGGGTTCGGGCAGGCCGCGGCCCGCATAGGGGGCGGCAAAGGTCTTTCCGGCGTCGGGATAGGCGGCAAGCCCCTCGTCCGACATGCCCGCACGGGCGGAGGTGCAGTAGAGCGTCGCCATGTCCAGCCCGCCGATACAGGAGCAGGAGGTGTGCAGCGCGGGGAAGGGATAGGTTTGCAGCAACTGCCCTGCGGGCGAGTAGACGGCGACCCGCGCCCCGCCCCATTCGGCGCAGACGAAATTGCCATCGGCATCAACCACGGACCCATCGGCGGCAAAGCCGTCGGCGGTATGGTCGATGAACACGGTGGACGGGCCGGTGGGCCAGCCCTCGGCATCCAAAGCCACCTTCATCACATAGGGCGTGGCGTTGTCGGAATAATAGGCGTGGCTGCCATCGGGGGTGAAGCAGATCGAGTTCGGAATGGTGATATCGGGGAACAGCTTGCGCAACTCGCCCTTGTACCAGCGGTAGATCGCACCCTTGCCCGCCATGTCGCCGCCTTGGGCCATGGTCGAGACCCAGAACCCGCCCTGACGGTCGGCGCGGCCATCATTGGGGCGGTTGCCGGGTTTGTCGGCCTCGAACTCGCACAGAACCTCGATTTCCTCGGTTTCCAGATCAAACAGGAAGATGTCGCGTTCGCCGGACATGATCATCACGTCTTCCGAGACCCAGCCCGCCGCCGAGACCATCTCGGGGAAGCGCCAGGTGCGCAGGCCGTCGCGGTCGTGCGTCATCAGTTTCTGGCCGAGGATATCGAACCAGAAGAACTGGCGGCGGGTCGGGTGCCACAGGGCGCCTTCGCCAAGGGTGCAGGGGGTGGCGTCGTGGATCATCTCAGGGCTCCGTCATAGGCGGATACAAGGGCGGTGGCGCGGGTGGCCACGTCGGCCGTGGACAGGCCGGGGGTGTAAAGGGCGGTGCCGATGCCGAACCCATCGGCCCCGGCACGCATCCATTCAGCGAAGTTGGAGGCGCCCGCGCCGCCAACGGCGTAAACCTGGGTGCCCTTGGGCAGGACGGCGCGGATGGCCTTGAGCCCGTCAGGGCCGATCAGGCTGGCCGGGAAGATTTTCAGGCCGTCAGCGCCAGCCTTGAGCGCGGCAAAGCATTCGGTCGGGGTCATGACGCCGGGCCACGACTCCATCCCGGCCTCTTTGGTGGCGCGGATCAGGTCGGGGTCGCAGTTGGGCGAGACGATCAGGGTGCCGCCTGCGTCGCGGACCTCATGGACGTCGCGGATGGTCAGGACGGTGCCGGCACCGATTTGGGCCACGGTGCCGAAGTGTTTGGCCATGGTGGCGATCGAGGTCATGGGGTGGGGCGAGTTCAGCGGCACTTCGATGCGGGTGATCCCGGCGGCGATGAGGGCCTCGGCCACGGGCAGGGCCTCGGGCGGGGTCAGGCCGCGCAGGATGGCGATCAGGTTGCGGTGGGTCATTTTTGGCTCATCTGGCTGTGCAGGCGGCTGAGGCCGGCAAGGGTGCAGGCGGTGGCGTCCAGCGTTTCGGGGGCAAGCCCTTGGGAACCAAGGGCGCGGGTGTAACTGGCGGCCAGGGCGGGGGCGCCGACGAGCATGACGCGCTGGCCCAGCCAATAGGGTTTGGCGCCGGCCAGTTCGATGCCGATCAGCAGGCCGGACAGGCGGGCGCGGGATTGGGCCGGGGTCAGGCCGTGCAGCAGCAGTTCGGCGCGCAGCGAGAACAGGCGGGCGGCGAATTTGTCGGGGCTTTGCAGGGCGTCGGCGACGCCTGCGTCAAAGGCGGCGTCGTCCCAGCCCTCGGCCATGCCGTGGCGCAGGACGGATTGGGTGGAGAGGAGGGCGAAAAGCTCGCCTGTCATGAAGGTCTGGAAACTGACCACCTCACCCGCCGAGACATGGACCCATTTCGAATGGGTGCCGGGGTGGCAGATGACGCCGTCAAAGCCGGGATGCAGGGCGAGGACGCCGGCGACCTGGGTTTCCTCGCCGCGCATCACGTCGGCGGGGCGGTCTTGGGACAGGCCGGGGGCGATGTGGAAGGTCAGGCGGGGGTCGTGGGTGGGGACGTGCAGGATGCCTGCGGCGTCCACGGGTGTGCAGGGGGTGGCGCGGTATTTTGCTTCGCGCCAGCCCTGGCGGGCGCCGACCATGCCGCAGGCGAGGACGGCTGTGGGCCGGGTGAGCCAGGGGGAGATGAGACGCAGGAGGGCGGGTTCGAACTCGGCCGGGGCGAGTTTGCCCATGCCCTCGTCCGAGGTGGCCTGAGCCAGCGGGCCCGCGGGACCCATGGCCCAGGCGCGCAGGTTCGAGGTGCCCCAATCGACGGCGATCCAGGTGATGTCCATGCTGTCCCCCCTTGTGCGCCCAAGTTGCCGTGTTCGGGCGGAAAGGGCAATCGGTGGTTTTGGCGATCTGGACTCATCACCCCGGGGGCACTGGCCCTAACGCCCGCTGGACGGAAGGCGGATGATGCGGCAAAACAAGGGCAATCTGCCCTGTGCAGCGATTCGCAGTTCAAGGAGTTCAGCCATGACCGATGCCACCAACGACATGACCGGAGTGATCGAGGCCGACCGCGCCCACATCTGGCACCATCTGATCCAGCACAAGCCGTTCGAGACGATCGACCCGCGCATCATCGTCGAGGGCAAGGGGATCAAGGTTTGGGACGCCAAGGGCAAGGAGCACATCGACGGTGTGTCGGGCGGCGTCTGGACGGTGAACGTGGGGTATGGCCGCGAGTCGATTGCCAAGGCGGTGTATGAGCAGTTGGTCAAGCTGAACTATTTCGCAGGCTCGGCAGGGTCGATTCCGGGGGCGAATTTTGCCAAGCGGCTGATTGAAAAGATGCCGGGGATGACGCGGGTTTATTACTCGAACTCCGGGTCGGAAGCCAATGAAAAGGTTTACAAAATGGTGCGCCAGATTGCGCATCGGCACCATGGCGGCAAGAAATACAAGATCCTGTATCGCGACCGCGATTACCACGGCACGACCATCACTGCGCTGTCGAGCGCGGGACAGCCGCAGCGGGCGATGCAGTATGGGCCGTTCACGCCGGGGTTCGTCGAGGTGCCGCATTGCCTAGAATACCGCAAGCAGTGGGATGTCGAGAATTACGGCGAGCGGGCGGCGGATGCGATCGAAGAGGTGATCCTGCGCGAGGGGCCGGATACCGTGGGTGCCATCGTGCTGGAGCCGGTGACGGCGGGCGGCGGGGTGATCGTGCCGCCGGAGGGGTATTGGGAGCGGGTTGGCGAGATTTGCCGCAAATACAACGTGTTGCTGCACATTGATGAAGTAGTTTGCGGGGTTGGCCGGACCGGGACCTGGTTTGGCTATCAGAACTATGGCATCAAGCCGGACTTTGTGACGATGGCCAAGGGTGTGGCCAGTGGCTATGCCGCGATTGCCTGCACGGTGACGACGGAGGCGATTTTTGATCAGTTCAAGGACGATCCGTCGGACCCGATGAGCTATTTCCGCGACATCTCGACTTTTGGCGGGTGTACGGCGGGGCCGGCGGCGGCGCTGGAGAACATGCGGATCATCGAGGATGAGGGGTTGTTGGAGAACACCATTGTCATGGGGGAGCGGATGCGGGCGAACCTGCGGGCCTTGCAGGACAAGCACCGGGTGATTGGCGATGTGCGCGGCGCGGGGCTGTTCTGCGGGGCGGAATTGGTCGCGGACCGGGTGACCAAGGAAGCGGCAGACGAGAAGAAGGTCGCGGCGGTGGTGACCGACTGCATGGCGCAGGGCGTCATCATCGGCATGACCAACCGCAGCCTGAACGGGTTGAACAACACGCTGTGTTTCAGCCCGGCGCTGATTGCGACGGCGGACAATATCGACCACATCACTGATGCGGTGGACCGGGCGCTGATCAAGGTGTTCAACTGAGGTTGAGGGCGGAACCGGGGGATTTCACATCCCCCGGGACTCATTGGTTCAAGGAACCAATGAGTCCTCCCCCTGTGGGATATTTGTGCCAATATGAAAGGGCGCAAATTTTAGTCAAATTTCAGGGGTTTGTGGATGCAGATCCCGGCTGAGGCTTTTGTGCTGCCGCCTGCGGCGCGGGGGTCGTTGCAGCAGCGTATCCGGCAGATGGTGACGGAGGGCGTGCTCGCGGGGCGGTTTCGGGCGGGGCAGAAGATGCCGTCGTCGCGGGGGCTGGCGGGGCATTTGCAGGTGTCGCGGCTGACGGTGACGCTGGCCTATGCCGAGTTGGTGTCGTCGGATTATCTGACGGCGCGGGGGCGGTCGGGGTATTTCATTTCGGAGGCGGCGCCTTTGGCCAGTGAGTTGCCACTGGCGGCGGCGCGGGTCGAGGCGGTGGAGTTTGCCCGGCTGTCGGGGACGCGGTTTTCGGGGCGGATCGGGGTGGAGCGGCCGCTGGATTGGGAGAGCTATGGCTGGCCCTTTATCTATGGGCAGGCGGACCCAACCTTGTTTGACCATCAGAACTGGCGGCTTTGTGCGGTGCGGGCGCTGGGGCGGCGCGATTTTGCGGCGATGACGGCGGATTACTATGACCGCGACGACCCGCTGCTGATTGACCATGTGTTGCGCCAGATTTTGCCGCGGCGGGGGATTGCGGCGCGGGAGGATGAGGTTTTGCTGACCTTGGGGGCGCAGAACGGGCTGTGGATCACGGCGGCCTGTTTGCTGGGTCAGGGGCGGCGGGCGGTGATGGAGAATCCGGGGTATCCGGGCTTGCGGGCCGTTCTGGAGGCGGGGGGGACGCAGGTTTTGTCGGTGGATGTCGATGAAGGTGGCTTGCCGCCCGAGGCGCTGCCCGGTGGGGTGGATGTGGTGTTTACCACGGCGAGCCACCAATGCCCGACCAATGCGACGATGCCGCTGGAGCGGCGGTTGGCGCTGTTGCAGGCCGCCGAGCGTGAGCGGTTCATCGTGGTGGAGGATGATTACGAGTTCGAAATGTCGTTCCTGAAACCGGTCTCTCCTGCGCTGAAATCCTTGGATGCCGGGGGGAGGGTGGTTTATGCCGGGTCGTTTTCCAAAAGCGTTTTTCCGGGGATGCGGTTGGGGTATCTCGTTGGTCCACCTGGGTTTATTCGCGAGGCGCGGGCGTTGCGGCTGATGAGTTTGCGCCATCCGCCGGGGCATATTCAGCGCACGATGGCCTATTTCCTGAGCCTTGGGCACTATGATGCGATGGTCAACCGGATGCGCGGGGCCTTCAAGCGGCGGCGGCAGGTCATGGAGGAGGCGATTGCCGCCCATGGCTTGACGGTGGCGGGGCAAGGTGGCTTTGGCGGGTCGAGTTACTGGATGCGGGCGGCGGTGGATACCGAGGCTCTGGCGGCGGAATTGCGGGCGGAAGGGGTGTTGATCGAGCCGGGGCGGGCGTTTTTTGATCCGGCACGGGCGGACCTGCGGCATTATCGGCTGGGCTATGGGTCCATCGCGGCGGCGAAGATTCCAGAGGGGATTGCGCGGATTGCGGCGGCAGAGCGGCGGTTGGGGTGATCTGGACTTATGGCGGTGGGGGTGCTGGCCCTAAGAGAGGCGATGCCTTAGGCAGTAGAAGAGCGCAAAGCGACAGGAGCGAAGCCCATGAAGATGACCACCGAAGAGGCCTTTATCAAAACCTTGCAGATGCATGGGATCGAACATGTGTTCGGGATCATCGGGTCGGCCTTCATGCCGATTTCGGACAATTTCCCGGCGGCGGGGATTACGTTCTGGGACTGCGCCCATGAGGGCTCGGGCGGGATGATGGCGGACGGGTTTACCCGGGCCAGCGGCAAGATGTGCATGATGATCGCGCAGAACGGGCCGGGGATCACCAATTTCGTGACGGCGGTCAAGACCGCCTATTGGAACCACACGCCGCTGCTGTTGGTGACACCGCAGGCGGCGAACAAGACCATCGGGATGGGCGGGTTTCAGGAAGTGGCGCAGATGGACCTGTTCAAGGACATGGTTGCCTATCAGGAGGAGGTCCGCGACCCAAGCCGGATTGCCGAGGTGCTGAACCGGGTGATCGTGAATGCGCGGCGGGCGTCGGCGCCTGCACAGATCAACGTGCCGAGGGATTACTGGACGCAGGTGATCGACATCGAATTGCCGCTGGTGGTGGAGTTCGAGCGGCCTTCGGGGGGTGAGGAGGCCTTGGCGGCGGCGGCGGCGTTGCTGGCGGGGGCGAAGAACCCGGTGATCTTGAACGGGGCGGGGGTTGTGCTGGGCGGGGCGATTGCGGCCTCGATGGCCCTGGCGGAGCGGCTGACGGCGCCGGTTTGCGTGGGGTATCAGCACAATGACGCGTTTCCGGGGTCGCACCCGCTGTTCGTGGGGCCGCTGGGGTATAACGGTTCCAAGGCGGCGATGGAGTTGATCGCCAAGGCCGATGTGGTGCTGGCGCTGGGGACGCGGTTGAACCCGTTTTCGACGCTGCCGGGCTATGGGTTGGACTATTGGCCCAAGGACGCCAAGATCATTCAGGTCGATATCAACCCCGCACGGATCGGGCTGACCAAGAAGGTCGCGGTTGGGATCGTGGGGGATGCCCGCAAGGTGGCCGAGGGGATTTTGGCGCGGTTGCCCTCAAGGGCGGTAGATGGGGCGCGGATGGGGGTGATTTCGCAGACGAAATCGGCCTGGGCGCAGGCACTGTCCAGCATGGACCACGAGGATGATGATGTGGGGACCACCTGGAACGCGCGTGCGCGGGAGGCCA
>CAMBWO010000049.1 GCA_945871285.1 Pseudorhodobacter antarcticus | reverse complement strand
GCCGAATGGTCCAGATGGGCATGGGTCAACAGGATCGTCGTGATCCGCTCCCCAGGGGACAAGGCCGCCAGAATCGCTGCCAGATGGCTGTCCAGATCGGGGCCGGGGTCAATCACCGCAACCGCGCCTTCGCCCAGCAGATAGGTGTTGGTGCCCGTCCCGGTCAGCGGCGAGGGGTTATCGGCGCGGATCAGGCGGATGTTTGGTGCCATCTTGGCTTTCCTTGAAACTCATTGCCCCCTAGGATCACCGTCATGGCCTTCCACTTCAAGACCTATATGCCGCGCAGTCTGTTCGGCCGGGCTGCCCTGATCCTGATCGTGCCGGTGGTCACGATTCAGCTGGTTGTCTCTGTCGTCTTCATTCAGCGCCATTTCGACGGGGTCACGCGCCAGTTGTCACGCGGGGTCCAGCTGGAGGTGCGCACCCTGTTGCGCGCGGTCGAAACCGCGCCCGATCTGGCGGCGGCAGGCCGGGATGCGGGCCAGGTTGCACGCGACCTGGCCATCACCATGTCCTTGCCCGCCAAAGCCCCGACGGTGGTCGGCGACGCGCGGTCGTTCTGGGATATCTCGGGACGCGAAGTGGGAACCGTGCTTCACGACGGCTTGCCTGCCCTGACGGCCGTGGATCTGCAATCCAACCCCCGAGAAGTTCACCTCTGGCTGACCACGCGCCATGGACCGATGCAGGTCGTGCTGAATCGCAGCCGCGTCACGGCGTCCAATCCGCATCAGTTGCTGGTTCTCACGGGGTTTGCCTCGGTTCTGATGACGCTGGTGGCCTATGTCTTCCTGCGCAATCAATTGTCGCCCATCACCCGGCTCGCCTCAGCGGCCGAGGCGTTTGGCCGGGGTCAGACGCTTCCATATCGCCCGCGCGGCGCGTTGGAGGTGCGGGCCGCCGGCAAGGCCTTTTTGGATATGCGCGCCAGAATCGAACGCCAGATCGAACAGCGCACGCTGATGCTGTCCGGTGTCAGCCATGATCTGCGTGGCCCGTTGACGCGGCTCAGGCTTGGCCTCGCCTTGCTGCCCGAAGACGAAGACACCGCAGCCCTTTTGCAGGATGTCGAAGACATGACCCGTCTTGTCGACGAGTTTTTGGCCTTTGCCCGCGGCGACGCGATGGAGGACAGCGCCGAAGTTGACCCCGCCGTTCTGGTCGCACAGGCCGTTGACAAGGCGCGACGCGGCGGTTTGCAAGTTACTTTGGGCGAAACCTCGGGGGCGGGTCCTGTGCAGATGCGCCCGCAGGCCGTGATGCGCGCCCTGGACAACCTGATCGGCAACGCCCTGCGCTACGGCGACCGTGCGGTCCTGAGCTATGCCCTGACCGACCGCAACCTGCGCCTGACGGTCGAGGATGACGGGCCGGGCATCCCCAAGGACAAGCGCGAGGAGGCGATGCTGCCCTTCACCCGCCTTGACGCGGCCCGCGACCCCAACAAGGGCGGCGGCGTCGGCCTGGGCCTGTCCATCGCCGCCGACATCGCCCGCACGCATGGCGGTATCTTGCGGCTGGGGGAAAGTGACACCCTGGGCGGGTTGCGGGCCGATCTGGTGATAAAACGTTGAAACGTCGCCCAGTCACGAGGTGAAATCGACAACCCAAACCGCCGCGGCCCCATCCGCCTGACCGACGCCCACGCGGCGGACAGCGGGCCGCAGAATGTTGGCGCGGTGCGGCGGCGATGCCATCCACGCCGCCATTGCCTCAGCCGGGGTGCGATAGAAACTGGCATTGTTTTCCGCCACCAGCGCGGCAGTTATGCCGCCCCGCTGCAACCGCTCCGACAGGGTGGACCCATCGCGGCCGATGTGCCCGATGTCCTGCCGGGCGGCGGCATCGCAGGCATGGGCCTGCGCCACGGCAGAAACCGGGGCCGACAGGGTCAGCGGTTGCAGCCCGGCGCGCGCGCGCTCAGCATTCATCAAGGCCACCAATGCAGGTGCGTCGCGGGCCGTCCGGGCTGGAGCAGGGCACGCAATCTCTGCGGACCCGACGCCCCCGGGCGGCCCTGACGGCATCGCAACCGGCCCGCAGGCCGACAGCCCAAGGATCATCAGCAATGTGATTTGGCTTCTTGAACAACCCACCGTAAGGATCCTCGTCTAGAGTGGACCGAAATCAGGCGGATGCCCGCACCAGTCATGAAAGAAATCTGATGCTCGACGGCGTGATGCGCAAGGTTATTGATCCAGTTGTGAACATCTGGGGCCTCCAGCTGTTTGCGCGCGGGTGGTCGGCAGATGGCATGACGCTGCTCGGCCTTGGCTTTGGTTTGACTGCCGCTGTCCTGATTGCCTTTGGTATGCCAGGCTGGCTGGCCCTTCTCCCGCTGCTCGCGGGCCGTCTTGCGGATGGGCTGGACGGGGCCATTGCCCGGGCCGGCAGCAAAACCGATTTTGGCGGATACTTGGACCTGATGGCCGATTTCGTCTTTTACGGCGCCATCCCCTTTGCCTTTGCCTGGCGCGCACCCGAGGCCAATGCCCTTGCCGCCAGCTTCGTCCTTCTCAGCTTTTATGTGAACGGATCAACGTTTCTTGGCTATGCGATTCTGGCGGAAAAGCGCGGTCTCCAGACCCAATCGCGTGGGGTGAAATCCTTGTACTTCACCTCGGGCCTGCTCGAGGGAACCGAAACCATCCTGTTTCTTGCCGCGATCTGTCTCTGGCCTGCCGCCTTTTCCCCCCTCAGTTGGCTCTTTGGCGCCCTGTGCCTGATCACGGCGCTGTCGCGGGTGGCTCTGGCCCGCCGGGTTTTCGCGCCGACCCCAGACGGGCCGCACAGCCCATGACGCCACGCCCCAGCCCTGTGGATTTTTTCCCATGCCCTTGCGGCCCCCGGCCCGCGACACTAAGCTTTGTGTAATCCTCTGGCGCTATGCGTCGGACCATCCAGGAGGCGACCCGAATGAAAGACCCGATCTCGCAGTTCTACAACTTCATCATCCCCACGGTTGAAGAGACAAACGCACGCGGGTCGATCCGTTACGACATCTTCTCGCGCTTGCTGAAAGAGCGGATCATTTTCGTGGCCGGCCCGATCCATGACGAGATGTCGACCGTGATCTGCGCCCAGCTTCTGTTCCTTGAGGCCGAGAACCCCTCCAAGGAAATCTCCATGTATATCAACAGCCCGGGTGGCGTCGTCACCTCTGGCATGTCGATCTATGACACGATGCAATACATCCGCCCCAAGGTCTCGACGCTCGTCATCGGCCAGGCGGCCTCCATGGGGTCCTTGCTGCTGACGGCCGGCGAAAAGGGCATGCGCTTCTCGCTGCCCAACAGCCGCGTGATGGTGCACCAACCCTCGGGCGGCTATCAGGGGCAGGCGACCGATATCATGATCCACGCCCGCGAAACCGAGAAGCTGAAACGTCGCCTTAACGAAATCTACGTAAAACATACCGGAAAATCCTATGAGGCGGTCGAGGCGGCGCTGGAGCGTGACAATTTCATGTCCGCCGAAGAAGCCAAATCCTGGGGCCTGATCGACGAGGTTCTGGAAAGCCGCGGCAAGATGGACGATACCAAGAAATAAGCCTTGCCCCCCAAACTTCGCCGCAGGGCAGGGGCGGGGGGCAGTTTCACATTGTGGCGGGGCGGGCCTTGGCCTAAACTCAAGCTTCAGACGGATGCAGAGGTAGACTATGGCGAACAACTCGGGCAGCGACAGCAAGAATACCCTCTATTGTTCCTTCTGCGGCAAAAGCCAACATGAGGTGCGCAAGCTGATCGCCGGGCCGACGGTCTTCATCTGTGATGAATGCGTCGAGCTTTGCATGGACATCATCCGTGAAGAGACCAAGACGACCGGTCTCAAGGCGACGGACGGCGTGCCGACACCGCGCGACATCTGCAAGGTGCTGGATGATTACGTCATCGGCCAGATCCACGCCAAACGCGTGCTGTCGGTGGCGGTGCACAACCACTACAAACGGCTGAACCACGCCTCCAAAACCGATGTGGAACTCAGCAAATCCAACATCCTGCTGATCGGCCCCACCGGCTGCGGCAAGACCCTGCTGGCCCAGACTCTGGCCCGCATTCTGGACGTGCCCTTCACAATGGCTGACGCCACGACGCTGACCGAAGCCGGTTACGTGGGCGAGGATGTCGAAAACATCATCCTGAAACTGCTGCAAGCCTCCGAATACAACGTCGAACGCGCCCAGCGCGGCATCGTCTACATCGACGAAGTCGACAAGATCACCCGCAAGTCCGACAATCCGTCCATCACCCGTGACGTCTCGGGCGAGGGCGTGCAACAGGCCCTGCTCAAGATCATGGAAGGCACCGTGGCCTCCGTGCCGCCGCAAGGCGGGCGCAAGCATCCCCAGCAGGAATTCCTGCAAGTGGACACGACCAACATCCTGTTCATCTGCGGCGGTGCCTTTTCGGGTCTGGAACGCATCATCGCCCAGCGCGGCAAAGGCTCTGCCATGGGCTTTGGCGCCGAGGTCAAGGACCCAGATTCCCGCGGGGCAGGGGAGCTGTTTGGCGAGCTGGAGCCGGAAGATCTGCTGAAATTCGGGCTGATCCCCGAATTTGTCGGCCGCCTTCCCGTCATCGCCACGCTGACCGATCTGGATGAAGCGGCGCTCGTCACCATCCTGACCGAGCCGAAAAACGCCCTTGTCAAGCAATACCAGCGCCTGTTCGACATCGAAGGCGTCAAGCTGACCTTCAGCGCCGATGCCCTGACCGCGATCGCCAAACGCGCGATCAAGCGCAAAACCGGCGCACGCGGCCTGCGGTCCATCATGGAGGACATCCTGCTCGACAGCATGTTCGAACTGCCGGGCATGGCCGACATCTCGGAAATCGTCGTCAACGAAGAGGCCGTGAACAACGGTGCCAAACCGCTGATTGTGCACGCCGAGGTCAAAGAGAAAAAGCCCGCTTCGGCCGGTTGACCCGACTCAGATGACAAAGGCCGCGGCAGTCTTGCCGCGGCCTTTTGGCATTCTGGCGCACTCGGTCAAATCTTAGGTTCTTCCTGACCCACCAACGTGCCTTGGTTGCCGCAAGCCTCGGGCGCGTTAGGCTTTGATCAAGCCTTGCAGCGCATGGTTCCTGGACAGACCGCAGGGGATGCGGTCGCTTTTCATGAGAAGGGGACCCAAGATGAAATTCGCACCCTGGGCGGCCGTGCCGCTGATGCTGTGGTCGGGCGCCACCGTTGCGGCCGATTATAAGATTGCAATGCAATCCTACCTCGACACGTCGATCCGCGCCTGGGCCACGGACCCGGCCCTGGTTCAGGCGATCCTTGCCGCCAATGCCGAACGCGCCGCCTATGATCAGGCCATGATCGACGCCGCCGACACCGCCTGGCGGGCCGAGGTTGGCCAGGCCGACACGCCCACCATCACGCCCGTCCTGAACAGCCCTGCCGCCGATTTCCTGCGCACCCAGGTCGAGGCGTCTGGCGGCAAGATCACCGAGGCCTTCATCACCGATGCCCACGGCCTGAATGTCGCCGTCTCCGCTCCGACCTCGGACATGTGGCAGGGCGATGAAGACAAGTTTATCGACGTTTTCCCGGTTGGCCCTGATGCCGTCGCCTTCGGCGAGGTGGAACTGGACGAATCCACCCAGACCTACCAATCGCAAATCTCCGTGGCGATCGTCGACCCGGCCAGCGGCGCCGTGATCGGGACCATGACGGTCGGTGTCAACGCCGACGCCTTGATGTAATCTCAGCCGGGGGCAGTCATGATGCAATCTTTGTCAAAACGCTTTGCGTTCGGCAATCTCTCGCTGTTCGGCAAATGCCTCGGGATGGTTGTGCTCATCACTGCCCTGGTTGCCGGCGTCATCTCGGTCAAGGCCGCCGTCCTGTTGCGGGATGTCGCGACGCAGGGCCTGCAGGATCTGGCCCATGTAAGCACCGCCGCCTTGGCCCAAGAGGTGTCCGGTGCGCTCAAATTCGGCAAGAAACCCGCTGTCGATGCGGCGTTTGACGGCTTTGCCACCCGGCACGGCGGCCGTTTCACGGCAGGGATCGCCTATGGTCTGCAAATGGAACCGCTGTCCGAATTTGGAACGCCCGATGCCGCCGCCCTGTCCGAACTCGGGCAGCGGGCCCTCACCTCCGGTCTGGTCGAGGTGGACGCCACGGGCCTTCTGGTTGCCGCCCCTGCGGTCTTTGGCGACAAGGTGGCGCTGACGGGTGTCATGGTCCTGCAATGGTCTGCCGATGAGCTTGCAGTCAGTTATGGTGCAAAACAGACGGGCGCCTATCTGACGGCGGCCACGGTGTTCATCGCACTTTTGTCCCTTGGGGCCTGGTTCCTCCACCGGGCCCTGCGAATTCCGATGCACCACCTCGCCGACGCCATGACCGTCGTCGCCAATGCCGATTTTGACAGCGCCATCCCCATGAAGGACCGCAAGGACGAAATCGGCCGCATCGCCCAATCGCTGGAGGTCATGCGCCACAGCCTGCAAATGGCCGCGTCCGAACGCAAGGCCCGCGAACGGGCTGCCGACGATCAGCATCAGGTTGTCGAGGCGCTGTCGATTGGGTTGCAGGCCCTCGCCGCAGGCGATCTGACAGCCCGCGCCTTGGGCAAATTCCCTCAAGAATACATAGCCCTGCAAGACGACTTTAACGCAGCCATGGACAAGATCGGTCACGCCGTCCACGCCGTGGTGGTCACCGCCACCCGAATCGGCGACAGCGCCGATGTGATCAACCGCCAATCAGAAGATCTGTCACAGCGCACCGAAAACCAGGCCGCCGCCCTGGAACAAACGGCTGCCGCCATTCAGGAACTGACGGCAAACGTCAGTGCCGCGGCCAACGCCGTCCTGGACGTGGAACGCGTCGTGTCCGCGGCCCAATCCGAGGCGCGGGCCTCGGGTAAGGTGGTCGATGATGCCTTCAATGCGATGCGTGACATCGCCAGGTTTTCCACCCAGATCTCCACCATCATCGGCGTGATTGATGACATTTCCTTTCAGACCAACCTCCTGGCCCTGAACGCCGGGGTCGAAGCCGCCCGCGCCGGTGAGGCGGGTCGCGGCTTTGCCGTCGTCGCCTCCGAAGTGCGCGCCCTTGCCCAGCGCAGCACCGAAGCCGCGCGCCAGATCAACACCCTGATCACCGGCAGCGCCTCACAGGTCGGCAACGGGGTCGATCTGGTTGGCAAGGCCGGTCTGGCGCTGAACAGCATGCTGGCGCGGGTCCAGGACATTTCAGGTCTGATCGGCGGCATCGCCAGCAGCGCCGGCGCCCAAGCCACCGGCTTGAGCGAGATAAATCAGGGCGTTGTGCAACTGGACCAGGTCACGCAACGCAACGCGGCGATGGTGCAGACCGCCTCCACCACCAGCGAACAGCTTGCGACCGAGGCGTCCCATCTGGTCAAACTCGTCTCCGTCTTCCGACTGGCCGCCGTGCCAACCCCGTCGATCGCCCGCCGCGCCTGAGCCCTCCCACCAGCCGCCAAGGCGCCGGACAACTCGGGCGGGCCCACGCGAATGACTGTCCAAAAAACGGCGCTATCCCGTCGGCGGGGAATGGTTTTCCGCCCCAACGGCACCGCCCGCCCTCTGGACCCCGCGGCCCAAATCCGGCATACCAGCGCCAACCCTGTCGGAGGCCACCCCATGTATTTCTTGAAACGCCTGCTCACCTGGTGGAACAGCCAAACCATTGGCACCCAGATCTTCACCGCCCGTCGCGGCCAGAAGGTGGGTGAGGATGCCGCAGGGAACATCTATTACCAGACCGCCGACAGCAAACGGCGCTGGGTGATCTACAATGGCGAAATGGAGGCGTCTCGCGTCTCGCCCGACTGGCACGGTTGGCTGCACTTCACCTGGGACGAGCCGCCGACGAAAACGCCGCTGCTCCACAAGCCTTGGGAAAAGCCCCATCTCGAAAACCTGACCGGCACGCCGGCGGCCTATGCACCCCCCGGCTCGATCCGCGCGACCGCCCCGGCCCTGCGCGCCGACTACGAGGCTTGGGCGCCCGAGTGATGTCCGAGAATCGCCTGGAGGTTTTGGTTGGCGCCGTGGTCCTTGCCGCGGCGGCAGGGTTTTTTGTTTATGCCGGGCAGACGGCGGGTCTGGGCGGCAACGCGGGAACCTATCCGCTGACGGCCAGTTTCCGCTCGGTCCAGGGGATTTCGGCAGGGTCCGATGTCAAACTGGCCGGGGTCAAGGTCGGCACGATCACCTCGCTGACCCTGAACCCGACCACCTATTTTGCGGATGTCGTTGTCGAACTGGACAGCACCATCCTGCTGCCAACCGACAGCGCCATTCTGATTTCCTCCGAAGGATTGCTGGGCGGCAATTTCGTCGAATTGGTCCCCGGGGGAATGCCCGACAACCTGGCCCCGGGCGATGAAATCGAAGACACGCAGGGCGCCGTCAGCCTGGTGCAACTGCTGCTCAAATTCGTTGGGGGCTCGTCCGACCCCGCATCCCCGACGCCATGACGCGTTTTCTGACCCTGGCACTGGTTTTGCTGGCGGGCCAACCCGTTGCCGCCGAAATTGTGGTGGCCAAGGGCGGCGCACTGCGCGTTCAAGACAAGATGACCGGAACAGTGACCGATTACGACCTGGCCACCGGGGCGCAACAGGCCGTTGGTCGGCTGACGGTGACACTGGACGAATGCCGATACCCGTCCGATCTGCCGACTGGCGAAGCTTTCGCCCATGTCACGATAGCTGACGGTTCGCTTGCCCTGTTCAAGGGCTGGATGGTGGCGTCCTCCCCCGCACTTTCGGCGTTGGATCATCCGCGCTATGACGTCTGGGTGCTGCGCTGCGATGCCCCGCAAACCTCCGAGGCCGAAGGGTCCGGCGGATAATCGGTCGGATAAAACCGCGCCGGCGCGGCGATCGCCACCGACAAACGGTGCTGATACGCACTTCTTGAAATTTCGATGGCGCCAAGGCTCGCCAGATGGGGGGTCAGGAACTGCGTGTCAAACACCTGAAATCCCCCCGCCCGCAAGCGATGGACCAGAAAGGCCAACGCTGTTTTTGACGCATTCGTGGCGCGCGAAAACATGCTTTCGCCAAAAAAGGCCGCACCAATCACAACACCATAGACCCCGCCCACCAGATCACCCTGCTGCCAGATTTCCACAGAGTGCGCATGACCTTGGGCATGCAGGGCCCTGTAACTTTCAGCGATCTCGGCGTTGATCCAGGTTTCTGCCCTGTCGGCACAGCCCTCGACGACGGCACCAAAGGCCCGGTCGACCGTCACACGCTGTTGACCGCGCAGCATGTGCCGCTGCAACGACCGCGAAATGTGAAACCGATCTAGTGGGAAAATTCCGCGCCGCCGGGGATCGACCCATTCGATTGACGTGGAGTCCCTGGCCCGTGCCATTGGAAAAATCCCCATCGCATAGGCGCGCAGCAGAATATCAGGCGTCAATTGCATCGACCCACGCGATCCCCAACAACGCACCTTGCACCGACGTGGTGGCCCATACTTGTAGGATGGGCAGTTCGGGTTTTCGGTTCGCGAAAACCCGGTTTGCCCATCTTCCTCACCCCCCGACGAAGATGGGCAAACCCTCGTTTCGCCAGCGAAACGACGAACTGCCCATCCTACAAGTCACGCCCCAAACTTTGCCGCCAGCCATTTTTCCAGCCAGTGAATGTTGTATTCGCCGTTCTGAATATCTGGTTCGGCCAAAAGCGCATCAAACAACGGAATGGTGGTTTCGACTCCGTCGATGATCAACTCGCCCAAGGCCCGTTTCAGACGCGCCAATGCTTCGGGCCGGTCGCGGCCGTGGACGATCAGTTTGCCAATCAGGCTGTCATAATGCGGCGGGATCGAATACCCGCCATAAAGGGCCGAGTCCATCCGCACGCCCAAACCGCCCGGCGCATGAAACACCTTGACCTTGCCAGGGCGCGGAGCAAAATCCGGCATTCGTTCGGCGTTGATCCGCACTTCTATGCAGTGGCCGTTGATTTCCAGCTCATCCTGGGTGAACGACAGCGGCAACCCCGAGGCAACCCGGATCTGTTCGCGCACCAGATCAACCCCGAAAATCCCCTCGGTCACGGGGTGTTCGACCTGCAGCCTGGTGTTCATTTCGATAAAGAAGAACTGGCCATCCTCATACAGAAACTCAATTGTTCCCGCGCCGATATAGTTGATCTTGGCCACGGCTTCGGCGCAGATCTTGCCGATCTTGGCGCGCATCTGGGGCGTGATTGACGGGCCGGGCGCCTCTTCAAACACCTTTTGGTGCCGCCTTTGCAACGAGCAATCGCGTTCGCCCAGATGCACGGCATGACCCTTGCCGTCGCCAAACACCTGAATCTCGATGTGGCGCGGCTTTTGCAGGTATTTCTCGATATAGACTTCGTCATTGCCAAAGGCGGCCTTGGATTCCGACCGTGCGGTCCGGAACGCAATCTCCAACTCCTCGGCATTGCGGGCAACCTTCATGCCGCGCCCGCCACCGCCCGCCGTGGCCTTGATGATCACCGGAAACCCGATGCCCGCCGCCACGCCAATCGCCGTCTCGAAATCGGCCACACCGCCATCCGACCCTGGCACAACCGGAATCCCCAGCGCCTTGGCGGTTTCCTTGGCGGTGATCTTGTCGCCCATGATGCGGATATGTTCCGCCGTGGGGCCGATGAATGTGATGTCGTGATCCTGCAACGCCTGGGCAAAGGCTGCGTTCTCAGACAAGAAGCCATAGCCCGGATGCACCGCCTGCGCGCCCGTAATCTCGCAGGCCGAAATGATGGCCGCCTTGTTCAGATAGGACTGGGTCGATGACGCCGGTCCGATGCAGACGCTTTCATCCGCCATCCGCACATGCATCGCATCGGCATCTGCCGTCGAGTGGACGGCCACCGATTTGATGCCCATCTCGCGGCAGGCACGGATCACGCGCAGCGCAATCTCGCCCCGGTTGGCAATCAGGATTTTGTCAAAGATCGGCGCGCTTGCCAGAACAGGTTTTCTCACGGGGCGCCTCACTCGATGATCAAAAGCGGCGCGCCGTATTCCACCGCTTGTCCATCGGACACCACGATGCGCTTGACCGTGCCCGCACGGGGCGCGTGGATGTGGTTCATCGTCTTCATCGCTTCGATGATCAGAACCGTTTGCCCCTCGGACACGGTGGCCCCCACGGTCACAAAGGGTGTCGCACCGGGTTCAGCCGAAAGGTAGACCGTGCCGACCATGGGCGAGGTGACGGCACCCGGATGCTGTGCCGGATCCTCGACCGCCGCCACGGGGGACGCCGCCGGTGCAGCGGCCATCGGCGCGACCTGCTGCATCATCGGCGCCGCCATCTGCACCACGGTGTTCTGCTTGACCACCCGCACGTCCAGGCTGTCATCCGGCCCATATTCGCGCTTGACGGACAGCTCGGTCAGCTCGTTCTTGTTCAGAAGCTCGGCAAGCGCCGCGATGAATGTCACATCTGCATCTGGGGAATGTTTGCTCATGCCGTCCTCTGTTAGCGTCGTTTGTTTTTAAGCCGGGGCTGCCCCGCGGCATTTTGTCTGCCGTGTATAGCCGAGCCGTGCCTCAAGGAAAAGCATCCATATCACCCCGCACAGGGCGTTCCGAAAAATCTTGGGGCGGATAAAATTTACCGTTTGATAAAAAATCTGTCCTGTGGCAGCCTTTGCCAGACAACAAGGGAGGCCAGATTGACCCAATCCCCGATGACACCCGGCATCGCTGCGAACCGCCTGTCGCAGGCCGAGATGGCTGCGAACTTCGCCGACATCGCCCCGCGCTTTGATCGGCACGAGGCGATGGTGGCCGCTGACCGCTGCTATTTCTGCCACGACGCGCCCTGCATGACGGCTTGTCCGACCTCCATCGACATCCCCCTGTTCATCCGCCAGATCGCGACCGGCACCCCCGAGGCGGCCGCCAAGACGATCTTCGCCCAGAACATCATGGGTGGCATGTGCGCCCGCGTCTGCCCCACCGAAACTCTGTGCGAAGAGGTTTGCGTGCGCGAGGTGGCCGAGGGCAAGCCGGTGGAAATCGGCCGCCTGCAACGCTTTGCCACCGATACCTTGATGGACAAGGGCATCCACCCCTTCACCCGCGCCGCGCCATCCGGCAAACGGGTCGCCGTGGTCGGGGCAGGGCCCGCGGGCCTGTCTTGCGCGCACCGTCTGGCCCTGCATGGCCATGAGGTGACGGTGTTCGAACGCCGCCCCAAACCGGGCGGTTTGAACGAATATGGCATTGCCGCCTATAAATCCGCCGATGATTTTGCGGCCCGTGAAGTGGACTGGCTGCTGAAAATCGGCGGCATCACGATCCGCCCGGGCGCGTTGGGCAGCGATATCAGCCTTGCCGCGCTTGAAGCCGACCATGACGCCGTCTTTCTTGGCATCGGCCTTGGCGGGGTGAATGCGCTGACCATACCCGGCGCCGATCTGCCCCATGTCCGCAACGCCGTTGATTTCATTGCCGAACTCCGCCAGTGCGACAAGTCTGCCTTGCCCGTTGGCCGCGATGTCGTGGTGATCGGCGGCGGCATGACGGCGGTGGATGCGGCCGTGCAGTCCAAACTCCTCGGCGCGCAGACCGTGACCATGGTCTACCGCCGCACCAAGGACAAGATGAGCGCCAGCCTCTATGAGCAGGACCATGCGACAGCGGCGGGCGTCAAGATCATCTACGGCGCGGCCCCCAAGGCAATCACCCCGGCAGGCGTGGAATTTGCCTATGAAACGGGCGAAACCTTTGTCCTGCCCGCCGATCAGGTGTTTAAGGCCATCGGCCAGACCCTGACCCTGCCGCCCATTGCCAAGGACGGCGCCAAGCTCGCCCGGCGGTCGGGCAAGGTCTGGGCGGGTGGCGACTGCGCCGCGGGGGGCGAGGATCTGACCGTCACCGCCGTGGCCCAGGGCCGCGATGCGGCAGAGGAAATCAACGCGGTTTTGGTGGGGGCGGTGGGGTAAAACCCAACCCTACGGGAGAACGATCATGGCAAATCTGACATCGAATTTCATCGGCATCAAATCCCCCAACCCGTTCTGGCTGGCCTCGGCCCCGCCGACTGACAAGGCCTATAACGTCGAACGCGCCTATGAGGCGGGCTGGGGCGGTGTGGTCTGGAAGACCCTCGGCTCCGAAGGCCCGCCCATCGTCAACGTCTCCGGCCCGCGCTATGGCGCGATCTGGGGCGCGGACCGCAGGCTCTTGGGCCTGAACAACATCGAACTGATCACCGACCGCCCGCTTCAGGTGAACCTAGACGAGATCAAGATGGTCAAGCGCAAATGGCGCGACCGCGCCCTGGTCATCTCCCTCATGGTGCCCTGTGATGAGGAGTCCTGGAAAGACATCCTCGCCCGCATCGAGGATACCGAAGCCGATGGGGTAGAGCTGAATTTCGGCTGTCCGCATGGCATGGCCGAACGCGGGATGGGGTCTGCCGTGGGGCAGGTGCCCGAATACATTGAAATGGTCACGCGCTGGGTCAAGCAATACTCCCGCATGCCCTGCATCGTGAAGCTGACCCCCAACATCACCTCGATCCTGCCGCCTGCCGTGGCCGCCAACCGGGGGGGGGCCGATGCGGTTTCCCTCATCAACACCATCAAATCCATCACCAATGTCGATCTGGACGCCTTCTCGCCCTTCCCGATGATCGACGGCAAAGGCTCGCATGGCGGCTATTGCGGCCCGGCCGTCAAACCCATCGCGCTCAATATGGTGGCCGAAATTGCCCGCCACCGCGAAACCCGTGGCCTGCCCATCAGCGGAATCGGCGGCGTCACCACCTGGCGCGATGCGGCCGAATTCATGGCCCTGGGCGCGGGCAACGTGCAGGTCTGCACTGCCGCGATGACCTATGGCTTCAAGATCGTTCAGGAAATGATCTCCGGCCTGTCGGAATACCTTGATGCCAAGGACATGGCCCTGTCCGACCTGATCGGCCGTGCCGTGCCGAACTTTGTCGAATGGCAGGATTTGAACCTGAACTACGTGACCAAAGCCCGCATCGACCCGGACCTCTGCATCAGCTGTGGCCGCTGCTTTGCCGCCTGCGAAGACACCAGCCACCAGGCCATCGCCATGTCGCCCGACCGCGTGTTCACCGTCAAGGACGAGGAATGCGTCGCTTGCAACCTGTGCGTCGATGTCTGCCCGGTGGAACAGTGCATCACCATGGTCGAACTGCCCAAAGGCAGCGTTGACCCCCGCACGGGCCGCACCGTGGGCGACTATGCCAACTGGACCACGCATCCCAACAACCCGGCCGTTGCGGCGGAATAGGGGCCTGGCGCAGGTTAATCCTTTGTGAAGACGGCAAATTAACCCGTTGATCCTGAACGATATCTTCGGCGTTCCACGCGTGGGACGCCGTCAGATTGCCATCTGCTGGCCCATCTCGACCACCCGGTTTGACGGCAGGCAATAAAAGGCCGTCGCATCGGCGGCCGACCGCGACATCGCGATGAAAACCCGCTCTTGCCAGAACGGCAGCCCCTGATGCCGGGCCGACCGGAAGGTGCGGCGATTCAGAAAGAACGAGGTCGTCATGATATCGAACTTCTCACCCCGCTTGCGGGCCAGCGACAGGGCGCGGGGCACGTTCGGGGTCTCCATGTAACCAAAGGTCAGGATCACCCGCAGGAAATTGTCGCTCAACCTTTCCAACGTGATCCGGTTGGCATCCGATACGGTCGGGGTCGGGGCCACAGAGACGGTCACGATGAAGTTCTGGCTGTGCAGAACCCGGTTGTGTTTCAGATTGTGCAGCAGCGCCGAGGGGGCCGTGGCCGGGTCCTGAGTAAGGAAAACCGCCGTGCCCGGCACTTCGATCGGGGCCGATTTCGTCAGCATGGCGATCAGCTTGGTCAAGGATATTGCACTGTCCGCCGCCTTGCGCTTGACATGCGAGGTCCCGGTGATCCAGCTCCAGATCAGCAGGCACATCGTGGCGGCAATGATGACCGGCACAAAACCACCCTCGGCCAGCTTGGTCAGGTTGGCCGCAAGAAAGATCACCTCAATCAGCAGGATCGGCGCCATGATGAGGAAGACAATCGCTACCGGCCATTTCCACGCCTTGACAAAGACGACCGACGCCAGGATCGAGGTGATCACCATGTCCCCCGTCACCGCGATGCCGTAGGCCGAGGCCAGGTTGGTCGAGGATTCAAACGCGATGACCAGCACGATCACCGCCACCATCAAGATCATGTTGACGCGGGGCATGTAGATCTGGCCCTGCTGCGTTTCCGAGGTGTGGCGGATTTCCAGGCGCGGCAAAAGGCCCATCTGGACCGCCTGCTGCATCATCGAAAAGGCACCCGAAATCACCGCCTGACTTGCAATCACCGAGGCCGCCGTCGCCAGAATGACCAGCGGCAAGAGCCAGCCATCCGGCGCCATCAGAAAAAACGGATCACTCGCCCGTTCGGGATGCGCCAGGACCGAGGCACCCTGACCCAGATAGCTGAGGGCAAGCGACGGAAACACCAGAAGCCCCCAGGCCATACGGATCGGCTTGCGGCCAAAATGGCCCATGTCGGCATACAGCGCCTCCCCCCCGGTCACGGCAAGAAAAACCGAGCCAAGAACGATGAACGAACTCAGCTGGTGGCGCATCAAGAAGCCAAAGGCATGAACGGGATTGAGCGCATAAAGAATGGTGGCATCCTCAAGCAGATGGACAAAGCCCATCACGGCAAGGACGACAAACCACAGCACCATGATCGGCCCGAACAGGATCGACACCCGCTCGGTGCCCTGCGACTGGAACAGGAACAACCCGACGATGATGGCAATCGTGGTCAGCACGACAAAAGGGCCAAACGCGGGTGCGACGATGGCCATGCCTTCGACCGCGGACAAGACGGTCATCGCCGGGGTGATCATGGCATCGCCAAAGAACAACGAAATCCCGACCACACCGATTGACAGCAGCCAGGCCGGCCGTTTTTGCAAGGCTTGCTGGACCAGCGCGACCAAAGACAGGGTGCCGCCTTCGCCGCGGTTGTCTGCCCGCATGACCAAGAGGATGTATTTGATCGTGACGATCAGCATCAGCGTCCACAGCAAGAGCGATACCACCCCCACCACCTCTTGCCGCAGGTCGCCACCCGGGCCCACAGCGTGGAGCGATTCCCGCAGGGCATAGAGCGGACTGGTCCCGATGTCGCCATAGACCACACCAGTGCAGCCGATCACCAGTTTCCACAGGTTTTGCTGCGGGGCGTGATGGCCGGGTTGCGGGGGAAGGGCGCTCGGCTCGCCCTTGGGGCTGGCATCGTCGTTCGGGGAACTGGTTTCGTTCATGACCTTGGCCGTGGACCCATCAGGGGTGCTGACTACACCGGTGTGATCTGAACGTCCAGCGATGCTTATCAGCCCGCGACAAAGAGGGCATTATGTCGCTTCGGTGGGGTTCAGCAGGCGGCGGAACAGGAGTGTCAGAAATTCCTGCGCCTCGGCATAGGGATCGTGGCCCGGACCCAGCACACCGCAGACCTGGACATCGAAATCGGCATAGTGTTGGGTCAGCGCCCAGATCGAGAAGATCAGGTGGATGGGGTGAACCGGCGCGATGCGGCCCTCGGCGATCCAGCGGCGCAGGACCTGGGCCTTTTCGTCGACCAGGGTTTTCAGCGGTCCCTCGATGGCGGCCAGCATCCGGGGGGCGCCTTGCAGCATTTCGTTGGCAAACAGGCGGCTTTCGCGGGGGTAGTCGCGGCTGAGGTCCAGCTTGCGCCGGACATAGGACAGCACTTCGGTCACCGGGTCGCCCTTGGGGTTCATCAGGCGCAGGGGATCGAGCCAGGTATCCAGAAGATGGTCCAAGAGGGCCAGATAGACCGCATCCTTGGACGGGAAATAATAGAGGAGATTGGGCTTGGACAGACCCGCCACCTCGGCGATCTGATCCAGGGTCGCCCCGCGGAATCCGTGCTGGGAAAACACATCCAGACCCGCCTCGAGAATGGCCTTGGAGTTGCGTTCCTGTATTCGGGTGCGGGGTTTCAGCATCTTGGTCCTGTCCCTGCCACGGGCCCTCAGCATGGCGCAGATCGGGGCAGATTGTAAACGCAATTTGCCGATCCACCCCGGTTTTCGCCAGTGTCCGCGTGTGGACAAATGGGAATACTGATCTGGATCAATTACATAGCGTTTTTTGTTAACCTGACCTTAACTTTACCGGCCAGCCGCCCCCGCCCGAAACCTTAACCGGGCGTTCGGCGGTCAGGAACAACACGTCAGCCGGGTGTTCGGGGTGGAAACTGGCCAGGACGGATGGCGGGCGTTCGACTGCGGGAAACCAACGGCATCGCCGCTGCCGGGTTTTGCGCGGCCGACCTTGCGCAGCTTGCGGCAACGATCGCCCCAAGCTGAGGGGCCCGCCTGCATTTCATCTTGTCTGAATGACCTGATCGGACCAATGTTGCGCCATGGTTCACCGGAAAGGGCCCCCATGCGCAGCCAATGCACCGCAACCCTGTTGGTCGATGATGCCCGCGTGCGCGTCACCCGATTTGACTTTGCGCCCGGAGCCGAGACGGGCTGGCACCGGCATGGCCATGATTATGTGATCACCGCGATCACCGATTGCCCGATGCTGATCGAGGAGCCGGGTGGGGCTGTGCGGCGGGTGTTGGTGGTCGCGGGCACGGCCTATGTCCGCGCCGAGGGGGGCGAGCATAACGTCGTCAATGACGGTTCCGTGCCGATGTCATTTGTCGAGGTCGAGTTGAAAGAGGCGGCTGCCGCCTGAACGGCGTCGCAGGCGAAGGGCGGACAGCGGGGAAAGGACAGGGACGATGGGAGTGGATCCAGAGGCTTTGATCAAGGCGTTGGACAAGCGGATGGCAGGGGTCGAGCGAACGCTGGACAGTCTGGCCAAAGAGGTTCGGGGTGTGGCGGCCGGTCTGGACGGGCTGGACAAGCGACTGGTTGCCCTGGAGCGCGGGGTGGAGGGGGTGAAATCGATGGTCAAGAACCACGATTCCATCATCAAATCGCTGTCCGCCGGTGGGGATGACAAGGCCCTGATTGCCACGCAGGTGGAATTGAAGCGGCTGGAAAAGCGCGCCGCTGAGCATGAGGCCAAGTTGCGGGCGGCGCAGAACACCAACCTGCCGCCCTCGGCCACCCAAGAGCAGCACAAGCAGCACGATGTGGAACTGGCCAAGCTGAAAAAGCAGAAGGAACAGTTGGGCGACACGATCAACACCGTTCTGACGGCCCAGACCAAGGCCGAAAGGTCGATCAACGCCGTGCTGGACAAATACAAGGTCGAGATCGACGCGATGATCAAGCGCGACGTCGCCGAGGCCCGGTTCAAGGTCCTGGAAACGCAGGTGCAGATGGCCCTGACTTTGGCGCAGCGTCGTTAGCGTCAGGTCTGCGCGCGCTGAAGTGCCACGATCCCGCGCACGACGAGGCGGTGATCCTCTTCTTGCGGCAGGCCGGAGACGGTGGCGACAGCGACCATGCCGACACCGGCCACCCGAATGGGCACGGCGCCGCCGTGGTCGGCATAGTCGGCCTCGAACAGACCGTCGCGGGACAGGGTTTGCTTGCGTTCGGCATTGCGCAGACCAACGGCCATCGAGGCGCGGCCGGTCATCAGGGTGGTGTTGCTTTTGCGGCGGGCCCAATTGTCGTTGCCGGCCTGCGAACCGGGCAGGGCGGCATGAAAAAAGGTGCGGTGCGCGTTGCGGATGTTGATGACCACCGGCAGGCCCTGGGCCAGGTCCAGCAGGATGGCCCCCAGTTGCAGGGCGGTGGTTTCGTCAAAGCGGGGCAGGATCAGGGTTTCGGCTTCGGCGGCGAGTGTGTCCGGGGTCATGGCGGGTCCAGTCGTTGCGGCATGGGGTCAGGTTTGGCGTCATGTGCCAAAGGGTCAAAGGAGAACGCCATGGTCAACCGAAATGTCGTTCTGACCGGGCAACAGTTGGCTTTTGTGGAAGGCGCGGGGGCTTTGGGCCGGTTTCAGACGGTGTCCGGGGCGTTGCGGGAGTTGTTGGCAATGCGTGCATTGCCTGCCCAGACAGGCGGCTAGGGCAGGGCACCGATGCCGCGCAGGATCATGGATTTGACCTGATCCTTGGCCTCGCGCCACTGGGCATCGGACAGGGGTTTGCCGCCGTTCAGGGTTTCGATCTGGTGGCCGAAATCGGCATAGTGCTGGGTGGTGGCCCAAAGCATGTAAAGCAGGTGTTCGGGGTTGACGGGGCGCATCTGGCCGGCATCAATCCAGCGCTGGATCAGGGCGGCGCGGTCGGTTGTCCAGTCGCGCAGGGTGGTTTCCAGATAGTCCTGAATGACGGGCGCGCCGTGCATCACCTCGGACGCCCAGACCTTGGAGCCGTTGGGATGGCGGCGCGAAATGTCCATCTTGGCGTCGATATAGGCGCCGATGCCTTCGACCGGGCCGGGGGCATCGTCCATGCTTTGGGCGGCGTTGAGCCAGATTTCAAAGATGTTTTGCACGACGCGGCGATACAGGTCCTCTTTGGTAGCGAAATAGTAGTGCAGGTTGGCCTTGGGCAGGCCGGCCAGATCGGCGATCAGTTGCATGGTGGCGCCGCCGAACCCGGCCTCGGCAAAGACCTTTTCGGCGGCTTGCAGGATCAGGGTTTCGTTCTGCTGCCTGATTTCAAGGCGGCGCGGTTGGCGGGCGGGGTCTGTCACGTATCCTCTGAGAATTTGATTGACCGCTTGGTCAGGTTCTGTAGCCTCTTGTCTGACCATACGGTCAGGAAACGAGTCGCGGCAAGCGTCCAATGGTGAGGGTGACAATGGCAACGGGCGAAAACCGGCGGATCAACGGCGCGCGGCTGTGGGACAGCCTGATGGAGATGGCGCTGATCGGGCCGGGGGTGGCGGGGGGCAACAACCGCCAGACGCTGACCGATGCCGACAGCGCTGGGCGGCATCTGTTCCAGCGGTGGTGTGAGGGCGCGGGGATGGTGATGGGGGTGGACAGCATGGGCAACATGTTTGCGACCCGTCCGGGGACCGAGGATCTGGCGCCGGTCTATATGGGCAGCCATCTGGACACGCAGCCGACGGGCGGCAAGTTTGACGGGGTGTTGGGGGTGTTGGGCGCGCTGGAGGTGGTGCGCACGATGAACGATCTGGGGCTGCGGACGCGGCACCCGGTGGTGGTGACGAACTGGACGAATGAGGAGGGGGCGCGGTTTGCCCCGGCGATGCTGGCGTCGGGGGTCTTTGCGGGCCTGCACACCGAGGAGTATGCCAAGAGCCGCCGCGACTTGGACGGCAAGCTGTTTGGCGAGGAGTTGGCGCGGATTGGCTGGGTCGGGTCCGAGCCGGTCGGGGCGCGGAAAATCCATGCGATGATCGAACTGCACATCGAGCAGGGGCCGATCCTGGAGGCGGAGGGCAAGACGATTGGCGTGGTGACGCATGGGCAGGGGCTGTGGTGGTTGGAGATCACGCTGACCGGGCGCGATGCGCATACCGGGTCGACGCCGATGACCATGCGGGTCAATGCGGGTCTGGGCATGGCGCGGATCACCGAACGGGTGCATCAGATCGCGATGTCGCACCAGCCGAATGCGGTGGGGGCGGTGGGGCAGGTCAAGGTTTTCCCCAACAGCCGCAATGTGATACCGGGTCGGGTGGTGTTCACGGTGGACATCCGGTCCCCCGAGCAGGCCAAGCTGGACGCCATGCGGGCCGAGGTGGAGCGGGCGGCGCATGCCGTGGCGGCCGAGTTGGGCTTGGGCTGCGAGATTGAGGCGGTCGGGCATTTTGACCCGGTGACGTTTGATCCGGGGCTGGTGACGCTGGTGCGGGCGTCGGCGGAAAAGCTGGGCTATTCCCACATGGATATCGTGTCGGGGGCGGGGCATGATGCCTGCTGGATCAACCGGGTGGCGCCGACGACGATGATCATGTGTCCTTGTGTGGGGGGGCTGAGCCACAATGAGGCCGAGGAGATTTCGCAGGATTGGGCGGCGGCGGGGGCGGATGTGATGCTGCACGCGGTGCTGGACGTGGCGGGGGTGGTGGGGTGATAAAGTTGAAGATAGCGGCAGTGTTCGCGAACATTTCGTGGATCATTGGAATTGTTGTCATGATTGTCTTGCATGGCCCACCTAGGGCAGAGTCCTTTCTGTTTGTAATGTTTATGGTCTTTGTCCCAATCATCAGCTTGTTGCAACTTTGGCTTTCCGATGGATACCAGATTGGACAACGCTTTATTGGCGGGGCAAGCACAAAGAATGACCCAAGCCTCCTCGCACTTGAAGTTGAGGTTCGAAAAGCACGACTCCGTAAGGAATTGAAAAGCTTAGAGACTGAGGAGACTTGAAATGACCACCATCATCAAGAACGGCACCGTCGTCACTGCCGACCTGACCTACATGGCC
>CAMBWO010000048.1 GCA_945871285.1 Pseudorhodobacter antarcticus | reverse complement strand
GGTTCGGCCCTCGGGCAATCTTGGCCCGCAGTTCCGCATCCGACCGCGTGTAGTAATGGTTCAACTGAATCCGCTCCGCCGAATAAAAGCCTCGCCCCTCGCGCCCCTTGGCACTGAACCGCTCCCCCCGGTCATTGCAGGTGTCACTCGTGCCATCCGTCTCGATGGTATGCACCTTGATCGCCGTCACATGACACGGGTCCACGATCATCTTGAAGTTCCGCAACCCCCGCACATCACTCATCGGGTCAGGGTTACGCCGCGTATAATTCGCCACCACCCCGCCCTCCGGTGCTACCAAATGCCCCGACCGCCCGAACATATGCCACGGCAACGAAATATTCCGGCACCCCTCCAGCCCAGCCAAGGCCTCATCCAGCCCCGCCCCCTTCGGCACCAGAAACTCATCAGCATCCAGATAGGTCATCCAGCGCCACTGCCCGCCAAAGTTCCGCGTCGCATGGGCATAGGCCAGAACCTGATTGTGTATCTCCACCCCGCCACTGCGAAACTTCTGATCCCACGGCACCACCGTCAACCGCTCGCCCAAAAACCCCAGCGCCGCAATCGTCCCATCGGTGCAGCCATTGTCATAGACATAAAACTGCCGCACCCCGGCCAGCACATGAAACCGCGCCCATTCGGCAATATGCGCCGCCTCGTTCCGCACGATCAGCACCAGTGCCAACCCCGCCCGCCCGGGCCTGGCCGGGGGCGGATCAATCCCGATCCGGGTTATGCTTTGGCCACGCTTCAAAAATCCAAACATGCCGCCTTATACCAACCCCGTCCCCATCATCAACGCGCTCCCTTTCATTTCGGCCCAAATACTCACCTTGCGCCGCCCGCCCCAAAGATTTGATCAAATTTTGTTTCGCCCCTTGCCACCCCCCCGCCCCGGTGCAACTCTCCCCGCAAAACAGGAGGCCCCCATGATCACCCGCCGCGAATTCTATATCAACGGTCGCTGGACCGCCCCCGCCACCCCGCGCGACTGCGCCGTGATCGACCCCTCGACCGAGGAGCCTTGCGCCATCATCTCCCTGGGCAGCGAAGCCGACACCAACGCCGCCGTCGCCGCCGCCCGCGCCGCCTTCCCGCTCTGGGCCGCCACCCCGCCCGCAGAACGCCGCGCCGCCGTCGAACGCATCCTGCAACAATACGAATCCCGCGTCGAAGACCTCGCCGCCGCCATCTCCATGGAAATGGGTGCCCCCATCGACATGGCCCGTGGCTCGCAGGCGCCCTGCCTGCCGTGGCACCTCACGAACTTCCTCACCGCCTTTGACCACATCCAGTGGATCCGGCCCTTGGGCGACCATTCCCCCACCACGCAAATCGCCCTGGAACCCATCGGCGTCGTCGGCCTCATCACCCCCTGGAACTGGCCGATGAACCAGATCGCCTTGAAGGTGATCCCCGCCCTCCTCGCCGGCTGCACCTGCGTCCTGAAACCGTCCGAGGAATCCCCCCTCGACGCGATGATCTTCGCCGAATTCTGCCATGACGCAGGCCTGCCCCCCGGCGTCTTCAACCTCGTCAACGGCGACGGCATGGGCGTCGGCGCGCAGCTCTCCGCCCACCCGGATGTCGAGATGATTTCCTTCACCGGCTCCACCCGCGCCGGCCGCGCCATCTCCATCGCCGCCGCGCAAACCCTGAAACGCGTCACGCTGGAACTCGGCGGCAAGGGTGCCAACCTGATCTTCGCCGATGCCGACGACAAAGCCGTCGAACGCGGCGTGCGCCATCTGATGAACAATTCGGGCCAATCCTGCAACGCCCCCTCGCGGATGCTCGTCGAACGCCCCTACTACGACCGCGCCGTCGAAATCGCGGCCCAGGTCGCCGCCTCGATCAAGGTGGACAGCGCCCACCTTCCCGGCAAACACATCGGCCCCGTCGTCAACAAACGCCAATGGGACCAGATTCAGGGCTATATCCAAAAAGGCATCGACGAAGGCGCCCGCCTCGTCGCCGGCGGCCCCGGCCTCCCCGAGGACAAGAACCGCGGCTTCTACGTCCGCCCCACCGTCTTTGCCGATGTCCGCCCCGGCATGACAATCGAGCGTGAGGAAATCTTTGGCCCCGTCCTCTCGATCATCCCCTTTGATACCGAGGAGCAGGCGATCCAGATCGCCAATGACACCCCCTACGGCCTGACCAACTATGTGCAAACCCAAAACGGCCCCCGCCGCAACCGCCTGTCCCGTGCCCTGCGCTCGGGCATGGTCGAAATGAACGGCGAATCACGCGGCGCCGGTGCCCCCTTCGGCGGCGTGAAATCCTCGGGCCGCGCCCGCGAAGGCGGCGCTTGGGGGATCGAGGAATTCCTCGAGGTCAAGGCCATCTCCGGCTACGACATCGCCGCCGAATAGGTTGCCCGTTATCGACCCGCAAATGTCGCCCTTTGGCGATGCAGCGCGGCCCCCGGCGCTAGGCTTGCCCCTAACGACCGGAGGCCGCCCATGACCCACAAGACCCTGCTCTCCCCCCTGACACTGCGCAACCAAACCCTGCGCAACCGCATCGTCTTTGGCGCCCATACCGCCAACATGTCCGACCTCGGAATTCCGGGGCCAAGGGTGCAAGGCTACCTTGTCGAACGCGCCCTCGGCGGCGCCGCAATGATCGTCTCCGAACCCGTCCCGGTCCACCCGACCGGCGTGCTGACCCGCGGAAATTACGCGATCTCCGATGACATCATCCCCCATTTCCGCAAGATCACCGATGCCGTGAAAGACGCAGGCGCCGTCATCCTGCAACAACTCTACCACATCGGGGCCCATGGCGATTCCGACCTCAGTTTCGCCCCCCACTGGTCCCCCTCCGGCATGCCCTCCTACCACGACAGCGACGGCTCCCACGCCATGACCGAGGCCGAGATTCAGGAACTCCTCGACGCCCACGCCACCGCCGCCCTGCGCGCCAAACGCGCCGGATTTCAGGGGGTTGAGGTCTGGGCCGCCTACCACTCCCTCCTCGACCAATTCTGGACTCCGTGGTCCAACAAACGCACCGACCGCTGGGGCGGCTCCCTCGAAAACCGCACCCGCTTCTCCCGAACCCTGATCGACCGCATCCGCAAATCCTGCGGTGAGGACTTCATCGTGGGCCTCGCCATCTCCTACTCCACCGCCTACTCCGTCACGCTAAGCGCCGAAAACCTCTGCGAAATCATCGCCCTCCACGACGCCACCGGCCACATCGACTACGTCACCGTCGGCTACGGCTCCTATCTCGATTTCGAAGGCATCATCCCCGCCTTCACCAGCGGTGAAAAGCTGACCACCCCCCTCACAACGCAACTCAAATCCCTCGTTAAACATGCCCGGATCACCTCGGAAGCCGGGATCAGAACCCCCGACAACGCCGAAACCATCCTCGCCAGCGGTGAAGCCGACCTCGTCTCGATCGTCCGCGGCCAGATCGCCGACCCGCACCTTGCCCGCAAAACCACCGAGGGCCGCGCGGAAGACATCCGTGGCTGCATCTCCTGCAACCAGATGTGCTGGGGCCGCCGCAGCCGCGATTACTGGATTTCCTGCCTCATCAACCCTTCTGTCGGCCGCGAATGGGAATGGGGCGGCGACCGCTTCACACCCGCTCAAACGGTTAAGAATGTCCTAATCGTCGGCGCCGGCCCCGCCGGACTCGAGGCCGCCCGCGCCGCCGCTGAACGCGGCCATCATGTTGAAATCGTTGAGGCTCTCCCCGTCATCGGTGGCCAGTTCCGCCTCGCCGGCATGCAACCCCGCCGCGCCCAGATCCTCGACCTGATGGATTGGTACGAAGCCCAGTTCGCAAAACTGAACGTCACCCTCCGCCTCAACACCTACCTCGACGAAGCCGAAATCGCCCAACACGCCGCTGATACCGTCATCCTCGCCACAGGCTCCCTGCCCGACGAATCCGGCTTCCAACGCTGGCAACCCCACCTCGAAACCCTCCCCGGCATCGCCTTGGGCAACGTCTGGTCCCCCGAACAAGTCCTCCGCCGCGAAGCCCGCATCGCAGACTCCGTCGTCCTCTACGACGAAGGCTCCAACTGGCGCGGCGTGGGTACCGCCTGGGCGCTCGCCGAACAGGGCAAACACGTCACCATCGTCACCCCCGAGGCCTTTGTGGGCAAGGAAATCGCCCGCACCGCCGCCGACGGCGCCGCCCGCCGCCGCATGGCCAAACTGGGCGTCAAATTCCTGACCGAACATTGCCTCACCGCTTGGCACGGCCAAGCCGTCACCGTCCGCAACCTCTTGACCGGCAACGAGGAAACCATCCCCACCTCTGCCCTCGTGATGTCCACCACCAACCGCGCCTTCGACCCCTTCCCGGAATCCTTCGCGCACAAAACCACCCACCGCATCGGCGACTGCACCGCCCCCCGCCTCGCCGCCTATGCCTTCCACGAGGGCCGCAAACTCGCCCTCACCCTCTAAACCTTATCTAAGATTTCGTTTCATTTCGGTCCAAATACTCTGGGGGTCCGGGGGCCAGCCCCCGGCGCTCAAAACGGACACCCCGCCCGAAATTCCACCCATTCCCCCGTCCCCGGATGGTGTAACCCCAACACCTCCGCATGCAGCATCAACCGCGGCCAGGCCTCTGAATCCCCTGAATAAATCGGGTCGCCCAAAATCGGATGCCCCAGCGCCTGCATATGCACCCGCAACTGATGGCTCCGCCCGGTCTGCGGAAAAAGCCTGACCCGCGTCTCGCCTTCCCCGCGCTCGACCACCTCAAAATCGGTGACCGCGGCCCGGCCATGCTCCTGATCTACCCTCTGACGTGGCCGAAACTCCCAATCCGCCCCAATCGGCAAATCCACCCGCCCCCGGTCAGCCTCCATCACCCCCGCCACCCGGGCGACGTAAACCTTCTTCGCCCGCCGCTTCTCAAACTCCTGCCCCAAAAATCCCTGGGCCTGCTTGGTCCGCGCAAAGATCATCACCCCCGAGGTGTCACAATCCAGCCGGTGCACCAGCAGCGAATCCCAAAACGCCGCGCGCAACCGGCCTTCCAGACAGTCCTTGCGCCCCTCCAACTTGCCCGGCACCGACAAAAGCCCCGCCGGCTTGTCCGCCACGATCACCAGGTCGTCCTGATAAATCACCCTCAGCGGCACATCCGGCGGGCGATAGTCGAACTCAAACAATCTGATGCCCGGCAGCCGTCAACCGCGCAGCCAGATGGCGGATATGGGCCGGCCCGACCTCACAACACCCCCCCACAATCGTCGCCCCCATCCCTACCCAAGCCATTGCGAAATCAGCGTATTTCTCGGGTGTCAGATCATGGCGATGGGTCAATTCCCGAACCGTCGGCGCGTCCTTCAGGAAATTCCCCGAAATATGCGTGAACCCATTCGCATAGGCCCCAAACGGCAGCCCCAACCCGCGCAGCTCCCCCAAAGCCGCCGCCATCGCCTCGGGCACCGAACAATTCGCCAGCACCGCCGCCACCGGATAGCGCGCCACCACGGCGGCCAAATCCGCCACCGGCTCGCCCGACCGCAGCTTCAACCCGTCGTGATCATCCACCGAAACCGACAACCACACCGGCTTGCCCGCCGCTTGCGCCCCCTTCGCCACCGCCTCCGCCATCGCAATCGATGCCATCGTCTCGCACAGGATCATATCGACATGCGGCCCCAGAATCGCGGCGATCTCGGCATATTTCGGCGCCGCAACCTCCACCGGTTCCGCCAGATCCGGCCGATAAGACGCCTTCAACGGCCCGATCGACCCCGCAATCCGCACGGCCCGCCCCCCCCGCGCCTCATGCGCCTCGGCCAGGGCCCGCAGGTGCAGCGCATGGAACATAGGGTCCAGATCGACACGCTCCAGCCGGTCATGGTGGATGGCATAGGTGTTGGTCGTGGCCACCGTCGCCCCGGCGGCAAAGTAATCCTCATGGATCGCCCGCACCATGCCCGGATGATCCATCATCACCCGCGTCGCCCACAGGGGCGTCGGCTCATCGCCCGACCGGGCCACCAGCTCTTGCCCCATCCCGCCGTCCAACAGTGTAATCTTCGCCATAACCCTCTCCTTTTCGTCACGCGTCCTGCAACAGGCCGTCGCCCAAGTCATAATAGTCGCCCTTGTCGGCCACAAAGCTGTGCCGCACCAACCGCCCCCCGGTTGGGTTGTCAATCACCCCCGCCTCGACCGAAAACTCGGTCGGGCCGTGAAACGTCAACCCCGACCCGCAGGTTGGGCAAAAACTGCGCACCCCGCCGGCCGGTCCGACATGATCGCGCGTGGACCGCGCCTGCCACTCCATCGCCTCCGGGTCGGCATCGAAACTGGCCGAATAATGCCCCGACGTCTTGCGGCACTGGTGGCAATGACAGCCCCAAACCTGCCCCATGGGCCCCGGCAGGGTGAACCGGTTCGCGCCGCACAGACACGACCCGTGCAGCCCCTCGGCCTGCGAAGGCGCGCCGTGATAGTAATCCCCCGCATCCTCCAGATACCACTCCTCCGCCACCCCCAGCCCGGTTGGCCCGTCCAACGCCCCGGCGGCAAAGCTGATCTGGTCCGATCCCGTCGCCTGCCAGAACAGGAACGCCCCGCAGCCCGTGCAAAACCCGCGCCGGGCGCTGTCGGTCGCGGCATACCAGGCCAGGGTTTCCGACCGCAGCAACGTCAACCCGGCCATGGGCACCGCACTCGCCGCCCAGAAATGCCCCGATTGTTTGCGGCACTGCGTGCAATGGCAGGCGACAACCGGCCGCGCCGGCCCCGTCACCTCGAACGCAACGCCGCCGCACAGACATGACCCCTTCATTCCGCCTCCGCAAAGATTTCCGCCAACAGCGGCACCAGCCAGGCCTCATCGGCGGCGGTAAAGGCCGCCGGGGTGTCGCTGTCGATGTCAAACACCCCCAACAACCGCCCCGCCTTGTTCCAGACCGGCAGCACCAGTTCGGACCGCGTGGAACTGGCGCAGGCGATGTGGCCGGGAAAGGCATCGACATCGGGCACATTCTGCACTGCGCCGGTGCGCGCACAGGCCCCGCACACCCCCCGCTCAAACGGGATGACCAGACAGCCATGGCCGCCCTGATAGGGGCCGATTTTCAGCAGATCAGGCGCCACCACCCGGTAAAACCCGGTCCAGTCGGCCATGGGGTGGGCATGGTGCACCTCGCAGGCCATTGTCGCCATCAGCGCAACCGTGTCCGTCTCACCATGGATCAGCGCACGGATGACGGCAGTAACCTCTTGATACTCCATCCTTAGTACCCCAACGCGCAGCCATCCTTGCGCGGGTCCGATGCCCCGATCAGGATGCCGTCCGCGATCTGGATGTTCTGCGCACCGCCCAAGGGGTCGCTTGGCACCGTGACCTGATGCCCCATCGCCGCCAACTCGGCCCGCACTGCATCCGAATAGCCGCGCTCGACCTGCATGCCGTCCGGCCCGCTGAAACAGCGCGGCCCGTCCACGGCCGTCTGCTGATCCATCCCGAAATCGACCATGTTGGTCACAAACCGCACATGGCCCGTCGGCTGATAGGCCCCGCCCATCACGCCAAACGGCATCACGGCGCGTCCCTCCTTGCCCAGCATCGCCGGAATGATCGTGTGCATCGGCCGCTTGCCGCCCGCCATCTCGTTCGGGTGCCCCTCGGCCAGCGAAAAGCCCGCCCCCCGGTTCTGAAAGTTGATGCCAAACTTGGCCGAGGCCAACCCCGATCCAAACCCCCAGAAAATCGAGTATATCAGCGACACCGCCATCCGGTCGCGGTCGACCACGGTGATATAAATCGTGTCGCGGTGCATCGCCTCGGTCAGCGGGGCCGCCGCCGCCATGGCGCGCTTGGGGTCGATCAGCCCGGCCAGCCGTGCGGCCAGTTCGGGCGACAGCATATAATCCAGCCGCGGCGTGGCCTCGGCGATGAACCGGTTGCGGGCGTCATAGGCCAGCTTTGCCACCTCCGCCTCGATATGGGCGCGGGCGGTACCAAAGGGGTCCATCGCGGCCAGATCGAAATGCTTCAGGATGTTCAGCATCAGGATGGCCGTGGCACCCTGCCCGTTTGGCGGATGCTCCATCAGGGTGTGGCCCTTGTAATCCCCGCTGACCGGCCTGCCATAACTGCACCGTGTCGCGGCCAGATCCTCATGGGTGTGCAACCCCCCCAGGGCGCGCAGCGAGGTGATCATGTCCTCGGCCACCTCGCCCTCATAAAACCCCGCCCGCCCCTCGGCCGCAACCCGGCGCAACACTTCGGCCTGACCCGGCGCACGGAAGATCTGGCCCACCCGCGGCACTTGGCCGTCCAGCAGATAGAACCGCCGCGCATCGCCGCTCAACGAAGGCGCATCCTCGGCCCAATCAAACGCCACGCGGGGCGCCACCGGCACCCCCTCATCGGCATAGCGGATCGCGGGGGCCAGCACTTGGTCCAGCCCCAGCATCCCGTAATCGGCCGACAGCGTGCAAAACGCATCCATCGCGCCAGGCAGCGTCACCGGCTCGATCCCGCGGATCGGCACCGCCGACATCTGCCGCGACCGCAGCACCTCGGCACTGGCCGACGCCGGGGCCCGGCCCGACCCGTTCAGCGTGAACACCTCCTCCGACCCCGCCGGTTTGATCAGCGCAAAGCAGTCCCCGCCAATCCCCGTCATCTGCGGCTCGCAAATTCCCAGCAAAACCGCCCCCGCAATCGCCGCATCGACCGCATTGCCGCCGCTTTGCAGAATGTCGATGGCCACCTTGGCGGCCAGCGGGTGCGAGGTCGCCACCATCCCGTTGCTGGCATAGGTGGCCGAGCGGCCGGGCATTTGGAAATCGCGCATGGTCTAGTCCCCCTTTTTCCTGACCCTAGGGGTTTGGGCCGCGATATCCAAGGAGGGACGGCACCCAAAGGTGCCTCGGCGCCACGAACTGGGTGGGGGCTATGATCCGCAGCGCCGAGGGAAGCTTTATGCAGCTACACCCCCCTTATGACGCCGAGGTGAGGCGGATTTGGGGGGTGATCTGGGCGGTTGCGTGTCAGTTTTCCCGGTTTCAAAACAATGGCCCGCGTCAGGTCGGATAGTCCACGCCGATGCAAAAGCTCAGCACATTGTCCGGCCCGTCGCGCAGATAGGTCAACTCCTGGCTCAGGCTGCGAATCAGATACCAGCCGAATCCCCCCTCGGGCAGGTCCTGGATGTTCATGGCCCTGCCCAGCGCCCCGCCCGGCAAATCGCCCCCCGGCATCGGCAACCCGTTGTCGGCCATGCGCACGAACAGATACCCCTCGCCCGAGGTGATCGTCACCTCGATCCGGCCGGGATAGCGGGCATAGGCATGTTCGACGACGTTGTTCAGCACCTCGGCCAGCACGATCTCGACCGTGCCGCGGCTGTCCTCGGTCAGGGCCTGAAGGATGTCGCAGGAAAACATCTCCTGCAACCCGGCGCTGATCGCCTCGGGATGGCTGTCCAGAATGCAGCTGATCGACTGCGCACCGGGTCTGGTCCGCGCTGACATGACCTTGCGATCAGCCGACATGCCGCAATTCCTCGGGCAGCGCCTTGTGGATGATGAAGACCGAATCCATCCGCGTCAGACGCAGCACCTTTTCCACCGTCGGCGTCAGCCCCGACAGTTCCAGCCGCCGAACCGGCCCCAGCGCCTTCATCACGGCCACCACGGCCCCCAGCCCCGAACTGTCCAGAAACATCACGTTCGACAGGTCCAGAACCACCCGTTCGCTGGGCTCCTCGATGATTTCGCGCATGCGTTCCTTGAACTGGATGGCACCTGCGGCATCAATACGGTCATTCACGGCCCGGATCACAAGGATATTGCCGCGATGTTCACTTTCAAGCTTCATAGTCCGACTCCACTCCAGCAGGGTTAGGGTCAGACTAAGCGGCAGAAGTTACCGAGAGGTAAGCGCGGACGGGTCAGTTCATCTGAAACTGCAAAGGATAGACGCCATCCGCGAAATCGCCAAACAGATCGGGCAGGTCGGGGTGGGTGACGGGCTCGCCCGTCTCGTCTGGCACCAGGTTTTGTTCCGACACATAGGCCACGTAATAGCTTTGGTCGTTTTCGGCCAGCAAATGATAGAACGGCTGGTCTTTGGACGGGCGGCTGTCCTCGGGGATGTTCTCGTACCAGTCCTCGGTGTTCGAAAACATCGCGTCCACGTCAAACACCACGCCACGGAACGGATGCTTGCGATGGCGCAACACCTGACCGATGTGATATTTCGCCGCCGTTCTCAGCATCATGACGTGCTCCTCATTCACCTTAATAATCAGGTCGGCTCCGCTTTGTAAATCAGCGAGGTCATGCACAAAGGAAACAGTCTGTGGACCCCAGCCCTACAGTCCGGCGCGTTTCAGCCGATGCATCCGGTCCACACTGGCAGAAATGTGACCCGCGCGGCCGCTCTTGGCGGTTCCCCTTTCGCCCGCTTTGCCCTATTCTGTGAAAAAAGAAATGCACGAGGGGCGAATGAGCAGAGTTCACCGTGCGTCGATCCTGTTTCTATTCCTCGCGTCCTGCGGGGGCGGCAACTTTTCGGCGCCCAAAAACCTTGATGACGCCTGTGCGATCGTCCGCCAACGGCCGACCTATCTGGCGGCGATGAACGCCACCGAACGCAAATGGGGCATCCCCGTTTCGGTGCAAATGGCCACGATGTATCAAGAAAGCAAATTCATCGGCAACGCCCGCACCCCGCACCGCTATGCGTTGGGCGTCATCCCGATGGGCCGGCAAAGCTCGGCCTACGGCTATTCCCAAGCCCTCGATGGCACGTGGGAGGAGTATCAAGACGACCAGCGCCGCCGCAGCGCCCGCCGCGACAACATCCGCGACGCGACCGATTTCATCGGCTGGTACATGGACGAAAGCAGCCGCACGCTTGGCATCTCGAAATCCGATGCCGCCAGCCAGTATCTGGCCTATCACGAGGGGCGCACCGGCTTTGCCAATGGCAGCTACAACGCCAAGGCCTGGCTTGTCACCGTCGCGCAGAATGTCGGCGCACGGGCGGCCAAATACCGCGCCCAGCTGGCCTCCTGCCGCCGCTGATCACTTGTTGCGCTTCATCAACTCGACTTCCATCGAGAACAGGCTGGCCGGATAGGCCGCCCCCGTTTCCAGATCGCCCAGCGTGACCGAGGTCTGGTTGCCGATGTCATCCGTGATGATCCACTGCTTCAGCGCAATCGGGTTCGCGCTGAACACCAGATCAATCGTGCCGTAATCGGGGTGCTTGGGGTCCTGCGCCTTGACCACGGTCACATCGCCCACCTCGCGGTGCCCGACCACCATCTTGGCATTCGACAGATCAACCTTCTGCGCCAGGATCAGGTTCAACGGCGTACGCGCCAACGGATACTGCTCGGGCGGCTGGTTCGACCTTGCGTCAAAGATCACCACCTGCCCCCCCGCCGCAATCACCAGGTTCTTGTCCGGCGCCGCATATTCAAACCGCGCCCGCCCCGGCCGCTGGATATAGATCGTGCCCTTGGCCTTGGACCCGTCCGCATTGACCTGCACAAAGCTGGCCTGCACGGTTTTCCAGCTGTTCAGATAGGCTGACAACTGGTCCAGCGGCACTTCCTTCGCGGCCAGAGGCAGCGACCACAACAGCAACGTCAGCGGGGCCAGAACGGCGAGGTGCAATTTCATCGGTCCAATATAGGCTAACGGTGCCCACCTTGCACCCCCACCCCCGTCACAAGGCAGAGAGGCGCCGAAACCCCGCCAAGGCATTGTATCGCCGCCCGGTTCCGCTAGTCTTGGCCCATATGTTCAAGAACGGTGACGATGATGTATCTCAGCCGCAGGGCACTTCTCGCGGGCCTTTCCGCCGCAATTCTGGGGGCGGCCCCCCTGCGCGCCAGCGACCCGCTGTTTCCCGTGGTGCCCGATCAGGGCTATGCCACCTGGGTGCGCCGCTTTCGCGACCGGGCCGCGCAAAAGGGCATCTCTGACGCCACCCTGAACACCGCCTTTGCCGGCTCGGGCTTCATCCCCGCCGTCATTGAAAAGGACCGCAACCAGTTCGAACTCTCCCTGACGCTCGAGGATTATCTGGCGATCACCGTGTCCGACGCCCGCGTCAAGGCCGGCCGCGCCGCCCTGCAAAAGCACCGCAAACTGCTGGCCGCCATCGAACAGGCCTATGGCGTCGAACCCCACATCACCACTGCCGTCTGGGGGATCGAGAGCTTTTACGGCACCAAACGCGGCACCGTCCCCACCATTTCGGCTCTGTCCACCCTGGCCTACGAAGGCCGCCGCGCCGCGTTCTTCGAGGCGCAGCTGATCGCCGCCCTGAAAATTCTGCAACGCGGTGATGTCAGCCTGGCCAACATGGTCGGCGGTTGGGCCGGGGCGATGGGGCACACCCAGTTCATCCCCACCACCTATGCCGCCTTTGCCGTCGATTTCCGCGGCGACGGCCGCCGCGACATCTGGTCCAACGACCCGACCGACGGTCTGGCCTCGGCCGCGCATTACCTGTCGCAATCGGGCTGGTCCTATGGCCAACCCTGGGGGGTCGAGGTGCAACTGCCCCGCACCTTCAACCGCGCTCTGGCGGGCAACCTGCGCCGCCGCTCCACCGCCGAATGGGCCAAACTGGGGGTGCGCACCGCTGGCGGCGGCCGCCTGACCGACCACGGGCCAGGCTCCACCATCCTCCCCGAGGCGGGCGGCGGCCCGGCCTTTCTGGTCTTTGGCAATTACACCGTGATGACCCGCTATAACGCCGCGCAGAGCTATGTGATCGGTCTGGGTCACCTGTCCGACCGCATCAAGGGCGGCGACCGCCTCAAGACGCCCTTCCCGCCCGATCAATACGGCCTGCGGCAAGTGGACCGCGTCGCCCTGCAAAAGCGTCTCACCCGCATGGGCTATGACGTGGGCAGCACCGATGGCGTGATCGGCCCCAAGACCCGCGCCGCCGTCGCAGGCTTTCAAACCAGCCGCGGCCTGCCCGTGGATGGCAAACCCTCGCTGGAAATCCTGGGCCTGATGCGCTGAATTTCTTGCCAGACATCTGAACCCCGCCTAAACTTTCTCAAATTGATTGAAATTCAGGCAATCTATTTGGAGCAGTCATGGCCAGATCCCGGTTCACCCGCCTCCTCGCCGCCTCGATCCTGCCCACCAGCGGCGACGACAATCTGACCGCCCTCGACCCCGATTTCCTGATCAAGGGCTTTGCCGGCAATGACACGCTGAACGGCAGCACCCAATCAGACACCCTTTATGGCGGCTTTGACAATGACCAGCTTGACGGCAACGACGGCAACGATTCCCTGATCGGCGGCACCGGGTCTGACATTCTGGATGGCGGTGCGGGCGACGACCTATTGCGCGGCGGCGACGGGCTCGACAATCTGAACGGCGGCAGCGGCAACGACACCCTTTATGGCGGCGCGGGCTCTGACATAATGCAAGGTCTGGACGGCGACGATCTGATCTTTGGCGGCGCGGGCTATGGCCTGTTGCAGGGCTGGTCCGGCAATGACACCCTGATCGGCGGTACCCTGGATGACCGTCTGGTGGGCGACATCGGCGACGACCTGTTGCGCGACACTCTGGGCCATGACCAGCTGGAGGGCGGCGGCGGGTTTGACACCCTCGCCGGTGGTGCCATGGCCGACCTGCTTTACGGCGGTGCCGATGCCGACCGTCTGTCCGGCGGCACGGGCGACGATTCCCTGTATGGCGGCACCGGCAATGACACGGTCTTTGGCGGGGCGGGCAACGACACCCTCTATTTCGACACTGGCAACGACCTGCTCCATGGCGGCGCGGATGCCGACACTTTCATCCTGGGCCATTTCACCTTTCACAGCGACGATACGGTCCGCGGGTTCGATCCCTTGGCGGACAAGCTGATCATTTCCTACCAAACGATCGACTTTGACACCGTGATCAGCACTGCCAGCCAACAGGGCGCTGACCTGCTGGTCCGGGTCGGCGACAACACGGTCCTGCTGCTGGACACCGCCTTGGCCGACCTGACGCCCGACAACGTCACCTTCGGCTTTCATGGTTAAGACGGCAGCCCCGGCCCATCCCCGATCAGCCGCACCACAATCGCCCGACCCTCAAAACGGACCGGCTCATCCGCCAGGATCAACTCCTGCGCCGCCATGACAATCCGCCCCGCCCGCACCGGACCCAGGGCAAACAGCGCCACGCCGCCCTGCGTTGTGCCACTCTCCTGCACCGACACCTCGGCCCGCACCGCCCCGCGCCGCACCATCACGTTGAAATCGTCGCAAGGCGCACGCACCCCCTCGGCCCGTAGCGCCAGATCGCCCGAAAACGCCAGCGGTTGCAGCAGGTTGGCCCGCAAACGGGCCTCGCCGCGCAAATCAAACCCCGGCCCCGAAATCACCGTCAAATTGCGGTCCACCCCGGCAAACACCGAAAACGGCCCATCCTCCACCACCGCCGCCCGGCTGATGCGCCAAAGCAGCACCCCGTCCCGGTCCATCCGGAACATCTCGACCGTCTGCCCCCGTCCATTGGCCCAGGGCATCACCTTGAAATCCGCCGCCGTCAAATGCCCGATCATTCCGCAATCCTTGCCACGACCACCTCTGTCGCCACATCCTCAAAGTCGAAATTGTCCAACCGCCGCGCCCGCCGCCCCGCCTTGTCGCTACTGATTTTGATCTCCTCGATATCCTTGGCCGCCTGCCCGAAATGCCGGTCCAGATTGCCGACCCTTTCGCCCAACCGCTCGATATCCTTGTATAACTCGCCCAATTCCCGCCGGATCGCCCCCGCCTGCTCACGCATCCGCGCATCCTTCAGCACCGCCCGCATCGTGTTCAACAGCGCCATGCAGGTCGTCGGCGACACGATCCAGACTTTGGCGGCAAACCCCTCGCGCACCACCTCGGGAAAATTGGCGTGCAACTCGGCATAGACGGCTTCCGAGGGCAGAAACAGCAACGCCCCATCCGCCGTTTCGCCCTCGATGATGTATTTCTCGGATATCGCGCGAATATGCGCCCGCAGGCTGACCCGCAAAAACGCCCCGGCCTCGGTCACCTGACGCGGCGTTTCCGCCCGCCGCAGCGCCTCATAGGCCTCCAGCGGGAATTTGGCATCCACGGCAATCGGCCCCGGCGGTTGCGGCAGGTGGATAAGGCAATCCGCCCGCTTGCCGTTCGACAGCGTGGCCTGCATGGTATAGGCATCGGGCGGCAGCGCCTTGGCCACAATGTCATGCAACTGTATCTCGCCAAAGGCCCCCCGCGCCTGTTTGTTCGACAGAATATCCTGCAGGTTCAACACATTGCCCGACAGCTTTTCGATATTGGCCTGCGCCTTGTCGATCGTCTCCAACCGCTGATGCAAATCGCCCAGACTGCGGGCCGTGCGCAGGCTGGTGCCCTGCAACGCCTCGGCCATCGCCGCCTGCACATCGGCCAGACGCCGCTCCATCAGGTGCAACATGGCCGACTGGCTGGCCGTCTGCGCCTCGGACACATGATGCAGGCCCCCCGCCAACCGCTCCTGCCCATCCGACAGACCCTGCACCCGCTGCGCGAGCCACCCCAACTCCCGCATGAGCGGCGCAGACTCCCGCCCCGCCGCCCGCAAGATCAGCAGCAACAACACCACCAGCACGGCCAAAGCCCCGCCGATCCCCAGAACCTCGGGCGAATTCCACGCATAACTGACACCAAACAGCGTGATCATCTGCGCCCGAACAGCCGCTCAATATCGGCCAGCTTCAACTCGACATAGGTCGGCCGCCCGTGGTTGCACTGGCCCGAATGCGGCGTCGCCTCCATCTCGCGCAACAGCGCGTTCATCTCCTCGGCCCGCATCTGGCGGCCCGACCTTATGGACCCATGACAGGCCATCCGGCTCAAGATCGCATCCATCCGCGCCTGCACCGTGCCCGACTGTCCCAGATCGGCCAACTCGTCCAGCACATCCCGCAGCAGCGCCGCCGCCGACACCGTGCCCAAAATCGCCGGCACCTCGCGCACCGCCACCGCACTGCCGCCAAAGGGTTCAATCACCAACCCCATCCGCGCCAGATCCTCCGCCGCCTCCAGCAGACGCGCGGCATCGCTGGCCGAAAGATCCACGATTTCCGGGATCAACAGCGCCTGCGCCCTGACCCCCGTCTCGGCCATCTGCCGCTTCAGCCGCTCATAGACCAACCGCTCATGCGCCGCGTGCTGATCGACAATCACCATGCCCGTCGCTGTCTGGGCGATGATGTAATTCTCATGCACCTGCGCCCGCGCCGCGCCCAGCGGCCCCGCTTCGACCTCGGCCACCGGCTCCACCCGCGCCGCCGGAGCCTCGGCAAAACCCGGCGCTTGAAACGCAAAACTGCGCCCCAACGCCCCCTGCGACGCCCCCCCCTGCCAAGAACGGTCCATCTGATACACCCGCACCTCGGGCCGCATCGCCGCCAAGGTCGCATCCGCCACCGTGGACGACGCCCGATGCCCCGCCCCCGACAGCGCGGTTTTCAACCCCGTGATGATCAACGACCGCGCCGCCTCGGGCTCGCGAAACCGCACCTCGGACTTGGCCGGATGCACGTTCACATCCACCCGTTCCGGATCGCAGATCAGGTTCAACACCGCCGCCGGATGCCGGTCCCGGCTCAGGAAATCGAAATAGGCCACCCGCAGCGCGCCCAGCAGCATCCGGTCCAGCACGGGCCGCCCGTTGACGAACACAAACTGCTGCACCGACGACCCCCGCGAATAGGTCGGCAGCGCGGCATAGCCTTGCAGGCGCAACCCCTCCCGCTCCACATCAATCCGCAAGGCGTTTGCGGTGAAATCCGCCCCCAGCACCCGCGTCAACCGCCCGTGCAGCGCATCAAAGAAATCGCCATTCTGCGGGTCGGCCCGGAAAATCACCCGCGGCGCCTCGCCCTCGGCCACCTCGGACAGCACGAACCCCACATGCGGCTCGGCCATCGCCAGACGGCGCACCACTTCGGCAATCGCCCCCGCCTCGGCCCGGTCGGTGCGCAGGAACTTTAGCCGCGCCGGGGTGGCATAAAACAGGTCGCGCACCTCGACCACCGTGCCCTGCGCCGCCGCCGCCGGCCGCACCGCCGCCATCCGGCCCCCCGCCACCGTCAGCGTGACCCCCTCGCCCCCCTCAACCCGCGAGGTCAGCACCATCCGCCCAACGGCCCCCAGCGACGCCAAAGCCTCGCCCCGGAACCCGAACGACCGGATGTTCAGCAAATCCGTCCCGTCGATCTTGGAGGTCGCATGCCGCGCCACCGCCAGCGGCAAATCCGCCGCCGTCATGCCGCAGCCGTCATCCGTCACCCGGATCAACACCTTGCCGCCCGCCGCATAATCAACCGCAATCCGCCGCGCCCCCGCATCCAGCGCGTTCTCGACCAACTCCTTGACGGCACTCGCAGGCCGCTCCACGACCTCCCCCGCCGCGATCCGGTTGATCGCAGCCTCATCCAGCGCCCGAATAACGGGCCGCGCATCGCTTATCTTGGGGTCATGCAGGGTCATGGCCCCAACCCTAGCAGGTCACGCCCTCGGGGGCCACAGATTCGGAGGATCTGGTGGAGCAGAGGTCCACCTTATTGGCGTCTCAGGGAGTTCCATCACATCTCAGGGTGTTTTTTTTATTGTTCAAAAACAATAAGTTGCAAAATGTATCGTCTCAGGGTAAACCAGAACATCGCTATGCAGCCCGAAGAATTTAGGGGCTGGTTAGGGGCTGGAACTGTTCTGGCCACAGCGATTTTGGCAAATGGACGGGATGAGAACATGGCGACGGGCCAAAACCTGCTGACGGCAATCCAAATCAAAAAGGCGCAACCGGGAGCCACCTTGCGCGATGGCGGAGGTTTGTTCTTTCGATCCACCGGGGAAGGCATGGGGAAGTGGGTTTACCGGTTCAAGCTGACAGACCGGCCCCAGCGGGAGCAAGGGCTGGGGTCATTTCCTGCGGTCACCCTCGCCACCGCCCGTACCAAGGGTGAAAGGTCGCGCCAGTTGGCGGCGCTGGGCATAGACCCTATACAGCGCGCCCTAGAAGAAGCAGCAGCCGCACGGGCCATAGCCGAGGCCGCAAACCGAGCCGTTGAGTTCGGCACCTATCTGACAACAACCTTCTTGCCGCACCGGACACGCAGACTGACCAACGCCAAGCATGTTTGGCAATGGCAGCGCATGTTCGAGATTCATGCTGCCAACCTCTGGACCCGCAAACTGGCATCCATAACCCGCGAAGATATTCTTTTCGTCCTCAAGCCAATCTGGGAAACCCAGCACGTTTCTGCGACCCGGTTCAGAGGCAGGCTGGAAGACCTGTTCGACTATGCGATTGAAAGCGGCGATTATGTCGGGACGAATCCAGCCCATTTGGCGCTCTTCCAGAAGTCGTTGTCCAAACCCCGCCGCATGGAAGGCAAGGGGCCGCAGGCTGCGATGCCCTATAGCGATATCCCCACCTTTCTGATGGACCTGAGAGAGCATCAGGACGCCTCTCTGGGCGCTCTGGCGCTTGAACTGACCGTACTGTGCGCCAGCAGGTCGGGAGAGGTGCGCCTCGCCGTGTGGAGCGAGTTCGACCTCGTCAAGAAGCTTTGGCGCATCCCTGCCTCTCGCATGAAGGCCAAGAAAGAACACGTCGTGCCGCTTTCTGCGCGGGCCTTGGAAGTCTTGGCCGCTGCACGTGCCCGCATCGCCAACGACCCCGCTTCCAGTGGCTTGGTTTTTCCCGGCCAGAAGTCAGGCAAGCCGCTAAGCGATGCGACTCTGCGCGCCGTAATGAAGCGGAAGAACTTGGGCCATTTCACCGTCCACGGCTTCCGCAGCGGCTTTCGGGATTGGTGCGGCAACGAAACTGATTTCCCGCGTGAACTGGCTGAGGAGTCCCTTGCTCATTCGCTAAACTCTGTAGAAGCGGCGTACCGACGCGGGCAAGCCGTTGAGCGCCGCAGGGTGTTGATCAACGCTTGGGCGGCGTATTGCAGCGGAGTAGACCCAGCAAGAATTGGCGTGAATGTAGTGCCCTTGCGAGGAGCGACGGCCTGATGTGCGTATTGCGTCCTCAGACTTTGATGCTGGCCGGCGTGCTGCGCCGCTTTCGAAGCGGCTGACGTCCTGACAACCTGCGAACCGGACATGTTGCGACCTGACGTGGAGTATCCCGCTGCAGCTGGTTCGCTAGTCGCCGCCTCGGCACCTCGAAGCCGGTTCATGGGTCAGGTTTTTGTCTGCTTTGTCAATTGCTTATCTCACTCAATCACCGAGATATTGCTTGCGCGAACTTGCATAGAATGACATTCTGAAACTGTTCAACGAAAATCAAGGAGACGCCCCAGAGTAACACGTCGCTTCCCAAATCCACGGAGTATGATCTTGGGCACATCTTCTGTTACGCTGCTTCGCCGACGCGAAGTGTTAGGGCTTATCGGCGTCCACTCCACCACTTTGTGGCGGTGGCAAAATGCAGGAACTTTCCCCCCGCCTATTAAATTGTCCGGGCGCACCTTACGTTGGCGTGAAACCGATGTGGTTTTGTGGCTTGGTCGCTGCCAATCGAACGGGGGGCGGACAGATGCGCGAAGCGCCTGAAACCCTCCTGCGCCTGCCCGAAGTATTGCGGCGAACGGGCCTTTCTCGCGCCTCGCTATATCGGCAGATTGCGGCAAATCACTTCCCGTCGCAGGTCAAGATTTCCGCGCGGGCTTCCGCATGGTCCGAACAGGCGGTTCAAGGGTGGATCACGTCCATCCTGAACGTTGCCGTCTGACCCAACCCCCTTCGCTAAACAACTAAGGCCGCCCGCGCCTCGCCGCGCAAACGGTCTTGGAGGAGTTAAAATATTGAGCAAGTTAGAAAATATCACATCGCCCTCGGCGCATCAAACGGTCTGTTCTGCAACCGAAGTAGCGGCTCTCAAGTCGAACTCAGCGGGAGCCGTGGGCTTCGGAGAGATTGAGTTGGACCTGATCGGGTTTCCGGTCGTGGATACGTGGGACCGGGTGGACCGTCTGGTCCGGGTCGTGATGGGTTTGGGCTTGGGGGCTGGTGACATGGCCGGGGGTGCGCCGTGGTATGCGGGCTTCCGGGGCGTGGACTTGGCCGCGCCTGACGTGGCACTGCCCGAGAATTGGGGCGGAACCCGTGGGGTGGCGGGCATGGCCCGCTGGTTCGGTGCGGGGCCGACCGACGCGGACCTGTATTGGTCGATTGCGCCGATGGGCGTGGGCGAGGGTCGGCGGTCGGCGGGCGGCGCAGTGGCGCAGCGGGTTCTGATTGCGGACGACATCGGGACGAAGGTGGACGCCGGGTTGTGGGAGACGCGATTTGCGCGGGGCTGTCCCCGGCCCACGATGGAGATTGAGACGTCGCCGGGCAACCGGACGTTTGTGTGGGCCTTGGACGGCGACGGCATGGACCCGGCGCGGTGGACGGACTTGGCCCTGATCCGGGCTTGGATGATCGAAGACGGTCTGACTGATGCAGTCATGGACGTCTGTCGGTATGTCAGGTTGCCCTGTGGCTGGAACTCGAAACAGAAATACCGGGAGGCGGGTCAGTGGGCTGCGACTGGCCGTCCGCCGGGGGTGCGCTTGGTGGCGTGGCGTCCGGGGCGGGTGGACTTCGAGTTGGTGGGCATGACGCTGGTCGGTGGGCCTGCGCCCGTGGGTCCGTGGCGGGACCGGGGTGCGCCTGTCGGAGCAGCGGCTCAGTCGGCCCTGACTGGCGGGCAGTTGTTGGCGGGTGGGGCTTTGGTCCGGTCTGCGGACTTGGGGTCGCCTGACGCGATCATGGGCTTGGGTATCCGCTTGGGGATGGACTTGCAGGGGATTGGTCCGGGGGTTGTTTCGGCGCTGTGTCCGAATATCGGGGCGCACACGGTCCGGGCCGAAACTGGCTTCGCCTTCTTGGGCGGGGGGTTGATGCACTGCAACCATGCTTCGTGTGTGGGGTTTGGCACGGCGGATTTCCGGGGCATGATGGTTGCCGCGTACACGGCGGACGCTCACGGGCCGGGGGAGGCTGCAACCGGGGGAGGCTGGCTGGCGGTCGAGGAACTGCGCCTGCTGGGGGCGCTGACGCCTGCCGCGATAGCCGAGGCGCTGGCGGAGGCGAACCGGTTAGCTGCAGCACGGGCAGCGTCTAAAGCTAGTTCCGGTGAGGAAAAAACATCTAAGAAACCTCCCCACATTTCTGCAATCGAAATGCTCTCCGCTGAGGGGATTGATGCCTTCTGCGACGAAATCGGTAAGGTATGGGTTTGGCTGAATGGCAAATTGCTCTGCCTTTCATCGTCTTCTGGTTTCAGGCCCATGCTGGGCTGGTTGGCAGAACGAGGCTTGGATTTGGTAGGGACAGCAAGGACAAACCTCGTTGAAACTCTGCAAGCGAGGGCCAGCACTAAGCCGTCGCGCAGTGTTCGCTTTCGTATTGGGAATGGCGGCACATTGGACGCGCCAGTGGTCTATGTTAACT
>CAMBWO010000047.1 GCA_945871285.1 Pseudorhodobacter antarcticus | reverse complement strand
ATCTCGTGGGTGAACTGGTTGCCGACCGGCTGTTCGCCGTCTTTCATGGGAACATTGGTGCAGTCCAACGCCCAATCGTTATAGCGCGCCTTGAAGTTGCGCATCAGCGTGACGGCGGTGCGCCGTTCGCGGTCGCTGACGCGGTTGTCGGTCACAATGCGGATGCCCTGCACCAGACCAGCCGGATCGACCAGCACCGACACCACCACCGGATGCGCAAAGATCGACGTGCCGCCTTGCAGGAACTTGTATTCCAGCTCCAGCGCGCGGGCGATGTAGTCCTGTTCGTCGTCGTACATGAAGGTGACTTCGCGCAGACCCGACGCTTCGGCTGCGCATTGGGCGAAATCCTCGAAATGGGGCAGCGTTTGTGCTGGTGGGCCACCGTTGGTGCCGCAGGCAAGTTCGCTGATCTCGGTTTCCGGGATCTGCGAGACGGACTGGCCGAGCGTGACATCCCAGATCGAATAGACGGGCTGGATCGCGACCTGTCCGAAAGCCCCGCTTGACACGAGGCAGAGGGCGGCGGCGGCCAGGAGTCCTGCGGCGCGCACTGTCAATTGGTTTTCAGATAGGCGCAGGCCTTGACGGCCGAAGTGCCGAAATAGTCTGCGCATTCGTCGTAATTGGGGGCGCCAAGTCCGACCACGTGGGCCTGCAGATAGGCGACCAGATCGGCAAGCTGCTTTTCGCGAAAGGTCTTGCCGCGGACAGGCGGTTTTTCCCCTTCGAAATCTGCCATGACTTGGCCGTAGCAGCGGTCATCGCGATAGGCCGCCGAGTCGTGATAGGGCATTCCCGTGCCCGGAATTCCACATTGGATCACCCCCGCCAGTGCTTCGGCGTCCAGCAGGCTCTCGCGCAGATTGGCCCCAACCGGGGCGTGCATGCTGATTCCCGATTTTCCGTCGCCCGCCCAGCCATGACACGTCACACAATAGCCAATCCGCTGATAAACAACGCGCCCCCGGTCCGGATCCGCAACGACGTCGGGGTCGTCCTGAGCAACGGCATGAGGTGAGAACAGAAATGCTGCTGCCAGCGCAGGGGGCAGGGCCATGGCACGTAGGTGGCGCAAAGTCATGAACGTCCTCGTCTGGCATCAGTCTTGAGGTAGGAAATGCCGGGCAACCAAGGCTGCCCGGCATCAGAGTTTCTTGCGATCAGTCCAGGGCAAAGACCCAGATCATGTTCGCCGCTTGCATGCTTTCCAGCTCGGTATTTCCGCCAGCATTGCCCGCGCCGAGGTTGCCGCCTGCGATGGCGATGTACTGTTTGCCACCGACCGAATAGGTCATCGGGGGCGCCCGGAAGGCGGTGCCGACATTGGTCGACCACACCGGCGCCAGCGTCTTGGCGTCATAGGCGGTAAAGCTGCCGTCAATCGCGCCCGTCCACACCAGATCCGGTGTCACCAACGTCCCGCTGTTGTTCGGGTAGGTGGTGGCCCCTTTGGCGATGGATTTGCCGGTCGCCACGTCAATCGCCGAGATCGAGCCGGTTTGCTTGCCGGTCAGCGTATACGTGCCGCCCAAGAAGATGGCGCCGGGTACGACGTCCGCCGCGGCAACTTCCTTGGTTGCAAGTTCGTTGCACGCTTCAACTCCGGCACCATAGGCAATGCCGGTGACGGGGTTATAGGCGGTCGGATAGTAGTTCACCCCACCCGTGATGTGCGGGCAGCTTTCCACCGTGGCGCCTGCACGGTTCACCGCGCCGGCCGCATAGGTTTGCAGCGACTTGGTGGGATCGTATTCCAGCGGCTTGCCCGTCTTGGGATCGATGCCCGTCGTCCAATTCACCTTGTCAACATACTGGCCCGAGTTGATGTAAGCGCCATTGGTCCGGTCCAGCGTGTAGAACAGGCCATTCCGACCGAAGTGCGCCAGAACCTTGCGGTCTTCGCCCCCGACTTTGGTGTCGACGAGCAGCTGCACGCCAACCTCGTCATAGTCCATATAGTCGCCGGGGGTGTACTGGAAGTGCCACTTCAGCTCACCGCTGTCAGCGTCCAGTGCCACCGACGAGTTGGTGAACAGGTTGTCGCCTGGACGGAACTCGGGGTCGAACATTGGCACGGGGTTGCCGGTGCCCCAGTAGGTGGTGTTGCTTTCCGGATCGTAGGAACCGGTCACCCAGGCAGCGCCGCCTCCGGTTTTCCAGCAATCGGGGTTGCCTGCCTCATCACATTTCCAGGTTTCCGATCCGGGCTGACCCGGCTCTGGGATCGTAAAGAAACGCCAGACCTCTTCGCCGGTTTCAGCACTGAGTGCCGCAATCCAGCCGCGTGTAGCCCAGTCGCCATAGGATTGGCCCACCAGGATCTTGTCACCGACGACCAGCGGCGCAGAGGTGAAGCCTTCGCCGGGTTCCGTGCCGATCTGTTGATCCCAGACGACATCGCCAGTTTCGCTGTCGCAGGCGATGACCCGGCCGTCATTCAGCGCGTTGATGACCAGATTGCCGCTGAGGGCAAGGCCACGGCTGGCCAGCAAGATGCCGCGACTTGGGTCCTTGTCGATGCCGGTGTCGCAGATCCAGACGATCTTGCCCTGTTTTCCATTGGACACATCAACCTTGTAGGGTGTGCCCCATGGATCGCTGACATACATGAAACCGTTGTCAACCAACGGCGTGCCTTCCATGTATCCAATGCCGAAGGCAGAGGGCTCCAACCCGCCCAGCGGCACGGCAAAAGCCAGACGCAGGCCAGCGACGTTGCTGGCGTTGATCTCGTTCAAGGGCGAAAACCGGTTGGAGTCATAGGTCTTGTGCACCATGAGCCAGTTGCCGGCCTCTGCCTCGGATCCTGCTGCCAGAAGGCGATCAGGTGTCACCCCCTGAGCGAAGCCGGATGTCGCCAGGGCAGCAACCGAAACGGCGGCCACCCCGGCAGTCCAATGTTTGAATTTCATAGATCCCTCCACGCACTTGGTTGATTATCAAACCTAAGTGCAGGCATGTTGGCACCAAAGGCCGATGGATTTGCCTATACACGTTATTGGCATTTGCCGGGACCGGCGGGATGGCGGCACTGCCGGCGCGAATCAGCTTGGCATCGGCAGCAGGTCGCCGACACCGAAGACGCGTCCTGTCCATGGCGCGGCGTCGAAACGAGTCCTCACGCCGCATATGGCCGTGTTCGTTGGCGGCAAGTGTGACCGCGCCCACCGGACAGAAACGGTCAAGGGACCGCGTGATCAGGAAAAGAAAATTGCCTGTCTTGCGTCGCGCAAAGACAGGCAATCGTCAGTTGGAAATGGGTAAACGTCAGATCTTTGCGGTGCGGACAAGCAGTCCGCGAACGAGGGCAAGAACGGTCAGGGCCCCACCCGCGCCGAGGGCCAGCCAATATCCGAGCTTCAGGTCCGAAACCATCTTGATGCGCGCCCCTGACTGGGGTTCCTTGACCATCGATTTGCCGATGAAATTGCTCCCGGCCCAACCTGCCTTCAATTCACCGATTCCATAAGCGAGTCCGACAGCCGCCATATAGGACAAGCCCACCAGCAGGATCAGGACCACCGCCAGCGGCAACTTGAACCGGCCAAACGAGACCTGCTTTTGCACGAAAAGGCTGGTCACAAGGGCCAGCATGCAAACCGCCAGATAGACCCACATGAAACCGGCAAAGAGCGACGGATAAGGCATGGAGAACATGGTTTCATCTATATTGGCCCGGACTTGGGACACCGCTTCAACGCCCCAAGGCCGCAACAAAAGGTGGTCTTCGCCCTTCAGGACGGCAACGGTGGCACCCCACCATGGCGCGAACCACGAATAAACCATTAGAGCTGCGGCGGCCACGAGCAGGACACGGAACAACCACACGCCCGCACCACCACGAGCAATTCCTACCTCATCAGTCCGCATCATGTTTCTCCTGCACTTTCCTGAATTTCAAACCGATGGACATGTTGGCACCAAAACGCGATGGATTTTCCTATACTTGTCATTGGCCTTGACCAGTCAAACACCCGCTCACTCGGCCGCGGACCACAGGACCTGTTCTGCCGGCGGCTGCAACAGGTCGTCGAAGCTGGGGATTTCGTCTGCCCGCATCGCCCGCAGATATTCGTTCCGGCAATAGGCGGTCAGTTCGTTGAAGATATGGGAATAGGCCGCGTGGGTCATAAGATGCTTGCGCATGGCCAAGACCACGTTCCGGTTCATCCCGTTGATCCGGAACAGCTTGACCTCTTCCAGGATCGACTGGTTCAGGTTCGGCAACAGCGAGAAGGGCACATGACAGGTCCCCAGCCCGCCCGCCACCAGCTCGATCGACGAGGCAAAGGTCGGGGCGGTGAAGGTTGCCGTCGCCTGCGGCAAGTAGTTGCGATACCAGTCATCAGAGGAGGGGCGAGTCGGCACCGTCGCCTCGATCTCGATATAATTGGTCAGGATCGGATTGATCTTGGCGGCCCCCAGGCCCGCGTTCAGCGCCGCACGAATGTCGGCGTTTGACACACTGGCAGGCACGGCCCACGCCATCTTGTCCTCGAACAGGCGCGACACGGCGAAGGACAGCTGATCATTCAGAATGGCCTGTTCGGCCACCACGGCAAAGTTGATCTGATGCATCCGCAACTGTTCAACCAGCGCCGAAGAGTTCAGGTCATAGACCAGTTCGAATTTGACAAAACCGGGGGCCGATTGGGCGATGCGGGCCGCAGCTGCCGTGAAGGTCCCGCGCAGAACCGGCGTGGCGCCAAGCCGCAGCACGACCGAGGCGTGTCGAAACCTCTTTTCATGCTCGCTGATCGCGGCAGACATGCGGCCCAGAATATCCTCGCTGGACTTGAACCAGTATTCGCCTGCCGGGGTCATGGACACCAGACCGGTCCGGTTGCGGACGATCAGCTGCACGTCCAGCGTTTCCTCCAGCTTGGCCAGCTGTTGCGAGATGGAGGGCTGCGACAGACCGATCCGGTGCGATGCCTTGGTAATGGACCCTGCGACAACGACCCAACGAAAGATCTCCAGCTGCTTGAATGTTATGTCCATGGCCAACTTCTGTTGCCTGCGCTTGACCTGCCCCACAGTGAACCAGACCGGATTTGCCGGTTTGTTTGCAGATCATGTCAGAACAATCGGGCAGGCAACACCGACATTTCACTTATGGGATGCATTTGTTTTCCCTATGCAACCCATTCCGGGGTGTTGCGTTGAACACCTCAGGTCATTTCGCCCATGTCATGCCGATCACCGTGTTGACTGGCGTCAGCGGCACCACAACCAGACCCTGATCCGCAATGAACTCCAGATCGGCGGCGCCCGGTTCGAGCTTGCCCACCTCGGCAGAGGCACCACCCGGCGCCTGCTGCAACAGCCGCCCCCCCATGTTGTCGGTGATCATCATGCCGCCCATCCCATCCGGCTCGACCCCGTCCAGAACGCCCGACGGATCGGCGCTGCCATAGGGGGTGATCGCCTTGCTGGTCAGATCGACCGACACGACGAAGCCCGGTTTGATCTTTTCAAAACCTTGACTGATATCGCCCAGATTGGCCACGATCAGTGCATTTCCCGCAATCGTCAGCCCGTTCGCCCCCATCAACGCCGGGTCCTGCGCAAAAATCGCCATGGCCCCAGCTTCCAGCACCCAGACCGAATTGCCAAAGGTGTCGGACACGAAAATCCGGCCATCGGGGGCGGCGATCACGTCGTTCAGCAGCACGGATCCCGCTGCGGGAAAGCGGTTTGAGATCGCCGCCGTGGCAATGTCGATCTCGATCAACTGGTCGATGTCGGCGGTATAAAGCTTGCCCGCCACAATCGCCATGCCCTTGGGCGCGTCCAGCCCGGTGACCCATTTGTCAGTCTGGATCACCCCATCCGTGCCCAAGGTCCCGATATAACCGTCACCATCCTTGGCCATCGGATCGGCGCCCATGTTGGACACATAGAGCACGCCTGTCGCGGCATCCCACTCCACCGATTCGGGGCTGGCAAAGCCCGTTGTGCGCCAAACCTCGGTCGCGGTCTGGGCAGTGGCACCGCTGGCCAACATCAATCCGATCAAACCTAGACCGCCGATTCGTTTCAATGCAGGCGTCATCGCTATCCTCACTGTTTTTGGCTTCGGTTCACTTTGCCAGAAAGCGGCAATGGTGGGGGCTATGTCCGGGAAAGGTTTTCGTTATGCCGGCTCATGCGCGGCAGGGGCAAAGCCCGCGCCGTCAAACGCCGCAATCGCCGCCTTGACGGCGGCGAAAACCTCGGGGTGCGACAGGCTGTGACCCGACACCGGCGCCACCACGACCCGCACCGTGCCCCAGCGTTCGGCCAGGGCGTGGCTGGTCGCGGGCGGGCACAGCAGATCATACGGCCCTTGCACGATCACCCCCGGAATCCCCCGCAAGCGCGCCGCGCTGTCCATCAGCGCCGTCGCCAGAAAACAGCCGTGGCTGAAGTAATGCGCCTCGACAAACGGCGAATTGGGACGTGGCCCGTTGACCCCGGCGGCCAGCCGCGTCACCGCCGGTGCAATTTCGGACAGGACGCGTTCGGTGTCGTGCCACCCCAGTGCGGCTGGCATATGCACGGCCGGGTCGGGGTCCAGTATGCGGCGGTAGTAATTGGGCAGCGGGTCGGCACGTTCGTCCTCGGGCAGGACATTCAGAAAATCCTGATACAGACCGGGATAAAAGGTGCGCAGCCCTGCGCCAAAGGCCCAATCCAGTTCGGCCCGCGTCCCCAGAAACACCGCACGCAGCACCAGCCCTGACACCCGGTCAGGATGGGCCAGCGCATAGGCCAGCGCCAGCGTCGCCCCCCAGGACCCGCCCACGACCAGCCATTTCTCGATCCCGAAATGGACGCGCAGCCGTTCCATATCGGCAATCAGATGGGCGGTGGTGTTGGCCCGCAAGCCGCCACGCGGCGTGCTGCGCCCTGCCCCGCGCTGATCAAAGAACACCGTGCGGTAACGGGCCGGATCAAACAGCGCCATGTTCCCCGGCTGAAACCCACCTCCGGGCCCGCCATGCAGAAACACCGCCGGCAGGCCGCCCTCGGCCCCCGCCACATCCACCCACAGCTGGTGGCCGTCGCCCACATCCACATGAAACCCGGTGTCCCTGCCCGCGCCCTCCGCGCTCACAGCTCCTCGGCCTCCAACGCGCCGCCGGAAAAGTTGCGATAGGTGAAGCGGTCCTGTTCCTCGGCCGCCTCGGTTGCCGCCTGTTGAAAGATGGCCGCGTGCAGGTCTGATTTGACGCAAGCGGGGTCGGTGTTGCCTGCCGATCCGGTCAGCGCAAAGGCCTGACAGCGGCATCCGCCAAAGTCGATCTCCTTGAACTCGCAGGATTTGCACGGTTCGGGCATCCACCCCGTGCCGCGATACTTGTTGAAGGCTTCGGAATTGTCCCAGATCCAGCGGATCGACTTGTTGCCGCGCACCGAATCGAACTCCATCCCGGTGATGGACTCGGCCGCATGGCACGGCAAAACCTTGCCCGCGGGCGAGATGTTGAAGAACTGCCGGCCCCAGCCCCCCATGCATTGCTTGGGCCGCTGGGCATAGTAGTCGGGCACGACATAGTCGATATCCAGCACCCCGGCCAACCGGTCCTGCGCCTCGGCCACGATGCGGTTCGTCTCCTCGACCTGGGCGAAACTGGGGATCAGTGCGTCGCGGTTTTTCAACGCCCAGCCGTAGTACTGCACATTCGCCACCTCCAGCCGATCCGCGTCCAGTGCCACCGCCATGTCGATGATCTGCGGCAACTGGTGCAGGTTCTGGCGGTGCATCACGGCGTTGATGGTCAGGGGCAACCCGACCTCACGGGTCCACCGCGCCGCCTCCAGCTTTTTGACATGGCCGTTCTTGAACCCGCCAACCCGGTCCGCCAGCGCCGCCTCGGCCCCCTGAACCGAGATTTGCACATGGCACAGACCCGCATCGGCCAGTTCCTGCATCCGTGCACGGGTCAGCATGACAGCCGAGGTGATCAGGTTGGAATACAGCCCCACCTTGGTCGCATGACGCACCAGATCGACCAGATCCTTCCGCACCGACGGCTCACCGCCCGAAAAGTGGATTTGCAGCACGCCAATCTCGGCCAACTCGTCCATGATCTTGAACCATTCCGCGGTGGTCAGCTCTTTGCTGGCCGCCTCCAACTCCAGCGGGTTGGAACAATAGGGGCATTGCAGCGGGCAACGGTGGGTCAGTTCGGCCAGCACCGCCAGCGGGATGCCATATTCCGTGCGCTGATCTTCGCCCGGTCGGGTGACCAGTTGAAAATCGGCAACGGGCGGGGTCTGGTCGGTCATGATGTCTCCGATACGGTTAGCAGATAACCTTTGTCAGCCAGATCTTGCAGCAGCGCCAGACAGTCAGTCAGAATCAACTCCGGGTCCGCCACGAATTTTGCGGCCAGCACGGCCACTACAGCATCGATCGAGCGCACCCCGTCGCACAGTTGCAGAACCTCGACCGAAATCTCGTCCGGCACGAGAACCCGCTCGGGTGCCAGAATGACCCAACGCTCGCGCGTCTTGTCGAACTGCAACCGCACGTGGCGGGGCAAGATCGGGCGGCTGGCGGGTTCCAGAATCGGCCTTGCGCGGCGGGGTGACTGGTCCATCATGCGACCTCTGGCAGGAACACTCCCGGTGGCGGGAACCCTGTGACATAGGCGTGATACAGCGCGTCCAGTTGCACCCACAGCACCTGGGTCTTGAACGTCAGCGCATCGCAGACCAATTGCCGCTGTTCAGGTGTGGTGGCATGGTCGCGCACATAGGCCAGTGCGAACCCCGCATCGCGCGGGGCCTGTTCCAACCGGCGCTGGAAATAAGTCATCACGCTGGGGTTGATGAAATCGTAGTGCTGCAACATCCCGGCAATCCGCGCCTCATGCAGGTTCGGCGCAAACAGCTCGGTCAGCGACGAGGCAATCGCCTCGAGCGGCGATTTCACGCCCACGAAATTGACATAGGCATCCACGGCGAACCGCGTCGCCGGCAATATCCCCACGGCGGATTCCACATAGGCCCGGTCCAGCCCCAAGCCATCGGTCAACTGCAACCAGCGTTCAATCCCGCCTTCGCCGCCAATCGCCCCATCATGGTCCTCGATCCGGTGGCGCCATTCCAGCCTTGTATCCCGGTCGCGAAACCGCGACAAAACCACCGCATCCTTGATCGGGATCGAGCTTTGATAATAATAGCGGTTCAGCGCCCAGGCCTGCACCTGCCCGCGGGTCAACTTGCCGCCGTGCAGCATGTGATGAAACGGGTGCAACGAATGATAGCGGGTCGCCCCGATGTGGCGAAGCCGACGCTCCATAGCCTCGGCGCTGGTCAGGGGTTCGGACATCAGCGGGTCGGTTTGGTGGATGGTCACAGTAGGAACTCCTCTCCGGCTTGGGGGATGCGCCAGCCCGCCGCCTCGACCGCCCGACGCTCGGGGGTGCCGGGCAACAGGGCGGGGTTGGTGTTGTTGATATGGACGAAAACCCGCCGGCCAATGTCCAGACCGTCCAGCAATGGCATCGTGTCGGTCATCGACAAATGGCCCATGCGCTGCCCGGTCTTTAGGCCCAGCCCGGCGCGGATCATCTCATCATCCTGCCACAGCGTGCCATCAAACAGCACCAGCGCCGCGCCGCGCAGACGGTCGGCAAGGTCGGGCGTCACCTCGGCACAGGCGGCGATAAAGAAAACCGCCCCGCCCTTGCCCTGCAACTTCAGGCCAATCGTATCGCCGGGGTCGGCCCCCGCCTCCTCGATATACCATGCAGGCTTGCCCGGCACGGCAAACGCCGTCACCATCAGGCCAGACGGGCTGCCATCGGGCAAACTGGGCTCGAACGGCTCGTCCAGCGCCATCGGCACACGCAGCACCAAGTCACGGTTCAGCACATCGAACACCGAATTGCCGGCCAGCGTGCCCAGCACCCTTGGATGGGCATGCAGCGCGAAAGGGCTGCTTTCGCGCAGCGACAAAAGGCCCGCAATCGCATCAATCTCGCCATTGGTCAGGATCACCCCGGCAATCGGACTGTGGCGCAACTGCCCCTTGGCCGGGTGCAGCGCAGGCGTGTCCAAAATCTGCTGGCGAATATCGGGCGAGGCGTTAATCAAGAACCAATGCCGCCCACCATCGGCGCTGACCGCCGCCGACACTTGGGTATATCGCAGCGCAGGGTCATCCCACGCCGCGCGACACACGTCACAATTGCAGTTCCATTGCGGAACCCCGCCACCTGCCGCGGACCCCAAGACGACGACCTTCAACATGGACGCCTCCTTTGATCCGCAGCAGGGATTGGTCTTACTTCTGCTTTGCGCAGGCGTACATGTTGATTTCCATGCCGACGGCGACTTCTGCGATCTTCGGTGTCTTCCAAGCCATGATGATCTCCTCCAAGAGAATGTAACAAACGCCGGATGGCGTCACGCCGCACACGGACGATCCGTTGCAAAAACCAGACTAGCCGGGGTTGCGCGCCCGCTCTATCTATCCTTGTCATAGCATATCTCTATTGCCGCGCTGCGGCATCACGGGTGACGGCCATCCGCGCGCCGATGCCAGCCAGAAACGGCGGCACCGCGGCGACAGGGGGCAGGACAATCTGCCGCCCTGCCGTCTGCAACGCCGTCAGAAACGATCCGTAAGGTGCCAGCCGGACACATTGCGACGGCACCATCGCCACGATCCGGCGCGGTGCAAAGTTGATCTGATACAGACGCACCCCGCGCCGCGCCTCGGACCCTGCCAGAACGGTCAGCGCGGGCACGACGCACACGCCCAGACCGGTCGCAACCAGATCCAGCGCCAGTTCGAAACTGCGCACCCGTGCCGCCAGCCTGTTGTCCGGCAAGGCCACGTCGAACCAATCCTGAATCCGGCTGGAATGCTGGGTGCCAAAGACAAACTGGATCACGCTGTTCAACTGCGCCCGCGCCGTGCCGTCCAGATCGCGGGTCGGGTCGCTGACCTGCGACAAGTCCAACGTGTCGGGCACCGCCAGCACAAACGGGTCCAGCATGACCGGGATCTGCTGAAATCCGGCGCTGACCTCGGCCACCGAATTGGCCGCCATCAACCCGATATTGACCCGGCGCGCATAGAGCAGGTCAACAATCTCGGCCGGGGCGCTTTCATGGATGTCAAATTCGGCAGTCGGCACCTCGGCCGCCAGATCCTTGATCGCCAATGGCAAAATCACCCGCATCACCGATGCCACCCCCGCAATCCGCAGCGTCTGATGCGCGGGGCCGCCTGGGGTGGGCAGGCTGTCCTCCATCTCTTGCGCCGACCGCAGCACCGACTCGGCCTTGCGCAGCAGCATCTCGCCGGTTTCGGTCAGGATCATCCGATTGGATCGCCGTTCGAAAAGCGGCGTGCCGATGGCCGTCTCGAACGCGTTCAGCTGTTGCGACAAGGTGGGCTGCGATACGTTCAACAGCTTGGCCGCGCGAGTCAGTGTGGCCGAATGCGCTACTGCCCAGAAAATCCGCAACCGCCGCAGCGTCACCTCGCCGCCTGTCTTCGGTCCGGCCAGCAGGTCGACCGTTGGCCCGTCTGGGTCCTCGCTGCCCTGTGCGATTGCCGTGTCGAACGGATCATTATGTGCGATCATGCCAAGCCCAAACCGGTCGGTGACGTCAGATGCCACGCGCCAGAATTAGGCAGACCCGCCATCATTTGCAGCGATGTTGAGTATTGGCGCCGCAAATGCGACCAACGGCCGGCACAGCTTCAGCGATGTAAGTCGCAGTTCCGGCTGCGGTTGAGCTACCCCCCGAAAATCGGACAGTGACGGAAGCTACGATCTGAGGTTTGCTGATCCCCAGGACGAGGAGATCAGAACATGTCGAAACGCAGGAACCAGGACGCGGCCTTCAAGGTGCGTGTTGCGTTGCGGCGCTGAAGGGTGGCGTCAGCGCGACCGCGACTTTCACGAAGGCATCGGCAACTGAACCCACCGGCGCGTTGATCGCCATCCGGATCAGCGTGCCGTCCGCCTGCACCAGCGGGCCGTCGGAAAGAAGGATGTCGATGATCGGGACATGACGGCCCTTGAACATCCCGTCGCCGCAGAGCGTCGCATGGCCGGGCGTAACCTTCAGGCCGTGCACGTCGAGGAGGTGCGCAACCTCGTTGCGGAAGGTGCGCGTGACGCGGCCAGGGACGAGAGCACCACCGGCGTCGTAGGACAGGACGAAGTCGCCGGGGAGGATGGATTCGATCGGCTTCGTTGAGCCGTCGGCCATGGCGATTGGCGAGCCGGCAAGAAAGCATTCGTTGTCATCAAAGTACTGCAGCCCTCCACCAGTAGATAAGATGTACCCGGAGGCGTCGATGCCATTGTCGGCGGCAAAGCTCTGAAATAGCGCCATGACATCATCAACGGTGACAGCCTCTCCATTAGCTATCCTTTGCTGTATCTCCTCCGCGAGAAAGTCACCGAACTGCTGACCGATGGTCGACCCCGCAACGCTGCCGATAATCGCTCCAACCAGGGCAACCGCACCGGCGGCAAGCTTGCTGGTACCCTCAGGGATAAGCAACAGGGCAACAACCGTTCCAGAAAGCGCTCCAAGCGCGCCCCCGGCAAGATCACCAGCGAATTCTGCCCAGACCTGCTGCGCTTCTGCATGCCTTCCTTGCTGTTCCAATTCGTCGGCTCTTGCAACCGCATCAGCAAATGAAATCACATCACCCACGATACCCGCCTGTCTGAGAGCCTCTGCTCCCAGCGCGATCAGCGCGATCTTCGCTCCGGACATGTGCGACGTGTCAATCGAGGCATGCACCTCGGCCAAGGTTTCGAAATTTACCGACTTGTACTTCTCCAGCCAATCATCATTGTACAGCGGATTCCCGGAAGCTGCCGAAGTCTCCAAATGCTGAATTAGGTCTACATACAAAGATCTGAACTCTGCCTCAGTCAATCTCCCGGAAGCTCGCTCCTCAATCAAAAAGCCAAACGAACCATCAAAGGGATTGGACGCCACGTAAAGCGGATTGTGCGCCATCTGGTTGGTGAAGGCGAAGTCATCACTCACCAGTCTCGGCGTGGTCAGGCCGCCAAGCTCCGCAGCGTAGCTGCCGAGGTGTTCGTAGATATACCGAATTGCAAAGTCGCCTGCATTATTCCCGGCTCCGACAGCAAGACCCGGCTTACCATAGAAATCGCGCACATCTTGAATGGATACTTGGAGATCAACGATTCTGGAACTATTTGCAGCCCGCCATGTTAGGAAAGCCGCGCCCACCGAACTGCCGCCAAAAGTCATTTCGTCCAGGTTCGTGGAAGGGATGACGACTTTTCGCGTCTGATCCGACAAGTAGATATCCCAAGCGGCCGCACCACCAATGTCGAATTGAATGATGAGTGATTTCGTATCAACTATGATTGCATCGACCACAACGCTACCTCCCCTTTTTCAATACTTTTCCAAGGAACTCAGCAACTCTTGGATCATCAGGTCCAGTGACCTCGCCGCTTACAATCATCCGCATTATAACAAGACCACTACTGAGAAACCCGTAGTCGGGAGGCAGCGATTTCGCAGCTCTGTCTCTTCGCCATTTTTCAAGAAAACCGGAGATTACTACAGCCTCTTGCGGCAAGAATTCTCCTTCCTTTCCAACCCTATAGAACAAATTTGAAATGGAAGGTTCACTGATCATTGCTTTCACAAAAGAGATTACCTCCTCTGAGGTAACAAAGAAGCCTTCCTGATTTGCCACCTAGCTTTCTCCCATGATTTAAGCTTTGACCATCTAATTGATTTTTTCGTCACTCACGGTCTTGCACCGCGGGCGCGTTGCAACGATGTTAGGCGCGTTTTCCGCTGCTCTTGGTTGTGGCGCCAAGTCATCACTTCCAAGGCTAGCCTCATCTCAGCTCACCCTCATTCTGCCGGCCTGCTTTAGGCGGCGTCGAGGCCCGCAGGCAAGGGCTGTTCATAATCGACCATCGGCAGCACAAGGCCGGTTCCGTGGGCGTCGGGATCCTCACCCACCAGCATTCCGCCCGAGCCGTGGCCAGAGGCGACGAACTGCGCCAGCGGGTGGCGGCGGAACAGCGTCGCCAGTCCCTCCAACACAAAGATGTTCTGCGCGGCAAGATCATGGTGCCGCCAGGGTGGACCGGGGCGGACGGCGTTCGGCAGGTTGAGCGTCTCGCAGACATGGCCGTCGGCCGTGCAGGCCGACAGCTTCACGTTGGATTTGCCGACATCCAGAACCGCGACCGTCGCGTCGCTCATCACACCCTCAGATCAGCCGGTATTGCTTGGCTTTGTTGCGCAGGAAGGGCAGGCCCTTGTCCATCACGGCCTCGAAATTCTCGGCGACCGGACGCCAGACCGCAAGGCCGTATCCCACTTCGGGCGGCATGTTGATGAAACTTTCCATCGCCAGCCCGCCCTTGAAGCCGATGGCGGCCAGGGTGGCGTAGACCTCATCCCAGTCGCAGGTGCCTTCGCCCGGCGTGCCACGGTCAGATTCCGACAAGTGGATATACCGCAGATGGTCGCGCGCATCGAGAATGCCGTTGCCAGCACCCTTTTCCTCGATGTTCATGTGATAGGTATCAAGGTGAATGAAGATGTTGTCGGCGCCGACCTTTTCAATCATCCATTTCGCCTGCCAGCCGGTGTTGATCAGGTGGTTTTCATAGCGGTTCACCGGCTCGATGCCGAAGGCGATCCCCAGCTTTTTCGCGTGCTTGGCCGCTGCCGTCAACGCCTTGGCGATGTTGTCATATTCGGCCATCGTGGGCGGCAGTCCCGTGCGTTCACCGATGCCGCCATAGGTCACGCCCGACAACGCCTCGGCCCCCATTTCGGCGGCCTTGTCGAGGCTGCGGCAAAGCTGCTCGATGGCGCCGTCGGGGTTGACCGAAGCCCAGTTTTCCTGCGGCAGACCCAGCGAGCAGACCGCCCGCATGTTGTGCTTTTCCAGCAGCGCGCGGGTGTGCGGCGCATCGACGATGGCGGTGTTCAAAAGCGCAATCTCGATGAAATCCATCTTGTAGGCTGCCGCAGCGGGAATGGTCCTTTCCGCCCCTGCCCGGTCCCAATGCATGGTCCACATGCTAGTGTGAACGCCAAAACCTTCCATGCTCAACTCCTTTTCTTTCGTTCAGATAGCCGCCCTGCGCCCCAGCGCAGGATCATCACGCCGACAAGGAACAGGCCCCAGACGGCGGTGGAAAGATGCTGGTTGGCCCCCAGAAGGTTGAGCCCCGATGACAGAATTTGCAGCACGATCAGGGCGATCACGACCGGCAGTACGCGGCCAAAGCCGCCGAACGGATCGACGCCGCCCAGAAAACAGGCCAGAACCGTGACCAGCAGCAACGCCTCGCCATGGCCGACGCGTACCGAGTTGAAGCGCGACAGCATCAGGATGCCCGCAACCGCGCACATCACGCCCGACAATGTGTAGATCAGCACCAGCGTGCGCTTGGTATGGATGCCGGAATAGGCGGCGGCACGGATGTTTGACCCCACCATCCGCACCGAAAACCCATGCCGGGTGCGGTTCAGGATGATGTGCCACACCACGGCGCAGGCCAGAAACAGGATCAGCGGCACCGGAATGCCCCAGACCGTGCCATGCCCCAGTACCGCCATCCACTGCGGAAAGCCGGAAATGTCGCCGCCCTTGGTCAGAAATTCGCCGAGGCCCCGCAGAAAGATCATCATCGCCAGCGAAACAAGGATCGGATGCGCGCCGATATAGGCGATGACGGCCCCCATTACCGCGCCCGACAGCGCCCCCACCCCCAAAGCCAGCACGGTGCCAAGGATAAAGGGCCAGATACCGGCGTCCACGCCGCCATACTGGTTCAGCACATAGGCCAGCGTCAGCCCCGCCATGTTGGCCGTATAGATGATCGCCAGATTGAACCCGCCCGAGATAATCGGCATCAGCATGGCCAGCGTCAGCAGGCCAAGTTCCGGCAGCTGAAAGGCGACAGAGCCAAAGTTGGCCCCGGTCAGGAACCGTGGAGCAGCCAAGCCGAAGACCAGAAGCACCAGCGCCAGAAAGCCCAGCAGGCCTGGCACCTCGGGGCCGAAGGCGGCAACGGCACGGCGGTATAGCGCGGTCATTTGCGGCCCTCCTTGCGGGTTTCGAACCATTTGGCGGGGTCAAGGTTCGAGGTGGAGATCGCCAGCAGAATGATGATGCCGACCACCATCTTGAAGGCATAGGGCGACACGCCCAGCAGGTTCAGCCCGTTCTGGGTGATCGCCACCAGCAAGACGCCAAGGAAACAGCCCAGCACCGACCCGCGCCCGCCGCCCAGCCGCGCACCGCCCAGCACGACGGCGGCCAGCACCTCCAACTCGCGCCCGATCAGAGCGTTGGGGACGACTTCCTTGGTGATATGGGCCTGCATCAGCCCGCCGATCCCGGCCATCATCCCGCACCAGCCAAAGGCAATCGCCTGCATCAGCCCGATAGAAATCCCCGCCCGCCGCGCGCCTTCGGGGTTGTCGCCAAAGGCATAAAGCTGCCGCCCGGTCGTGGTGCGCCGGATCAGCACCCAGGTGGCCAGCATGGCGCTGGCCATCACTGCGACGGGCAAGATCAACTCGGCCCAGGTGCCGCTGGCGGTCTGGTATTCCCACAAGATGACGCGCTGTGACCACCAAGACGGCAGATTGTAAAGAAACCGGCCCGAGGAGAAGAACATCAACAACCCGAAAAACGCGTTGAAGGTCGATATGGTGACGACGATCGAGATGATGCGGAACTGGTGGATCAGAAAGGCGTTGATCAGGCCCAGCATCAGCCCGAAGCCGCCCGCGAACAGGAAGCCGAAGGCCCAGTTGCCGCCCCCGATACCGGCAAAGGCATAGACGCAAAGATATTGCACCACGCTGGCCGCCACCGCGAAGGAAATATCGATCCCCCCCGCGATCAGCACCACCAAAAGCCCCACCGCCCAGATCACATTGACGGCGTTGTTGTTGAGAAGGCTGGTGAAATTCACCAGCGTCAGGAAGTCGGGCGAGGCCAGTGACAGCGCGGTGCAGATCACCAACAGCACCACCAGCAATTTGGATTCCGTGGGATAGGCGCGCAGGAAACTATGCATAGACGGCAGCCTCCATATCAGACAGGCCGGTCTGGCGCGGGTCCCATTCCGCGACGATGTGACCCCCCGCCATGTGCAGCACACGGTCGGCGTTCATGTAAACTTCGGGCACCTCGTCGCTGACCAGAAGGATCGCAAGGCCCTTTTCGGCCAACGTCCGCACGATGCGGAAGATGCCCGCGCGCGCACCCACATCGACACCCACGGTCGGGCAGTCAAGGATCAGCACCTTCGGTTCCGTCGCCAGCCATTTCGCCAGAACCACCCGCTGCTGATTGCCCCCCGACAGGGTTGAAACGGCATCCGATGGCTTGCCGATCTTGACCGCCAATTCGGTGATCCAGTGGCTTACGGTGTCGTCCTTCCCTTGCTGCGACAGCAACCCTGCACGGCCGGTGATCTTTCTCAGCACCGCCAGCACGGCATTGTCGGCAATCGATTGCGGCTGGATCAGGCCCAGCGCCAGCCGGTCTTCGGACACATAGGCGATGCCTTCGGCCACCGCATCGCGGTTGGACTTCATCCGCAATTCGCGCCCGTTCAGGGTGATGGTGCCGCGGTCGGCGCGGGTCATGCCGAAAAGCGTGTGACACAGTTCCGTCCGGCCCGCGCCGATCAGCCCGGTCAGGCCCAGCACCTCGCCCGCACGCAGGGTCAATGAGATATCGGCATAGTCGCCCGCACGGCCAAGGCCATCAATGCGCAGCACTTCGGGCTGTGAGGCGGTGTCGCGGGCCATCACGCCCTGCGCAAAGGAGGCGCCGGTCATCAACTCGGTCAGCCGACTTTGGGTCATGCCTTCGGTCGGGTAAACCCCCACCAGCCGCCCGTCGCGCAAAACGGTGACGCGCGAGGCTATCTCCAGCACCTCGGCCAGACGGTGGCTGACAAACACGACCGCCACCCCGCGCGCCGACAGGGTGCGCACCACAGCCAACAGCGCGTCGGTTTCCGATTGGGTCAGGCTGGCCGTGGGTTCATCCATGAAGATCAGCCGCGCGTCGGAAACCAAAGCGCGGGCAATCGCCACGATCTGGCGCTGCGCGATGGGCAGGCTGCCCAGCCGCGCGTCAAGGTCAAGGCCCACGTCCAGCTGCGCCAGCGCCGCCTGCGCATCCGCCCGCAGACGGGCATAGGACATCGGGCGCGGACGATTGCCCAGCAACGTCTCAAACGCGATGTTTTCAGCGACAGTCATTTCGGCAAACAGCGCCAGATCCTGCCAGATCACCGCGATTCCGGCCATGCGGGCCTGCGTCGGGGTGATCTGGGGATAATCCTGCCCGAAGATCTGCATCCCGGCACCCGATTCGGGCTGATAGACCCCAGTGACGATCTTGATCAGGGTGCTTTTGCCCGAGCCGTTTTCACCGGCCAGACAATGCACCTCGCCCGCACCGACCGAGAGGGCCACGTCGTCCAACGCCGTCACCCCGCCGAAAATCTTGGTGACGTGCGTCAGCCTCAGGGCGTCGGGGGTTTCGGAACGGGCCTCGGCGGTCATGGTCATCCCAGATTGGGTCATTCCAGATTGGTGTGGTTCGCGCGCATGTCATCGGCAGAGATGTTCAGCCGCGCCTTCAGCTTCAGCACCATCACCTCGAACAGCACGAACAAGGCACCCTCGAACAGGCTGCCCATCGGCAGCACCGAAGATTTGGCCGATCCTTGATCGTCGGCCATGGTCTGCGCGGGCAGATGCAGGATCAGATCGGCCAGCGGTGACAGCCGCCCCTGAAGCTGCGCGGTGATCAGGACCACCTCCGCCCCCGCGTCTTTCGCCACCGCCATCAGCGCCTGCGCGGTCGAGATATAGCCCGGCCCGCAAGTGATCAGAAACACGTCGCCGGGGCCAACGGCCGGGGTGGTCATGTCGCCTTCCACAGCGGCTTGAAGCCCCATGTGGAACATTCGCATCGCAAAGCCCATGATTTGCAACCGTTCGCGCCCGCCGCCAAAAACCACGATCCGCCGCGCCTGCGCCAGCCGCTCGATCACCGCATTGACCTGCGCGTCGTCCAGCCGGGCAAACACGGTCCCCAGTTCGGCCAGGGCCGTTTGATACTCGCTCATGGATGTCTCCCATCATCTGTTGTGCCGGGGCGGAGACCGCCCCGGCCAATGGCCCGCTTAAAGACCCAGATCGGCCAGACCATCCACCGTTTCGGCGTTGATGGCGATCAAGTTGTTGGTGATGATGTCCTTGCCTGCAACATCAGGAGACACCACGCCAAGGCCCGGAATGTCGGTGCCGTCAGCAATTTCGGTGCCGTCCAGCAGCAGCTTGCCCATGGTCACGAACACGCGGCCCGCTTCAGCCGGGTTCCACATGAAACCGCCGGCGATGGCGCCCGATTTCACCAGATCACGACCTTGGCCAGGCGAGAACGGCCCCAGCACAAAGACGGTGCCAATCGCGCGACGCTCTTCGATCGCACGGCCAATGCCGATCGGGCCCTGGCTGCCGAAAGCAAGGAAACCGGTCAGGTTAGGGTTGGCCGCCAACAGATCAAGCGCAGTCTTGCGGCTGTCATCCACCGATTCCGCCACGCCATAGCGTTCGCCGATCAGCTTCATGTCCGGGTATTTCGCGGCAATGTAGGCATTGGCGAAATCGGCCCAGGCGTTGTGCAGCGGCACGGTCAGGCTGCCCACGAACATCGCGTATTCGCCCTTGCCGCCCATCTTTTGCGCCAGCAGTTCGGCATGGGTTTCGCCAAAGCCCTGTGCCGAGGCAAGTTCGAAATCCCAGTCAACGTTGTTCAGGCCGGGGCCTTCATGCGCCACAACCTTGATGCCTGCGGCGCGGGCCTTTTCCAGAACCGGCTCAAGCGCCGCTTCGTCGTTCGGCACCACGCCGATTACGTCAACGCCCTTGGCGATCAGATCCTCGATGGCGCGCACCTGAAGTGCCGGGTCGGCGCTGGTCGGGCCGATCATCGTGGCATCGATGCCAAGTTCGCCAGCCTTTTCGAGGATCCCCATTTCCATGGCGTTGAACCACGGAATGCCGCCGATCTTCACAACGATGCCCATGGTGTGCTTGTCCTGCGCCAAAGCGCCGGTCGCCAGGGTGGCGGCAAAAGCAACGCCGGCCATCAATGCGCCAAATGTTCTTCTTTTCATGGTCTTCCTCCCGTTGAAGGCCCGCAGAAGGGCCGAATTCTACTTGCTGCATCGATTGTGCAGATGTTTTCTGAGGCAAAGAGCCATTGCCGCGTGCTTTGGGTGCTGGTCTCTCCTCCCAGAATCGATCCATTGCACAATCGATGTTGCGCATTCAGCATCGCGCGGGCTAGAGTCGTCAAGAAGATTCTTCAGGCAAGAGAAAGTATGACCCGCGCGACCCGCAAATCCACGATCTACGACATTGCCCGCCTGTCTGGCGCTTCCCCGTCAACGGTGTCAGCTGCCTTGGGAGAAAACTGGCGCAAACGCCGTATTGCCGAGGCCACGGTGGAAACCATCCGCCGCATCGCCACCGAACAGGGCTACTCCACGAACATGCAGGCGCGCGGTTTGCGCAAGGCGCGGTCCGGGCTGGTTGGGATGGTGATCCCGCTGCATGACAACCGGTTTTTCTCTTCAATGTCCCAAAGCTTTGAGGCCCTCGCGCGCGACCGCGGACAGGTGCCGGTCATCGCATCATCCATGCGCGATCCCACAGAAGAACGCCGCATCGTCGAAACGCTGATTTCCTATGCGGTGGACTACCTTTTCATTGCCGGGGCTACCGACCCCGAAGCCGTCACCGCCATGTGCCGTGCCGCCGACCTGCGGCATGTTTTCGTCGACTTGCCGGGGCGCGGGGCGCCTTCGGTGGTGTCGGACAACTACAAGGGGGCCTACGACCTTACGCAGCGTCTTTTGGCGGACCGCACCATTTCGGGCCAGACGCCGCGCGACAGGATCTACTTCATCGGCGGGGATGATACCGACTATGCTTCTGCCTGCAGGATCGCGGCATTCCGTGACGTTCTGGCCAATGCCGGACAGCCGGTCCTGCCAGAGCAGATCATCGCCTGCGGCTATGCCCCACGCAGCGCCACGCGCGAGATTGCGGCGCTGTGCGATCGGTTGGGGTCTTTGCCTTCCGGCATGTTCGTGAACTCACTGACAGCTTTCGAGGGGGTGCTGGGTCACCTGTCCAGCTTGCCACTTGAAGCGTTTCGCAGTTCGGTCATTGGCTGCTATGACTATGACCCCTTTGCAGCCTATCTGCAGTTTCCCGTCCACATGGTGCGCCAGGACGCGCACGGGCTGATCCGTGAAGCCTACAGGATGATCGAAGAGGATCCCTACGATCTGGTTCTGACGATGGTCGAACCCGAACAGATTGCCCCACGCACCTACTACGACAGCCCCTTCTCTGACCGTGGTTGAGTGACTGCAGATTGCTTGTGTTCCTTACTCCGATTGCCGATTGCGGCTATCAAGTGAGCGTTCGCGCATATCTAAAGCCCCCTCCCAATGGTTCCTCCCCAGCCCAGTTCGTATGCGGGGGGGGCGCAGCGCGGCATTTCGCTAGCGACAGGCACTTTCACCGGGGAATCCAAGCGGAAGCCACTTGCAGTCTGATCTTGGAAAAAGCGACTCAATATCAAAGGCCGGAACGTGTCAACGACTTTGAGACAGCGGGTTTTTGAGTTTAGGCTTGGGCTGGCTCCGTCTTCTTGGGCGGGTTGATCCAGACAGCAGTCGGGATTTGGGGTGGTTTGGGGTGTTGGCGGACGAATCTCTCTGGGGTGCTGAGAAACGCGGCGTCGAGCGCGGTCTGGCGCGCGGCGTGGATTGCGTCGGCCTGTCCGAAGTGGATCTGGTTGGGTGTCATCAGGCCGATGCCTGCATGATGATGGTCCTCGTTATACCAAGCGAAGAAGCGACGGCAGAACGCGCGGGCCTCTTCGATGGTTTGGAACCGTTTTGGGAACTCCGGCTGGTATTTCAGGGTCTTGAAGTGGGCCTC
>CAMBWO010000046.1 GCA_945871285.1 Pseudorhodobacter antarcticus | reverse complement strand
CCGAAATTCTGGCGCGGGCCTGCGATCTTCGTCTCGATCCTGCCGATGATCATCACGCCGCTGGTGGGCTCGCTGATCCTGTCCTGGATGTTCAACCCCTCCGGCATCTTTGGTGCCACGCTGCAATCCCTGACCGGCGACCCCACGCTGTCGCTGCGCGCCTCGCCCGTGCTGACCTGGGTCGTCCTTCTGAACTATGGCATCTGGACCAACGGCCCCTTCTCCTTTGTCGTGTTCTACGCCGGTCTGCAAACCGTCCCGCAGGACACGCTGGAAAGCGCGCGCATCGACGGCGCCAGCCGCTGGCAATCCATCCGTTTCGTGATCATCCCGCATCTGATGCCGCTCGCCACCTTCGTGGCGCTGGTGCAGCTGATGGACAACTTCCGCGTCTTTGAACCCATCGTCGGCTTTTCGGCCGAGGCGAACGCCACCTCGCTGTCCTGGCTCGTCTACAACGACCTTGTCAGCCAGGATGCCCAGCAATTCGGCTCGGCCGGAGCGACCTCGGTCCTGACGATCCTTGGCGTGCTGATCCTGCTGGCCCCCGTGCTGGTGCGCACCTGGCGCGATTTCAACCGGAAGGCCGTGTAACATGTACAACCGCCCCCTGACCCTGCGCCTGCTGACGACCGGATTTCTGGCGATCTGGCTCCTCGCCGCGATCTTCCCCTTTGCCTGGACGGTCTGGGGCAGCTTCAAGGTCGAGGCCGACTTCTTCTCGCGCCAATCCTGGTGGTTCGCCATCGAAGGCACCCGCACCCAGCTGCAAACGGGCAGCGCCTTTACCCTTGGCGGCTACGAAGGCGCCTGGATCCAGAACGAGTTCTGGCGCCCGGTCATAAACACCCTGATCGTCACCCTGTCGGTGACCTTCATCTCGCTCTTCGTCGGCACCCTCGGCGGCTATGCCCTCGCCCGGTCCGGCCACCGCTATGCCTTCTGGATCCTGATCGCCGCCCTCTTGTTCCGCGCCATGCCGCATATCACGCTGGTGTCAGGCTACCTTCTGCCCTTCTTCCAACTGAACATCTGGGGCGTCCTGCCCACCACCATCATCGTGCTGGTCGCGATCAACCAGCCCTTCACGCTGTGGATGCTCCACAGCTTCTTCCTGTCCATCCCCCGTGACCTGGATGAAAGCGCCCTTGTCGACGGCTGCACCCGGTTCCAGGCCTTCCGCATGGTCATCATGCCCGTCATGTGGCCCGGCGTCATCACCACCGGCCTCTTTTCGTTCCTGCTCGGCTACAACGACTTCGCCGTGACCTCGATGCTCCTGTCCCAGGACAACCAGACCATGATCCCCAAGATCGGCTCCTTCCTCGGCTCGATCCAGGATGAGGGCAAGGTGATGTATGCTGTCGCCGCCGTCGTCTCGGCCACGGTGCCCCTGTTCATCCTCGTGCTGTTCTTCCAACGGCAAATCGTCTCCGGCCTGACCGCCGGCGCTGTGAAAGGCTAACCCATGGCTGAAATCCGCCTCGTCAATGTCTCCAAACGCTGGGCCGGTGTCACCGGTGTGGCCAATTTCAGCCTCGACATCGCGGATGCCGAGTTTCTGGTGCTGCTCGGCCCCTCGGGCTGCGGCAAGACCACCACGATGCGCATGATCGCGGGGCTGGAATCCCTGACCGAAGGCGAAATCTGGATCGGTGACCGCATGGTCAACACGCTGGAACCCAAGGACCGCGACATCTCGATGGTGTTCCAGTCCTACGGGCTTTACCCCAACCTGACCGTCTACGAAAACATCCGCTTCCCCCTGCGCGTCAGGGGTGTCCCCCGCGACCAGCACGACGCCCGCGTGATGAAGGCGGCGCAGATGGTCGAACTCGGCCCGCTCCTTGACCGCCGCCCCGCCAACCTGTCCGGCGGTCAGCGTCAGCGCGTCGCCCTCGCCCGCGCCATCGTGCGCGAACCCAACGCCTTTCTGATGGACGAGCCCCTGTCCAACCTCGACGCCAAACTCCGCGTCTCGACCCGCGCCCAGATCAAGAACCTGCACCACACCCTGCGCACCACCACCATCTACGTCACCCACGACCAGATCGAGGCGATGACTCTGGCCGACCGCGTCGTCGTCATGAACCACGGCGTGGTGCAACAGGTCGGCACCCCCACCGACATCTACGACCACCCCGCCAATGCCTTCGTCGCCTCTTTCATCGGCTCGCCCGCGATGAACCTGATCCCCGGCACCGTGACCGACGGCACCTTCACCGCCCCCGGCATCACCATCCCCAACCTCGCCGCCCGCGGCCCCGTCACCCTGGGCTTCCGGGCCGAGGATGCCCGCGTCTCCCCAACCCAAGCCGAAATAGCGGCCCCAGTCTATTCGATGGAACTCCTCGGCGACGCCACCCTCGTTTCGGTTCGCCTCGGCGAAGCCCTGGTCGCCGTCCGCGCCCCCAAGGACTTCCGCATCGAGATCGGCGCCCCCCTCAACATCGCCGTCCCCCCCACCGCGCTGCACCTCTTTCATACCGAAACCGGCGCCCGGGTTTGACCTTGCCCCCCCTTTCATCGCAATGTGCGCCCAAATCCGGGGGGACACGCATTGGCCGCTGAAAAAGTCACATCACTCGAGGTGGCGGCCCTCGCCGGCGTCAGCCAGTCCGCCGTCAGCCGCGTCTTCACCCCCGGCTCCTCGGTCAGCCCCAAAACCGCCGAAAAAGTCCGCGCCGCCGCCGCTCAACTCGGCTACCGTCCCAACGTGCTGGCCCGGTCGCTGAAATCCGGCAAAAGCCGGATAATTGGCCTCGTCGTCGCCTATCTTGAAAACTACTTTTATCCCGAAATGGTCGAACGCCTGTCGGTCGAACTGCAAAAGGTTGGCTACCACGTCCTGATCTTTCTGGCCCCCGTCGCCTCGGTCAATGTCGATCAGGTCATCCGCGAAATTCTTGATTATCAGGTCGATGGCATCGTGATGGCCTCCGTCTCCATGTCGTCCGACCTCGCTGCCCGCTGCGCCGCCACCGGCATCCCCGTCGTTCTGTTCAACCGCGCACATGAGGACAAGAACCTGTCCTCCGTCACCTCCGACAACTTCGCCGGGGGCCGCGCCCTGGCCGATTTTCTGGTCGGCACCGGCCACAGCCGCATCGCCTATATCGCCGGTTTCTCTGGCGCCTCCACCCAGATGGACCGCGAAGCAGGCTTTCGCGCCGGTCTGGCCGAGGCGGGGCAAGACCTGTTCGCCCGCGCCGAGGGCAATTTTGACTACCGCACCGCCGCCGCCGCCACCCGCGAACTTTTTGCCACCTCGCGCCGCCCCGATGCCGTGTTCGTCGCCAATGACCACATGGCCTTCGCCGCGATGGATGTGCTGCGCTTTGAACTCGGCCTTCGCGTGCCCGAGGATGTCTCGGTCGTCGGCTTTGACGATGTCCCCCCCGCCGCCTGGCCCGCCTATAACCTGACCACCTACCGCCAAAAGGTCGATCTGATGGTGCAGGAAACTGTCACCATGCTGCTGACCTGGATCGCCGCCGACCTGCCCGAGGTCACCCGCGTCGTCCTACAGGGCGAATTGGTGATCCGAGGCTCCTCCCGCCGCTTTGGTGCCAAATGACCGAGGATGATTTTCGCGCCCGCCTCGCCGCCCTTGGCCTGACCCTCGACGCCCGCGCCTTCGCCGCCGCCTGGGCCGGGGCGCAGCACCTGCGGGCCGAGGTCGCCCGCGTCACCGCCTATCTGGCCCCCAAATGACCAACCCCGCCGACTTGTCCATCCCCGAGGCCGCCGCCGCCCTGCGCGCCGGCAGCCTGTCCGCCCGCGCCCTGACACAGGCGCATCTGGACCGCATCGCCGCGCGCCCGGCCCTGCGCGCCTTCACCACCCTCAACCCCGAAGCCTTGGCCGAGGCCGACCGCGCCGACGCTCTGCTGGCCCAAAGCCCCGGCCAATTCTGCGGAATCCCCTTCGCTGTCAAAGACCTGATCGACGCGGCGGGCCTTCCCGCCACCTCAGGCTCCGCCGTCCTCGCAGGCCGCATCGCACCGCAGGATGCCGATGCCGTCGCCCGCCTGCGTGCCCAAGGGGCCGTTCTGCTGGGCAAGACCGCCACCTACGAATTCGCCATGGTCGGCCCCGACCTGACCCTGCCGGACCCGCCTGCCCGCAACCCGTGGAACCGCGCCCACATCACAGGCGGCTCGTCCTCGGGCTCCGCTGCCGCCGTGGCCGGTGGCCTCACCCGCATGGCGCTCGGCACAGACACTGGCGGTTCGATCCGCGCCCCTGCCGCCTATTGCGGCGCAGTCGGCTTGAAACCCAGCTACGGCCGCACCTCACGCGCCGGGGCCTTCCACTTGTCCCCGTCACTCGACCATATCGGCCCCATCGCAGCCACCGTGGAAGAGGCCGCCCTGACCCTCGACGCAATAACCGAAACGCCCGAAATCTGGCGCCCCGCCTTGGGCCAGCTTCAGCGTGGTGCCCAGAACCTGCGCCTCCTTTATGCCCGCGACTGGTTTGCGTCCGACCCTCAGGCCTCCCCCGCCTTGATCCGCGCCATGGACGATGCCGCCGCGCAATTCTCCCTGCTTGGCGCCCGGATCACCCTCGCCCCGCTGCCGGATTACGCGACCTATGAGGCCGCAGCCTCCGTGATCCTTCACGCCGAGGCGCTGGACCAACACCAGGCCCTGATCCGTGATCACGCCCCCCGCTACGGCCGCCCCACCCTGCAATGCCTGGCCTTCGGTGCAGCGATCCTGCCGCAGGACCTGGCAGCCGCCCGCGACGCTCAAACCCGTCTGACCGCTGCCATGCAGTCCGCCATGGCAGGCTTTGATCTGATCCTGCTCCCCACCACCCTGACCCCCGCGCTGCCGTTCAGCGCCTTTGATGGCGAAAAGGCCGTCTGGACCCCGATGCGCACCATCCCCTTCAACCTGACGGGCCAACCCGCCCTGTCCTTCCCGATCGGCTTTGACAATGGCCTGCCGCTCGGCGCGCAACTCGCAGGCCCGATCGGTGACGAAGACCTGATCTGCGCCGCCGCCCATGCCTTCGAACGCAGCACAGATCACTCCGCCCAACGCCCAACCTACTGACCCTTTCATATTGGCAGAAATATCCCGGGGGTCCGGGGGCTGGCCCCCGGTCCAGTCAGGGGGCGCGCACCTGCCGTGCACTTTCGGGCGGGTGCATCCACGCAACGCGCAGGCGCCGTCAGGTTTGCTCGGGTCACCGGCCTGTCCCGGCATGGATGAACTGGGGTTGGGGCGGCTGGAGGACTGGTCGAGCAGATATCACAAATGTCGCCGTGATTGACATTGATCAATGATAAACTCGAATCAATCTCGTCAGATGTCCGAACGCCCAGCACTATTTGGGTCAAAGTCGTGTTTTCAGAGTCGCATGCGCGTTAGGGAACAAAGCGGCAAGATCTACCGCTTTTGACCAAGGGTATTTGAAATGGGAAGTCGGGTTGACATACTGAATGGCAGGACAGCCACTCACTCCTGTGACGTTTGTCCGCTGAGGCCACGCGATGGTTACGGCTGCATTTGGTCCGTCGAATCCGAGGATGCCGTCGACAAGGTCGAACAGATCCGGCTGAAGCGGGATGACATCCTGCTGGAATGCGGTCGCGCCTATCGCAACTTCTGGGTGCTCAAGGCAGGCTTTCTGCGCGTGGTGCAATATGGCCGCGATGGTCGCCGCCATGTCATCATGATCCTGCGGCCGGGCGAAGTGGCCGGCTTTGCCATGCCCACCTCCGATGCACTGACGGTCGAGGCCGCCTCGGACGTGGTGCTTTGCGTGCTGGACAAGAAGCAGTTCGTCAAGCGCCTTGCCTCGGACGGTGAGTTTCGAAGAAAGGTCTATCGGCAGCAGCTGGAACAACTTGACCGGATGCACTGGTTGATCTGGTCCATTGGCGCCCTGACCCCCGAAGAACGGCTGGCCGCGTTCTTTGCCCAGGCCACCCAATACATGCCCAGCCGCAGGGGATCGGATGGCAGCACCGTGCTGACGCTGGAACTGCCGCGCAGCGATGTCGCCGATCTGTTGAGCACAAGCACGGAAACCGTCAGCCGCTTCACCCACCGCATCGAGGGGTTGGGCTGGATCAAGATCATCGACCCGGTTCACTTTCGCATCCTGGACCTGAAAGCGATCGCCAGATTGGGTCAATTGCCCGAGGATGCGATCGACACCCTGGAGTGGCGCGACGAGTCCGGACCATCAGACTTTGCGACAGAAGATTGACCTGACGGCCCGACCCGTGTTCTCAGTCGCGGTTTTTTAGAATGCGTCATCGACCCAAGTCGGGTTTGCAGCGTCATGGCACAGCTTTGAATGGCAAAGATGGATCAAGGCCAGTCCTTCCTTAACCAAACTTGCGCGCGTGCAAGGCCTGCCAATGGTTCCAGTCGCGCTCGTCGGAAAGAGGCCGCGACGCTGTCTGACAACGCACCGTATTGGCCTCCATCCCCAGAACTTTATTCCAGATCAAACAAACCACCCATCCTGACACAAAGCACCCGCCAACACTTCGGCTTCAGGTGACCGATCCACGCGACATCTTGCTTTGCCCCATCACCTGCCTGCAAACTGGGCTGACTGCGGACCGACACGCGCCCCTGATTGACGGCTTGACGCATTAAGTTGAGGTGTTGTACCTTCAGTTCCTCTGGAAACTCGTAATGCGGATCAAGGCCGCCAAATTGCCAGCTTGATTGTCATCTGAATCAGTGCCCGCGCACGGCCGTTTGTGCGGTGAAGGGACGGACCATATGACGTGACCATGATACCGCACCGGGCGGGAGGCATTGATCTTTATCAAGGACATACCCATTTGCATTGGTCACTTTCCAATAGGTGGCGTTGGGTCAAGGGCAGCGATCCGTCGACTTTGCACTGCACCCGATAACGCGAGGTTTTAGATATGCCAGGTTCAATTTTGACGCTGAGCGCTCTGAAAGAGTCCGTCAAGCATGGCAATGGTTTATTGGAAAGGCTGATGGATGCCCTTCCTCCCCAGGTCACGGAACGACTTCTGTCGGAAGGCACCTTGAGGGAAATCGTCGCGGGCCAAACAGTCGTCGAACGCGGCGTGCGCAGTGACTCCGTCGGCTATGTCCTGGACGGAATGCTGGGCATGGTGCAGCTTCTTGAGGACGGCAAGATGCATATCATCGGGTTGCTTGTCCCGACCGACCTGTACGGTCGTCCGTTCGATGGCCCGTCGAACTACCGGATCCAGGCCCTGTCTGCGGCGCGAATCCTGTCCTTCCCTCGGTCGCTTCTGGAAGACGTGCTTCGCGAAAACCCGGAAGCAGAGCGGCTGTTTCTGGTTCACCTGCTGGATGAAGTCGATGCGGCCCGGGAATGGCTGATGCTGATCAGCGGTCGCAGGGCGGTCAATCGTCTGGCATCCTTCCTGAGCATTCTGGCCCGACGATCAAAATACAAACGCGTGGGCGGTCATATCGTGGTCCGGGTCACCTTGTCGCGCAAGGACATGGCGCACTACCTGGGCGCCCGACCCGAGACCCTGAGCCGGGCTTTTCGCGAACTTGAACGCCGGGGTGTCTTGCAGATCCTGGATCCCTACACCTTCAGAATCCTCGACGATGAGGCCCTGATGGACGCCGCTGGCGATGATCTGACCTATCAAGAGAATTGACAGGCCGCTTGACCAAAAGCTGACCGCACCCCGGTCGCGTTGCCGTCTCGCACAGACCGAAGGCGGCTTGTCCTCAACAGGTCAGCCTCCATCTGCGCAGGCAGTGCTGAACGTCCCAGCGCCAGCTCCCATACCGGCCAGGCAGTTTGGATAGCGCTGGTTTGCGCAGCCCGACGATGCCTCGCAGCATGGCCGCATTGACTGCCGTCAATGCGAATCTGGTGTTGATATCCGATGTTGCAGGAACGCCGATGCGGTCAGTTGCCATCGGGCTGGGACGAAAAACATCGGAGGTGATCGTCACATAAGGCAGCTACAACACGGGTTGAGACCCGCCTTCACACCACCGGTTCCTGTCGGTGGTGCGGATCGACACACGAGACAAAAAAATTCACCCGGTCAGGGGACTATTAGCTCACCAGGAAGTTTGAGATTGCGACGCATTTTGCCTGCTTCCCGTTAAGGAATGGGGCCCCAACAGGAGCACACGAATGGAACATTTTGAAAATCTGAATAACACTCAACAGATGAACGATGATTTTTGGGAAAGGATGCGCCTGCTTGCCAACATACCCTGCCTCGTCAGCGGCCTTTTTTGCGCCGAACAGAAGACCTTGCAGGCCATCACCGTTTCCTCGGAACCCGACTGCGGGGTCGATGCCCCCAAACAATTGACACGGCACCTGATCATGCGGATGTCGGCCTTTGCCACCATCCAGTCCGGATCTGTCCAGCAAGGCGACGCAACTTGCGGGAACGCCGGGTCGGACCAATACCCGATCTGGCTTCGCTTGAACACCGTTGTCGTGGGTATCGGACGCCCCTTGAACGCGCTCTACCCTGTCGTGGCCTTTGGCGAACCCCCGTCGGCCCAGTCCGCCAATGTGCAGGATTTGCTGGGCCTCGGCCTGATCCATACCGAGTATTCGCTGACACGCAGCGGCGGCGTCGCACCCAAATGGCCCGAAGGGTTGGCCGAAGCGACACTGCGGTTGCTGTCGATCGGCCTGTTCGTCGTCGATGCGCGCAGCAACATCCTGCACGACCAAAGCGGCGAACACCGGACGCGGGACTCGGTGTGGATCACGTCCAGAGCGCGCTTGTCGGTCAAGTCCGAGCCAGAACGCCTGGCCCTTCAAGCGGCCATCGCCGAGGCAACCTCGGACAAGCGCCAGGCCTCCATCACCTCGGTCACATCCGAGGCCGGACGGATGCAGATGGTGGCCGTGGCGCCCCTGCAAAAGGGCGATCAGGCCCTGGCGCTTGTCCTGTTCGAACTGCGCCAAACCGACCATCGCGCCTTGCGGGAACATTTCTTCCGGTTCCATCAGCTGACGCGGTCCGAAGGGCTGATCGCCCGCGAAGTTCTGGACGGTCGGGCGCCCGCCGAGATTGCCGAAATGACGGGAATGTCGGTTGGCACCGTGCGGGGCTATCTCAAGCAGGTGTTCGCCAAGACCGGAACGCACCGGCAAAGCGAACTGGTGTCCCACTATTATGCGTCAATCCTGCCGATCGGCATCAACATCGCACGCGCCGACCTGCGCGCCGGATCTGCCCGACGCCGGTCCGGGGCAACCCCGCGTGTCCTGGAAAGCCGGATGAGTTGACGTGCCGATCCGCCCGGTCCTGCCAAATCAGCTCATACGCCGCCCGAGGTCCGCAGCGGTGTGTCGCGACCTCTTGACGGGTTCCCGTCTTTGGCTGTGGGAAAATGCTGATTCATCAAAACCTTTGCTTTCGATGCGCGCCGTCAATGCGCCACCCCCTCTCCCTTGCTCACACTGTCCTGAGTTGGGGAGCGAACGAGTCGTGACAAAGCACCACACAGCAAAGCCACAGCGGCATGGCCCGGCGCGGCTTGCCCACCGTTCATCGGTGGACGAACTCCTGACGACAAGACCCAGCTTGGGCCTCAAGGGGGCACCGCGGTTACGCGACCGTGCCAGGGTTCATGCGCTGGGACGTATTTCCAAGGCACAGAAAGGTCTTTGACTATGAGCGATGCGACATTTTCGGGACGGTCTGAACTGCGCGATGTGCGAAGCGCGCTGCGCGGCATGGTCATCACGGTCGGATTCTTCAGCGTGTTCATGAATATCCTGATGCTGACGGGTCCCTTGTTCATGTTGCAGACCTATGACCGCGTCCTTCCCGCACGGTCCGAGTCGACCCTGCTGGCCCTGGCACTCGTGATGGCCTTCATGTTCGGGATCATGGGGCTGCTTGATTGGGCGCGTGGCCGGCTGCTGACCCGGATGGGGGCCGAGTTTCAGGCCAGACTTGACCGCCGGGTTTTTGGCGCATTGATCAAGCGGGCGGTTTCGGGCGAGCTGATAGATGAAAAAACCGGGGCGGGTCAGCAATTAAAGGATCTTGAGGCGATCAACCGGTTTTATGCCTCTCCCATTTTTGCGGCGCTGTTTGATGCGCCATGGGTGCCAATCTTTCTTGTCGGCTTGGGATTCTTTCATCCGTGGATTGGCGCATTTGCCGTCGCGGGGGGCATCATATTGGCCCTGTCGGCCCTGCTTAACCAGGTATCAACCCGCACCTCCAGCGTAAAGGCGGCTGTGTCCGGGTTTCATTCTGATCGCTACGCCGATCAGTTGCGCGATGAGGCCGAAACGATTCGCAGTCTGGGCATGCAGACCAACGCCTTTGAGAAGTGGTCAAAGTCGCGGCAAAAGGCCCTCGCCCTGTCTGTCAAATCCTCGGACACGGGGGGCGCCTACACAACCATCTCGCGGACCTTCCGGATATTCCTGCAATCGGCGATGCTGTGCCTTGGGGCCTGGCTGGTCTTGCGCGGAGAGATCGGTCCCGGCGTCATGATGGCCTCGTCGATCCTGATGGGCCGCGCCCTTCAACCGATCGAAGTGTTGATCGGGCAATGGCCGATGGTGCAACGCGCCATGCGTGCCTGGGATCATATCGCCGAGCTTCTCTCGCAGGTGCCGACGGATCGCCAGACGGTTGAATTGCCCTACCCCAAGGCGCGGGTCGAGGTGCAGGGAATTTCGGTTGTGCCGCCGGGTGGCGCACGGCCGACACTGCGGCAACTGAGCTTTTCGATAAACCCGGGCGAGGCAATCGGGGTGATCGGCCCCAGCGGGGCTGGCAAGTCAACGCTGGCGCGCTGCCTCACCGGCGTCTGGGGCCCGTCCTCGGGCAAGATCACGCTGGACGGTGCGCCGCTTGAACAATATCACCCTGAAAAGCTTGCCGAGTACATCGGGTATCTGCCACAGCGGGTGGCTTTGTTCGACGGGACCATTGCCGAAAACATCGCCCGCCTTGCCCAGGATTTCGATTCGGCCCGCGTGATCAGGGCGGCCCAAAAGGCGGATGCCCACGACATGATCCTGCAACTGCCGGATGGCTACAACACCATGGTGCACGCCGCGGGCACCCGGCTGTCCGGCGGGCAAATCCAGCGCATCGGTCTGGCGCGCGCCCTATACGGCGACCCGGTTTTGCTGGTGCTGGACGAGCCCAATTCCAGTCTGGACAATGAGGGGTCCCTGGCCCTGAACCGGGCGGTCGCCGCAATGAAGGCGGATGGCAAGGCTGTCCTGATCATGGCCCACCGCCCTTCGGCCATTCAGGAATGTGACAAGCTTCTGGTGCTCGAGGATGGTCAGCGCAAGGCCTGGGGTCCGCGCCAACAGGTGATGTCGGACATGCTGGCAAATGTCCGCGTGATCCGCAAGACGAACGCAGAGGGCCTGGCATGAAACCCGAATCAACAGATCTTTCCTTCCTGTCATCGCGCAAGGTGCCGATTCTGATTGGTTTCCTGTCGGTGCTGCTCTTGTTCGTCGGCTTTGGAATCTGGGGCACGCAGGCCGGAATCGACGGGGCCGTCGTGGCTTCGGGGCGCGTGATCGTCGAGCGCAACCGGCAGGCGGTCCAGCATCCGGATGGCGGCGTGGTCGCCGAAGTCCTGGTCCGGGAGGGCGAGCGGGTCAAGCGGGACGACATCCTGGTCAAGCTTGATCCCACATTGCTGCACTCGGAACGCAGCATTCTTGAAAGCCAGTTGTACGAATTGATCGCCCGTCGTGGGCGCCTGTCGGCAGAACGGGACGGGGCAACGCAAATCGTGTTCGACGATGCGCTGCTGCGCGCAGCCAAGGCTGACCCACAGGTTGCCGAACTGGTCGAGGGTCAGGAAGCCCTTTTCGAGGCGCGGCTGGCCAGCTTTGCGCAGTCGATCAGCCAGATGGAAAATCAGGAACTGCAACTGAACAAACAGATCGAGGGCATCGACATTGTTGAAGGCGCCCTCAGCACCCAGATCACGCTCGCCAAGCAGGAACTTGCGCTGCAAGAAGAACTTCAGGCACAGGGACTTACGCCCATGACCCGGGTCCTGACCCTGCGCCGGGAATCTGCGCGCCTGACCGGTGCGACCGGCGAGACGTCCGCCCGACGCGCTCAGGCCCTGGAACAGATCGCAGCAATCAGGATCGAGATAGCCCAGCTGCTTTCCGCTCGCCGCGAAGACGCGATCACCACCCTGCGCGATCTTCAGGTGTCCGAGCATGAGATTGCCGAAAAACTTGATGCCGTTTTGACGCGCTTGGCGCGGATGGATATCCGCGCGCCCGTTTCGGGCGTCGTCTATGACGTTCGACTGCTGGGCGAACAATCCGTGGTGCGCCCGGCCGAACCCTTGTTGTTCATCATTCCCCAAGACCGGCCGCTGGTCATCGAAAGCCGCGTCAGCCCGATCAATGTGGGTTCGGTCCATGTCGCCCAGGAGGTCATCATCCGCTTCCCCTCCTTTGACATGCGACAGACGCCAGACCTGACAGGCCAGGTCACGCAAGTCTCGCCTGACGCGTTTGCCGATCCCGACACGGGTGGTCCATTCTACCGGGTCGAGATCACACTGTCCGACGCCGAACTGGCCAAACTGGACGCGGACCAGATTGTCATGCCTGGTATGCCCGTCGATGCATTTTTGCGAACCGGCGAATATACGCCGCTGGAATATCTGACCCGACCCCTTACACGCTATATGGATACCGCCATGCGCAATGGGAATTGATGTGCAAAGGACCTGACTTTATCCTGCCGCTTGGCAGAGGCTTTGTATTTGAATGACAGTTTGATTTTCATCCCGCCCAAACTGGCTTCCTCGGGATTTTAAGTCGTGCATGAATCACGAAACCTGCGTGCAACTTGACGCAGCACGTCACCAATTGTGGCGTGCTTTTCGCCTGCGACTGCGGGAGCGAAATGGAATTTTTGGAAATTGTGAGGCGGGTTGAAGGTTTCTTAATGATTTTTTAACGAACCCTCCCAAATGGGAGTATCAGGGCGGCACCTGAAAATGATGCAATACGGTATATCCGGAACCGTTCAGCCGGATTTCACATGGACGTGGCCATATACTCAAGATGGTTGCGGCGTGCATGAACGCATCAATGTTGGAGACCACAATGACAATCATGAAAACTCAGGCCGAAGCGTGGGCCGCAATTGCCGGCGCCGCATGGCTCGGCGGGACCCCGGGAACCGATAACGGTGACCTCAAGGACAACCCTGGTGTGAACAAGGGGCGTGGTCTTGGCGGCGACGACCACATCGCGGGCAATGCCAATGCCAATGCGCTGCTGGGTGATGGCGGCAATGATTTCCTGCGCGGCGACGGCGGCAACGACTATCTGTTCGGTGGCGTCGGCAACGACATCCTGCTTGGTGACGAGCTGGGTGCCCCGGGCGGCCATGACGAGCTGACCGGCGGCGCTGGAAATGACGTGCTGGCCGGCGGCGACGGCAACGACCAGTTGAGCGGCGGCGACGGTGACGATCTGGTCATCGGCGGCTCGGGCGACGACTGGGCCAACGGCGGCGAAGGGAACGACGAAGTGCTCGGCGGGACCGGCAACGACTCGCTCAACGGCAGCGGCGGCAACGACTGCATGGCCGGCCAGGCTGGCGACGACAGCATGAACGGCGGCGAGGGTCATGACATGATGACCGCCGGCGCAGGCGACGACACCGTCTATGGCGCCGCCGGGGATGACATCATCGCCGGGAACGCCGGGGCCGACTATCTCAACGGCGGTACCGGGAACGACCTGGTCTACGGCGGGTCGGACGAAGACACGATTCGCGGCTTTGACGGCAACGACACCGTCTATGCCGGCCTTGGCGACGACGCCGTTCTTGGCCAGCGTGGCGAAGACGACCTCTATGGCGGCGAAGGCAACGACAATCTGCAAGGCGGCGCGGATGACGACCATCTGTTCGGCGGGACCGGCGATGACGTCATGGAAGGCAACGACAACGCAGACTGCATGTCGGGCGGCACGGGCAACGACCTGATGTTCGGCGACAATGCCGACGGCAGGGCCTCCACCAACGAAGCCAGCGACGCGATCTCGGGCGGCGAAGGGAACGACACCGTCTGGGCTGGTCAGGACGATGACGTTGTGACCGGCGACGCTGGTGATGACGTTCTCTATGGTCAAGTCGGCAACGATACCATCGCGGGCAACGACGGCAACGATGCCGCCTATGGTGGTGACGGCGACGACGACATCCGCGGCAATGCTGGCAATGACCTGCTTTGCGGCGATGAAGGCAACGATGCCCTGGCCGGGGACGAAGGCAACGACAGGATGTCCGGCGGCAATGGCGACGATTGCCTTTCGGGCGGCGCTGACCGTGACCTTCTGCTGGGCAACGACGGCGCGGACAAACTGGATGGCGGCACCGGGGCGGACTCGCTTGACGGCGGTTCCGGCAACGACTTCCTGATGGGCGGGGCCGACAACGACGTGCTGCGCGGTGACCTCGGTCAAACGGGTGGTGGCAGCGACGTGCTGCTGGGTGGTACCGGCAACGATACCCTCTACGGTGGCAAGGACGGCGACTGCCTGATCGGTGACGAAGGCAACGACGTGCTGTATGGCGGCGCAGACGGCGACAATTTCGTGTTCGGCCACGAAATCTGCGACAGCAACGGCCAGACCGTTCCGCGCATCCAGTCGATCGGAAACGACATCATCAAGGACTTCGATGCCGACCAAGAGGACCGGGTGGTTTTCCACACTGTCTTCCAAGGGACGCTGTCGGCTTCCATCGTCAACGCCAACCAGGACGTGCTGGTCACGTCGTCACTGGGCGGCAGCGTTCTGATCGAAGGATTGGTGGGCGAGCTTGAAGGCATCGATCCGACCGATCCCTTCTTCGACCCCGCAGCACTGTTGGCGTTCCTGCTCAAGCCCGGGATCGACGGGGATGGCAAGGGGATCATCAGCTTCGAAGACAAGTGCATCACCCCCATCGTCTGCGAGCCCGATCAGGCCGAGGTGTACTGCGAGGAAGAGTTCATCGTTCCTCCGATCTGCATTGTCCCGCTGAACCATGACCGCGTGGGCGACACCACGATCAACGCCTCCGAGGCGCAGATCGCTGACCTGTTCGTCGAAGATGACGTCAACGTCTGGGTTTCGGGCGGGGTCCTGTATGTCAACCTTGTGAACGAATAAACACGCCCACAAGGCTGACTGAAGAAGACGGAGCGCCCCTCAAAAGGGGGCGCTCCTTTTTATGAAATGGCGTTTCGACAATGCCGAATTCCGATTGTTACCGGAACGATCGCCCTTCAGATTGACCTTCCATTCACCCGTTGGCGGAAATCAAAGCCCAAATGCGGCGCAGCGCTCGACCGGCAGGATGCTGGTTTTCTCGAAAACTTCTTTTGGAATGTGCAGATCGCTCCGAGCCATGACATCATACAGGTCGGATTTGTCTGTCAGGCTTTCAATAACAGCCACCCGCCCATCGCTTTACTCAGATCGCCCTGCCGGTCAAAGCGGCACCGGCGCTCGGATAAAATCTGACCGCAGTGATGGTCTTGCCTGTTGGTTGAAGTATCATTTTCCGGCACAGCCGGGTCCCTTCAAACCAACAATCAGGAAATGCCAGAGCGATCCTGCAACCCGTGCAACACAGCATCAGCAAGCTCTTGCGGCGAAAGGTGCAGCAGGTTCTTTGGCACCTCGCGGATAACCAGATCGCTCAACGTCTGTGGCATCAAATGGCGCAGTTGCCCCAGCATATCCGTCTCGCCGAACACCGCCAATTTGCTGATTTCCCCCGCACGGCGGTGGCTTTCAAGAAGGGCTATGATCTGAAGGATGAACTCCCGCTTGTCATCAGCAATCGGATTGCCACCATAGGCCATGGCCGATCGGTGACTGCCGCCTTTGGGGGTAAAGGATCCCCCCGACCTATCAGACATGATTTCTCGCAACTTGTACGATTCTGCCCGCATGACCAATTCCGCAAGCGCGTCGTTGCTGTGGGTGGGAAACCCACGTAAAATCCGACACCGTGCATCATTGATCACCAAGGCCCATGTCTTTGAATTGTCCCCAATCATGGTGTTGCCCTGCTCCAAACCGAGACTCATCCGGCAATCTGGCATCACTGCCAAACCCGGCGCATTGATTATCGTCAAGAGCATCACTTTGAAACCGTCGCAAATCGGATTCAAATGACTTTGGCGATGTCCGGTCCTTGGACAAATGGCCGGACAAGCCTCGACTCGAGGCCGATGTTGAATTGGACAGCGGCGCAAGCTGCAATCCAGCCTGTGCCAGTTTCAAAGTCCCTGGACAGCAATCTTGTCAATCCGCAGGTCTCTTGTCTAAACCATCATGGCGCGGGCGTCCTTATCCCGGCCGACAGGCATCGCACGGTTTTCGGGCGTGCGACCAAGACTATCGACAAGGTTCCGCAGCAGCGCCCTGCCCGGTCAATATCCCCTGACCTCGGGGGCGGCGACCTGACGAACAGCGGCCAACTGGCTGGCAACAGCATTGCCGAAGATCCGCGCGTCCGTCAGGAGTGAGGCGAAATCATAGCCTTGGGCAAAGGCACGCTGGATCATGGCGGCCGATCCGGTATGAACCCCGGCCAGTCGTCCGGCCGCCTTGGTGCGGGTGGCGATGCTGGCGATGGCCTCCAGCACCTCGGGGGCGGTGGGGTCGAGGGTGGGCTCATATCCCAGTGACAGCCCCAGATCCGAGGGGCCAACGTAAACGCCGTCGATGCCCTCGACGGCCAGGATGGCATCAAGATTGGCCATCGCCTGCCGGGTTTCGATCATCGCAAAGACAAGGATCTGGCTGTTGGCGGACTTCACATAGGTCGCACCATGCACCAGATTGGCCCGCGTCGGCCCGAAGGAGCGGCTGCCCAAAGGCGCATACCGGGTGGCCTGCACCAGAGCGCGGGCATCCTCGGCGGTGTTCACCATCGGGCAAATCAACCCCTCAAACCCTGCGTCCAGACATTTGGCGATGATGCCCGGTTCGTTCCATGGCACCCGCACCATCACCGGGGCGGGCAGGCCTTGCAGAACCTGCAACATGGTCAGGGCCATCTGATAGTCGATCAGCCCGTGCTGCAAATCGACCGTCATCAGGTCAAACCCCTGACGGCCCATGATCTCGGCCGTCACGGCAGAGGGCAGCGCGCACCAGCCATTGACGGCCTTGTGCCCGGCGGCGAATCTGGCATGCAAATCTTGGGTCATCGGGGCCTCATTGGTTAAGCCAATGCCGCAGATGTGCAGCCGTGGCGTTGGGGTTTTCAAGCGTGGGAAGATGCGCAGCACCTGGCACGAGGACAAGGCGCGACTGCGGCATCAGGGCGTGCATCTGGTCGTGGCGGTCACGGGGGCAAAGCTGGTCGCCCTCGCCCATCAGAACCAACGCGGGGCCGCGATAGGCGGCGAGGGTGGCGCATTGGTCGGGGCGGTCGCGGAGCGCGCGGGACTGGCGGGCAAAGACTTGGGGGCCCAGGGTCAGCGCCATGTCCATGCAGAGGTCCAGAATGGGTTGGCGTCCGGGGCCGGGGGCGAGGTAATTCGGCTTCATCTCATCCCGCAGGACCCCGGCAAGGTCGGAGGCGGCGCGGGCGATCTGCCGGGCGCGATTCGCCTGAACCTGCGGCAGTTCGGCGCGGGGGTTGGTGTCGAGCAGGGCCAGCCGGTCGACGCGGGTGGGGGCCTGGCGGATCACCTCCATCGCGACGATGCCGCCCATCGACAGGCCGGCTAGGGCAAAGCGGGGCGGGGCAATGGCCAGCAGGGCCGCGGCCAGGGCCTGCACGCTGTCATGGTCGGTCGGAAGGAAGTGGCCAACCTCGCGCGGGAACAGCAGGGCGGGCAGGCCACCCCACATCCGGGCGTCGCACATCATGCCGGGGATCAGGACAAGCGGGGTCATGTCACCCGACGGGCGCCTTCAGACAAGGTCGCGAGCTTGGCCCAGGCGATTTCGGGGTCCACCGCGCCGAAACCCGCAAAGGTGCCAAAGCCGCAATCGGAGCCTGCAATCACGCGGTCGGTGCCCAGGATGTTGGTAAAGCGTTCCAGCCGCTGCGCGACGAGGTCGGGGTGTTCGACGAAGTTCGTCGTGGTGTCCACGGCACCCGGGATCAGGATCTTGTCATCGGGGATTTCGGCGGCGCGGTCGCGGAACACCGTCCATTCATGGCCGTGACGGGGATTGGCGGTTTCGAACAGGATATAGGTCGCGGGCACCTTCATCAGCAGCGGGAACACGCGGGCCATGTCGATGTCGCAGACATGGGGCCCCTCGTAATTGCCCCAGCAGATGTGCAGGCGGATGCGGTCGCGGGGCAGGCCGTGCAGGGCATGTTCCAAGGCTTCGACATGGGTGGCGGCGACTTTCAGAAATTCGTCGTCGGTCAGGTGGGTGAACAGCATGTGGCGGGACAGCGCAAGGTCGGGGCAGTCGAGTTGCAGGTCGAGACCGGCGTCCAGGATGGTGCGGTATTCGTCGCGCATCGCGTCGGCCAGGGCTTGCAGATAGGCTTCGCGGGTCGGGTAATGGGCGTTTTGCAGGAACAGGCTGATCACGCCGGGCGAGGCCGCGTTCATGAAGCCGCGCTGAACACCGTGGGTGGTCATGGCGGATTTCAGGTTGGCGATGTCTTTCAGCAGGTCGGACTGGTCCTTGGCGGCGACGGGGCCGATGCATTGCGGGCGGGCGTATTGCGGGGTGCCGCCTTCGCGGGCGAGGCGGTCGAGGAAGGTGGGGAACAGTTTCAAATCGGCGGGCGCGTTGCGCGGGCCGTCGCCGCCAAAACCGGTGTAGCGGTCCTTGACATAGGTGGCGTAGCTGATCTTGGACGCCTCGCCATCCGAGACGATGTCGATCCCCGCCACCTTTTGCCGGCGGACGTTTTCCAGCACGGCGGCGGTCATGCAGGCATCAAAGGCGGCCTGGTCGAAAGGCTCGCCTTTTTCGCGGGCGAACAGGAAATCGACGACGGCTTGCGGGCGGGGCAGTGAGCCGACATGGGTGGAGAGGAGGGGCATCGAGGTCTCCGGGCTATGCGGCCTTGCACATGTGCAAGGCCGACTTTATCAATTGAAATCCAAGGTCTAGGATCTGCGGGTCAAAGCAGGTGGCCGGTGGGTCCGGCCGGGTCATCGGTGGCGACAACGCGGTAGAGCGACGATTCACCAGTCATCGAGGGGGCGAGGCTGTGTTCCAGACCGGGCGGAATGGCGGCGGTGTCGCCGGGGTTCAGCACGGTCGAGCCATCCGACCATGACAGCCGCCAGTAGCCGCGCATCGGCATCAGCACTTCGTGACGGGTCAGGGTGTAGGGGGTGGCGGGGATCGAGTTGCGCGACAGGAATTCAACCTCGAACCCCGGACGGTCGCGCAGTTTGCCCTGCGCGCCGATCACCTTGGCGGGTTGGCGGTCGGACAGCGCCATCAGGTCCCAGTAGCGGGCGACGTGGTTGGGGATCACCTCCGCCGTGGTGGGTTCGGGGAAGGCTTTCAGTTCCTCATCGGTCAGCAGGGGCATGGGGACCACGCCCTCGGGCAGGTGCTGGCCCTTCTTGCTGTCATAAAGCTTGCCGTTGCGGCCCAGGACCAGACCGTAATTCTTGGCATCGGTGATCACTTGCGGCGCCCAGACCACGCCGCCGCCAGCATCGTCACCGCCCAGGATCGCCATGATCATCCCGTAATCGGTGCCGACGTTTTCAAAGGCGCGGAAGATGCCGGTGGGGATGTTGAAGATGTCGCCTTCCTCGGCAATGAACTCGCCTGCGGTGCCGTAGCGGCCCCAGAAGAAACGCCAGCGGCCTTTCAGGACAAAGAAAACCTCGGCGGTGCGGTGGGTGTGCAAGGAGTTGCGGCAGCCGGGCGGCTGGCCTGCGGCCCCGATGTTGAAACCGGGCGTGTCCACGATGTGGACGTGCTGGTCGGGGCTTTCGCTGACCCCGCCCCCGATGATGGTGAAGTTTTCCTTGCGGTCGCTGCCCGGCGTATGGGCGTCGATGAAGGCGGTCTTGCAGGGGCGCAGGTCGCCATAGCGGACGATGCGGGTTTCCATTTCGGCAGGCGTCATGGTGTTTCCTTTTTTGGTCAGTCGGCGGTCCAGCCGCCATCAATCAGCAAAGAGGTTCCGGTGATCATCGCCGCCGCGTCCGAGGCGAGGAAGGCGACGGCACCCATCAGATCCTCGACCTCGCCCACACGGCCAAGCTTGATCTTGGAGGCGATCCAGGCGGCGCGTTCGGGGTTGGCAAAGGTCGCGGCGGTCATGGCGGTGCGGATGAAGGTGGGGGCAAGCGTGTTGACGCGGATGCCGTGCGGGCCCCATTCGATGGCCATGGATTTGGTCATCCCTTCCAGCGCATGTTTGCTGGCGGAATAAACGGCGCGGTCGATGCCGCCGACATGGGCCATCTGGCTGGAGATGTTGACCAGCGAGCCGGGTTTGCCCTCGGCGATCAGCCGTTTGGCGACGGCGCGGGTCAGGAAATAGGCGGCACGGAAGTTCAGGTTGACGGCAAAGTCGAAATCCTGCGGCTGGGTGTCAATGGCGGGGCTGTGGCGGGCCCCACCAGCCGAGTTGACCAGAATGTCAAAGGCCGGCAGCAGGGCAAGGCAAGCCTCGGTCGTTTCGACATCGGTGATGTCGAGCGGCAGGGCATGGGCGGCGAAGCCTTGGGCGCGCATCTCGTCCACAAGGGCCCGCAATTCGGGCAGGCGGCGGGCGGCGAGCCAGACCTCGGCCCCCTGTTCGGCCAGGGCGACGGCGGCGGCGGCCCCGATGCCGGAGGAGGCCCCGGTCACGAGCGCGCGGCGGCCATCCAGGCGGAACGAGGGGGTGCGCGGCAGGGTCATTCCGCGGCAGCACCGTAAGGCACGTTCTGGCCGCCATAGCGCCGGACACGGACATTGCACTGTTCGGCATGGCCCACGAAGCCTTCGAGCAGGCAGAGACGCGAGCCATAGGCGCCGATCATCGCGGCGGCCTCATCCGTCAGGATGCGCTGATAGGAGTGGGTTTTCAGGAACTTGCCGACCCAGAGGCCGCCCGTGTAGCGGCCCGCCTTGCGGGTGGGCAGGGTGTGGTTGGTGCCGATGACCTTGTCGCCATTGGCGACATTGGTGCGGGGGCCAAGGAACAGCGCACCGTAGGAATGCATGTTCGCCAGATACCAGTCGTCACGGTCGGTCATCACCTGCACATGTTCCGAGGCGATGTCATTGGCGACGGCCAGCATGTCGTCGTGGCTGTCGCAGACGATCACCTCGCCATAATCGGCCCAGGAGACGCCAGCGGTGGCGGCAGTGGGCAGGATTTGCAGCAGGCGGTCGACCTCGATCAGGGTCGCCTCGGCCAGCTTGCGGCTGGTGGTCAGCAGGATCGAGGGCGAGTTGTAGCCGTGTTCGGCCTGGCCCAGCAGATCGGTCGCGCACAGTTCGGCGTCCACCGTGTCATCCACGATCAGCAGGGTTTCGGTGGGACCGGCGAACAGGTCGATGCCGACGCGGCCGAACAGCTGGCGTTTGGCTTCGGCCACATAGGCGTTGCCGGGGCCGACGAGCATGTCCACCGGCTTGATGGTTTCGGTGCCGATGGCCATGGCACCGACGGCCTGCATCCCGCCCAGCACATAGATTTCATGCGCCCCGCCCATCTGCATGGCGGCGACGATGGCCGGATGCGGCGCGCCGTTCATCGGCGGAGCCGAGGCGATGATGCGGGGGACACCGGCGACCGAGGCGGTCAGGACGGACATATGGGCGCTTGCGACCATGGGAAACTTGCCGCCGGGGACATAGCAGCCGACCGATTGCACCGGGATGTTGCGGTGGCCAAGGATGACGCCCGGCAGGGTTTCGATTTCGATGTCCGTCATCGAGGCGCGCTGCGCTTCGGCAAAGCGGCGGATCTGGGTTTGGGCAAACCGGATATCCTCCATGTCGCGGGGGGCAACCTTTTGCATCGCGGCGTCGATTTCGGAGGGGGTCAGGCGAAAGGCGGGCGGGCTGTAACGGTCGAATTTGGCGGACAGGTCGCGCACGGCGGCATCGCCCCGGGCGGCGATGTC
>CAMBWO010000045.1 GCA_945871285.1 Pseudorhodobacter antarcticus | reverse complement strand
GAAGGAGACCCATCATGGCCGTCAAGAACCGTATCGCCGACATGCTGCCCGAGATCGCCGAATGGCGTCAGGATTTTCACCGTCACCCGGAGTTGCTGTTTGACGTCCACCGCACCGCGGCCCGCGTGGCCGAGTTGTGCCGCAGTTTTGGCTGTGACGAGGTGGTGGAGGGGATTGGCCGGACCGGGGTGGTTGCGGTCATCAAGGGGCGCAGCGATGGGGGCCGTGTGATTGGCCTGCGCGCCGATATGGACGCGCTGCCTATCATCGAGCAGACGGGCCTCGAGTATGCCAGCACCGTGCCCGGCAAGATGCATGCCTGCGGGCATGATGGCCACACGGCGATGTTGCTGGGGGCGGCGAAGTATCTGGCCGAGACGCGGAACTTTGACGGGACCGCCGTCTGCATTTTCCAGCCCGCCGAAGAGGGGGGCGGCGGCGGGCGTGAGATGTGTGCGGATGGGTTGATGGACCGCTGGGGCATCACCGAGGTTTACGGGATGCACAACATGCCGGGGATTCCGGTCGGGCAGTTCGCGATCCGGCCTGGTGCGATGATGGCGGCGGCGGATACGATCGAGATCACGGTGACCGGCAAGGGCGGGCACGCGGCCAAGCCGCATGACTGCATCGACACCACGGTTCTGGCGGCGCATATCATCGTGGCCTTGCAGACCATTGCCAGCCGGGGGGTGGACCCGCTGAAGCAGGTGGTGGTGTCGGTCTGTGCGGTGGAAACCGATTCGACGGCGCATAACGTGATCCCGCAGCAGGTGGTGATGAAGGGCACGGTGCGGACGATGGATTTCGCCGTGCAGGACTATGTGGAGCGGCGGGTGCATGAGATTGCCGAGGGCACGGCGCGGACCCTGGGCGGCCATGCGGTGGTCAAGTATGAGCGCGGCTATCCCGTCACGATGAACGCGCCCGACAACACCCGCTTTGCCGCCGAGGTGGCGCGGTCGGTGTCGGGTCAGGTCAACGAGGATACTCCGCCCGTGATGGGGGCCGAGGATTTCAGTTTCATGCTGCTGGAGCGGCCGGGGGCCTATATTTTCGTGGGCAACGGCGACACGGCGATGGTGCATCATCCGGCCTATAACTTTGACGATGCGGTGATCCCGTTCGGGTCAAGCTGGTACGCGGGCATGGTCGAGGCGCGGTTGCCGGTGGCGTGAGGTTTCACGCGTGGTTATTTTGCATTAGTGTTGTCATACAGTGGGTTAGGGTCGTCCGTTAGGGCGGCCTTAACCCTTTCAGCCCTTTGATTTCACGCGTGCGTCAGGGCTTGCAGGGCGGTGATCTTGGCTTTGGCGGCACCGGAATCAATGGCGGCGCGGGCCAGGGTGACGCCTTCGGGCAGGGAGGTGGCGCGGTCGGCCACCACAAGGGCGGCGGCGGCGTTCAGCAGCACGGCGTCGCGGTAGGCGCCGGGGGCCCCGTCCAGCAGGGCGCGGAAGGCGGTGGCGTTTTCGGCAGGGGTGCCGCCCAGGATCGCCTCGAACGGATGGGTGGGCAGGCCGGCATCGTCGGGGCTGATGGTGAATTCGCGGATGACGCCGTGGTCGAGCGAGACGACGGCGCTGGGGCCGGCGATGGACAGCTCGTCCGTGCCGTCGCTGCCGTGGACGAGCCAGGCCTTTTCCGAGCCAAGCGCGGCCAGGGTTTCGGCCATCGGGCGGATCAGGCGGGGGGAAAACGCGCCGGTCAGCTGGCGTTTCACCCCGGCGGGGTTGGTCAGCGGCCCAAGGATGTTGAAGATCGTCCGCGTGCCCAGTTCCGCCCGGATCGGGCCGACATGGCGCATGGCGGGGTGGTGCATCGGGGCCATCATGAAACCGATGCCGGCCTGCGCCAGACAGCGTTCCACCACGGCGGGGCCGACCATCACGTTCAGGCCCAACTCGGTCAGCGCATCGGCGGCGCCGGATTTGGAACTGAGGTTGCGGTTGCCGTGTTTGGCGACCGTCACCCCAGCCCCGGCGACGACAAAGGCGGTGGCGGTGGAAATGTTCAGCGTGCCCTTGCCGTCACCCCCGGTGCCGACGATGTCCATCGCCCCGGCAGGGGCCTGCACGGCCAGACAGCGCGACCGCATCACAAAGGCGGCGGCGGCGAATTCGTCTACCGTCTCGCCCCGCGTGCGCAGGGCCATCAGGAAGCCGCCCATCTGGGCCGGGGTGGCGGCCCCTTCGAACAGGGTTTCAAAGGCGATTTCCGCCTCGGCCCGTGTCAGGGGGCGTTCGCAGGCAAGGGCGATCAGGGGGCGCAGAACGTCGCTCATGCGGGCACCTGTGCAAGGGTGAGGAAGTTTTGCAGCAACTGGTGCCCGTGTTCGGAGGCGATGGATTCGGGGTGAAACTGCACGCCCTCGATGGGTTTTGTGCGGTGGCGCAGGCCCATGATGGTGCCATCCGCAAGCCATGCGGTCACTTCTAGCGCCTGAGGCAGGGTGGCGCGTTCGACGACGAGGCTGTGATAACGGGTGGCGTTGAAGGGGGAGGGCAGGCCTGAAAACACGCCCTGGCCTGCGTGATGCATGGCCCCCATCTTGCCGTGGACAATCTCGTGGCAGCGCACGACGCGGCCGCCAAAGGCCTGGCCGATGGTTTGATGGCCAAGGCAGACGCCGAGGAGGGGGATGCTCGCCTCGGCTGCGGCCAGGGTCAGGGGCAGGCAGATGCCGGCCTGATCGGGGTCGCAGGGGCCTGGTGACAGCACGATGGCCGAGGGGCGCAGCGCCAGGGCCGCCTGCACATCCAGCGCGTCATTGCGTTTGACCAGAACATCGGCCCCAAGTTCGCCCAGGTAATGCACAAGGTTGTAGGTAAAGCTGTCGTAGTTGTCGATCAGGAGCAGCATATTGTGGCCTTTGGGGCGGTGCCTTTGAGGAAGGGGGGTGAAGCGGGCTGAAGTCCACGTTATACATGGTCAGGAAGGCCTTGGGGCGTCAAGTGCAATGGGCGCTGATCAAAGGGCCAAACAGGCAAACGGGGGCGGCAGTGGCGCGAGGATTTGGGGCAGGCGTGGTCTGGGGCGGGGTTTTGGCGCTGGGCGGGTTGGCGGTTGTGTCACAGCTGGCGCCGCCTGTGATGGGTCCAGAGGCAGCTCCTGTCGCGGGCGAGGCTGTGGCCGAGGTCGATGCGGGGGCCGTGGCGGCGGAGCGGGTGGCGGCGGAGAAGGCGGCGGCGGAGGAGACTGCGGCGGCGGAGAAGGCGGCGGCGGAGCGGGTGGCGGCGGAGCGGGTGGCGGCTGAGCAGGCGGCAGCGGAGAAGGTGGCGGCTGAGAGGGCTGCGGCGGAGGAGACTGCGGCGGCGGAGAAGGCTGCGGCTGAAAAGGCGGCTGAAAAGGCGGCTGAGAAGGTGGCGGCGGACAAGGCGGTTGAGGTGGCGGCTGTTCCGCCGCAAACCGCCGCGATTGCCCCGGATGCCCCGTCGGCCTCGGCGATCCTGCCCGCACCGGATGCCCCTGCCGAGGCAGATCAGGCGCCCTCGCTGACGGACCTGGATCTGGCGCTGACCGTGCCTGCCGAGGAACCGGCGCCGGCCCTCGCCGAGCCCGCACCGCCAGAACCCGAGGGGCCGATGGATCAGCTGCTGGTGCCGGGCCAGCCCCCCGGTCAGGCCGAACCGTCGCGTCTGCCGCAGATTGCCCCGGTGGCCGACCCCGAGGTTGCCGCGATCCTGCCGCAGCCCGTGCCCGAGCCGCAAACCGAGGTGGCGCCGGCGCCCAGTCCGGCGGCGACGTTGCAGGATGACCAGCCGACCCTGCCCGCCGTCAAGCCGCTGGAGGACAAGCTGCCGACGACCGTGATGGACAAGGCGGTGCCGGGGGTCAAGGTGGACGGCCTGCCGCAGGTGGGTGCTGCCGAGGCCCCGGTTCTGGCAGATGCGCCCCCAGTCCGCCGCTTTGCCCGCGATTTCACCCCCGAGGGCAAGCCGCTGTTCGTGATCTTGCTGCATGATGTGGGGTCGGCGGGCATGGCGCGCCAGGAGTTGGCGCGGTTGCCCTTTCCGGTCAGCTTTGTGGTGGACCCGCTGGCGACCGATGCACGGGACGCCTCGGCCAGCTATCGGGCGGCGGGGCAAGAGGTGCTGACGCTGGCCAATGGCATCCCCGAGGGGGCGACGGCGGTGGATCTGGAGACGACCTTTGCCACGCTGAGCCGGATCCTGCCCGAAAGCGTGGCGGTGATCGACCTGGACATCGGCGGGTTTCAGGATCAGCGGCCGCTGGCGACGCTGGTTCTGCCGGTGATCAAAGGTGAGGGGCGGGGGTTGGTGACCTATGACCGGGGGCTGAACGCGGCCGATCAGATTGCGCGGCGTGAGGGGGTTCCGGCAGCGGTGATCTTTCGCCGCTTGGACGCCGAGGGCGAGAGCAAGCAGACGATCCGGCGCTATCTGGACCGGGCGGCCTTCAAGGCGGCGCAGGAGGGGGCGGTGGTGGTGATCGGCGACACGCGGGCAGATACAGTGGCGGCAATCCTGGAGTGGACGGTCGAGGGGCGGGCCGCGACGGTAACGCTGGCCCCGGCGACGGCGGTTCTGAAGTAGGGTTTCGCGCGTGAAATTCTTGGGAAAGCGATGCGGATCAGAGGTTTGTCGCGCAACGTTAACCCAGATTTAACCCCCTTGTAGGATGGGCAGTTCGCCTTTTCCCCCTTGGGGAAAAGGGGGTTTGCCCATCCTGGTCAGAAGTTGCCGCGCCGGGCGAAGGTCCCGGCGTCTTCGGCGGCGCGGCGCAGGGCCTTGGATTTGTTGACGGTTTCTTGATACTCGGCTTCGGGGTCGCTGTCATAGACCACGCCGCCGCCGGCCTGAATATACAGTTTTTCGTCCTTGAGCACGGCGGTCCGCAGGGCGATGCAGAAATCCATCTCGCCATTGGAGGCGAAATAGCCCACGCCGCCGCCATAGACGCCGCGCTTTTCTGGTTCCAACTCGTCAATGATTTCCATGGCGCGGACCTTGGGGGCACCAGAGACCGTGCCGGCGGGCATGCCGGCGAGGAGGGCGGACAGGGCGTCTTCGCCGTCGGCGATCTGGCCCACGACGTTGGAGACGATGTGCATGACGTGGCTGTAGCGTTCGACGATGAATTTCTCGGTCGGGTGGACAGAGCCGACCTTGGCCACGCGGCCCACGTCGTTGCGGCCGAGGTCAAGGAGCATCAGGTGTTCGGCGAGTTCCTTTTGGTCGGCCAGCAGGTCGGCTTCCAGGGCGCGGTCCTCTTCCGGCGTCGCGCCGCGTTTGCGGGTGCCGGCGATGGGGCGGACGGTGACTTCGCCGTCGCGCAGGCGCACGAGGATTTCGGGCGAGGCGCCGATCACCTGGAAGGGGCCGAAGTTGAAGAAGAACATGAAGGGCGAGGGGTTGGTGCGGCGGAGGCTGCGGTAAAAGGCGAAGGGGGGGAGGGTGAAATCCTGGGCCCAGCGTTGCGAGGGGACGACCTGAAAGATGTCACCGGCGCGGATGTAGTCCTTGGCCTTTTCCACAGCGGCCTTGTAGCCGTCATGGGTGAAATTCGACTGCGCCTCGCCCACGGGGGCGGCGTCGCCAAGGTCGCGTTGAGCGGGGGGCGAGCGGTCGAGGTCGCGGAGGGCGTCCATCACCCGTTCGGCGGCCTGGGCATAGGCGGCGCGGGCCGACAGACCCGACTGGCCCCAAGCGGGGGCGACCACCGTCACCTCGCCCTTGACCCCGTCCAGCACGGCCACGACGGACGGGCGCAGCAGCACGGCATCGGGCAGGCCGAGGGGGTCGGGGTTCACATGGGGCAGGTGTTCGACAAGGCGGATCATGTCGTAGCCGAGATAACCGAAGAGGCCAGAGGCGATGGCGGGCAGGCCTTCGGGCAGGTCGACCCGGCTTTCGGCGATGAGGGCGCGCAAGTTATCCAAGGGCGCGCCGGGTTGGTCGGTGAAGGCCTGTGCGTCAAAGCGGGCCTGACGGTTGATGCGGCTGGTGGTGCCGTGGCAGGTCCACACAAGGTCAGGTTTCATGCCGACCACGGAATAGCGGCCCCGCACCTCGCCCCCTGTCACCGATTCCAGCATGAAGGTGTCGGTCCGCGCCTCGCCCAGTTTGGCCATCAGGGAGACGGGCGTGTCCAGATCGGCGGCCAGGCGGGCGTAGACCAGGGCGTTGTGGCCCTGGTCATAGGCGCGGGCGAAGTCGTCAAAGGCGGGTTGCAGCGGCATCAGTTCATCTGGGCCTGAACGGCGTTGATCACGCTTTGGTCGATGGTCAGCCCGCCTTGGGTGGTCATGGCATCGGTGTAAAGCGCGTAGATGTCCTGGGCCATCGACTGTTCGGCCTGGACAGCCTGCGCGTCACGGGCGGCTTTGGCGGCCACGGGATCGGCGGGGGTGATGGTGTCAAGCCGCAGCAGGCCGGTGAATTCGGGCGTGCTGATCACGCGCAGTTCGCCCGCCGTCATGGCAAAGGCCGCGGCGACCACAGGGGCTGGGGCGCCGTCGGGGGTGGCGTCGCGGGTCACGGCGGGGATCGCGGTGACGGTGCCCTGCGCTTCGAGCGGGGTGCCGGCGGCGATGGCGGTGGCGGTGGCTTCGGCCTGGGCGGTCAAGGCCTGGGTCAGAGCCTCGGCCCGCTGGGCGGCGGCGACCTGATCGCGGATCTTGTCCAGCGGAACCGGGGTTGGCGGCACCATGCTGTCCAGACGCAGGGCGACCATGCCGCCATCGGACAGCGGCAGGGCGGCGGGAAAATCGCCGATCTGCACGGCATCGGCGGCGGCGGCAAAGGCGCGGTCGCGGGCGATTTCGTCATTGTCGGTGGCACCGGTGACATAGTCGGTGGTGCCAAGGGTCATGCCATAGTCTTTCGCCAGATCCTCGAGCGTGGCGCCACCGGCCAGGGCGTCGTCGATCGCCTGGGCCTGATCGGCGATGGCCGACACGGCGGCGGCGGTTTGCAGTTCCAGCGTCAGGTCGGCGCGGACATCGTCCAGCGTGGTGTTCTGGGCGGCCAGAATGGCGTTCATGCGGAACAGGGCGGGGCCGAGGTCCGAGGGCAGGGGGCCAGCCACGGCGGGGCCGGTCAAGGCAAAGACGGCATCCCCGGCGGCGCCCAGTTCGGCCTGGCTGACATCGCCCATGTCGATGTCGATCAGGTCCAGACCGCGTTCGGCGACCAGGGTTTCAAAGGTTTCCCCGGCATCAAGGCGGGCCTTGGCGGCGGTGGCCTCGGCCTCGGACGGGTAGACCAGGCGTTCGACCAGGCGTTTTTCGGGCACGACATATTGGTCGATGCGGCTGGTATAGAGGTCTTGCAGCGCCTGATCGTCGATGGTTTGGGCTGCGGCCAGATCGGCGGGCAGCAGGGCTGCATAGGTCAGGCGTTTGGCCTCGGGCCGGGTGAAGGTGGCGATGTTGGCGTCGTAATAGGCCTGCACCTCGGCCTCGGTCGCGGGGGCCAAGGGGGTGAGCAGGGTCGCCTCGGTCACGGGCAGCAGGGTGAAGCTGCGGGTTTCGCCGGCATAGGCGAACAGGGTGTCGGTCAGCGCATCGGGGGCCTTGGTGCCGCTGACGATGGCCGCTTGCAGCACGGTGCGGGCGATGTCGGCGCGCAGGCCGGATTCGTAGTCCTTGATGGTCAGGCGGGCCTGTTCCAGCGTCTGGCGGTAGGTGGTGGGGTTGAAGGCGCCGGTGACATCCTTGAACGCCTCGTCGCCCGCCACACGGTTGGCCACGGTGACATCGCCGACCGACAGGCCAAGGCGCTGCGCCTCGTTGTCAAGGGCGGCATTGGCGATCAGGCCGTTCAGGACCTGGGCATCGACGCCGAAAATCTTGGCATCTTGCAGGGAAAGCTGTTGGCCGAACTGGCGCGACAGGGCGTTGATCTGGTTGGTCAGGGCGCGGGCATAGGTGTTGGCCTCGATCTCCTGCTCACCCACGGACCCGATGGCGGTGGCCGAGCGGCCAAAGTTCGTGACGCCAAACCCGCCAAGACCGGTGATCAGCATGGCCATCAGAACCCAGACCAGCATCGAGGTCTGGGTGCGGGAGGTCTTTTTCTTTTTGATCGCGTCGTCATCGGTCATGGGATGTGCCTGAACTTTGGGTCGGCACTGTCTAGCAGAATGAAGGTGCGGGGCAAGGGCCGGGTTACAGGATCAGGTCGGCGGCGGTCAGGGCGGTGGTCAGGGCGATCTGCCAGTCGGCGAGGCCGTCGCCATTGGTGTCGCCGGTCAGCAGGTGGGTGGTTTCGTCCTGACGGATGTCGCCCGCGGTGCCGATGAAGGCCGCGGTGCCGATGAAGTGCTGGGGGGTGGGCATCAGGCTGAGGTTCAAACGGTCCTCGCCTTGGGTGAAATCGGTGATGCTGTCGTTTGCTTCGGCCGCCGAGGCGAAGACAAAGATGTCACGGCCCGCGCCACCCGTCAGGATGTCACGCCCGGTGCCGCCTTGCAGGCGGTCATCGCCCGCACCGCCAAACAGGATGTCGTCGTCGGTGAGGCCGAACAGGCTGTCGTTGCCGTCGCCGCCCATCAGGGTGTCGCGGCCCTGACCGCCGCCCAGGCGGTCGTCGCCGGTGCCGCCATCGAGGCTGTCGTTTTGCGCGCCACCCAGGAGGCTGTCGCCCTCGGTGCCGCCTTGCAGAACGTCATTGCCGTTGCCGCCATGCAGGGTGTCGGACCCGGCAGCGCCCTCAAGGGTGTCGCGACCGTCGCGACCGTTGAGGGTGTTGGCGTTTTCATTGCCGGTTACGGCGTTGTGTGCGGAGTTGCCCACGCCGATCAGGGCGTTGGTGGCGCCTGCCATAAGGGTCAGGTTTTCCAGATACGCGACCAAAGTGAAGGAAACTTTGGCCAGCACCGTGTCTAGGCCGTTGTCGGGAGAGTCTGAGACCACAGTGCTTGCCAACTGGACAACGAAAGTGTCATTGCCGGTCGAACCATAAAGACGGTCATGACGGCCTGCGGACAGGGGTGTGATCCCGCCGTCATCCAGCCAGTCATCCCCCTCGCCGCCGTTCAGATCATCGGCAAGCGTTCCGCCATGAAGGCTGTCGTTGCCGCCTGCGCCGTGGAGTGAGGGGGAGAAGTCCGCCGAAAGGTCAGGGTTGTTTGATGCCCACAGGGCGTCGTTGCCGCTTGATCCCCCGAGGATTTCCACATTGATCAAGCTGTCAGTTGCCACCACGCGCATGTCGCCCGTGGCATGGTTGACCTCGGTCACTGTGACGATGCCGGTGTCAAGGCTGCCGTTGAGCGAATAGCTTGCGATGCCTGAACCGTCGTAAAACCCGCTGTAATCGGCAATGTCGTCGCCAGCCCCGCCATCAAGCAGGTTGATGCCGCCGCCTCCAAACAATCTGTCGCGCCCCTCGCCTCCATAAAGGGAGTCGTTGCCGATGATGAAAGGGACTTGTCCGGGTCTGAACTGGCTTTGGTCGCCACATATCCAGTCTTGATCGTCGCCGCCCCACAGGGCGTCGGAGCCGCCTGCGCCCACAAGTGCGTCGTCGCCGCCGTTACCGTAGAGAGAGTCCGCGCCACCGGGGGTGTCGTAAACCTCGCCGTAAAGGTCATTGGGCTGCCCATTGCCGTCGATGACGTCAGCCCCCAAACTGCCCGTGACGTTTTCGATCGTGCCCACGATGGTCAACGTGAACTGGGTGGTGGGGCCGGTAAAGACCGTCACCTGCGTGGTCATGCCATAGACAGGATCCATCGCCCGCAGGGAAACGGCGACCGATCCGGGAAGACCGGGAATCGGCGGGTAATCACCCGTCAGTTTGATCAAATCATAGTGCCTGTTGCTGTCCACGATGAAAGTCGTGCCGGACGCTATCAACTTGGCGAGGTCGTATACAGTGAAAGCCATGTGTGTTTGCCCGGTTTACAGGATCAAATCCGCGGCCGTCAGGGCCGGGGCGTCTTGCAGCAGCAGTTGCCAGTCGGCCGTGCGGTCGCCGTTCAGGTCGCCGATCAGGATGCCGCGCAGGGCGTCGTAGCGGATTTCGCCGGGGGTGTTGGTGAAGCCGGAGGTGCCGATGAAGACCTGGCCGGGGGCGATTTTGGACAGGTTCAGGCGGTCTTCGCCGGGGGTGAAGTCGGTCAGGATGTCGCGCAGCAGGCTCATGCCGGCCTCATCCGCCGTGGCAAAGACGAAGGTGTCGAGGCCTTTGCCGCCGGTCATGCGGTCACGTCCGGTGCCGCCGTGCAGGCGGTCGTCGCCGCCGCCGCCGAACAGGGTGTCATCCTCGGCGCGGCCATAGAGCGTATCGTTGTCATTGCCGCCGGTCAGGGTATCGAGCCCTGCGCCGCCATCGAGGATATCGGCGCCGGCGTCGCCTTGCAGCGCATCGTTCTCGGTCCCGCCATAAAGAGCGTCGGCTTCGGCGCCGCCATAAAGGTAGTCCGCTTCGGAGCCGCCGCGCAGGGTGTCGGCGCCCTCCAGCCCATACAGGCTGTCGAACCCTGCAAGGCCGCTGAGGGTGTTGGCATAGGTATTGCCAAAGACCTGGTTGCCCCCCGCATTGCCCGTGCCCGCAAAAGCGCCGGGATTGTTCAGCAGAGTCAGCTGTTCGACATGGGCGCCCAGGGTGTAGGAGACGCTGGCGATCACGAGGTCGCGGCCTTGACCCGCAAATTCCAGAACCACGGTGCTGGCGGTTTGCACATAGGCGATGTCATTGCCAGCCCCTCCGGCCAGAAGGTCATTGCCGCCGCCGATGGGAATGGAAATGCCGCCGTCCGTCATCCCATCGTCGCCGTCGCCGCCATAGATCACGTCCACAAAGCGGCCACCCACAAGGGTGTCATTGCCCGCACCACCCTTGATGTAGCCATAGGTATCGGCCGGCAGGGCAATGTCATTCTTGGCCAGGATCGTGTCATTGCCCGCAGTGCCCACGATATGTTCGATGCCAAGCAACGTGTCGGTGGCCACCCAGTAGGTGTCGCCATAAACGTCGGTCTGGGTGACGGTGACGATGCCGGTGTCCATGTTGGCGGTGAGGGCATAGCTGCCATTGCCCCAGTCGTCATAAAATCCCGCGTATTCGGCGGTGTCAAAGCCCGCCCCGCCATCCAGCGTGTTGGTGCCATAGCCGCCGAACAGGGTGTCATTGCCATTGTCGCCGCGCACGGAATCGTCGCCGAAGGCAAAAAGGGTGTGATCCTGCGCGAAAGGGTCATTGTCGCCATAAAGAACGTCATCGCCGTCGCCGCCCCACAGCCAATCGGAACCGCCGACGCCCGCCAAGGTATCATTGCCACCTTCGCCCCGAAGCCAATCAAACGCACCTGCGACGTCGGACGCGTCGCCAACCAGGATATTGGCGAGGTTGTCCCCAGTGATGAAATCCGTGCTTGCGCTGCCGCGGATGTTCTCGATCCCGCCGACGAAGTTGATGGTGTAGGAGACGGTGGGGCTGTCATAGACCCAGACGCTGGTCATGTTCATGAACTGGCCCTGAACGCCCATGGTGATGGCCGGGCCCGTGTGGCCGGGAACCTCGGGGTAGGTGCCGGTCAGGTAGAGCCAGTCGGTGCCGCCGTCGTTGTCGAATACATAGGTTTCGCCTGCGGCGCGCAGGGTTTCAAAGACATAGATGTTGTCGGTCATCCTAATCCTCCTTGATCCAATGGGCCGAGCATGGAGCGGCGGGCCAATCAGATCAAGGCGGGATTACAGGGTCAGGGCGGACAGGCGGCGGAAAACCTCGGCAATGCCGGTGGCATCGACATTGGCAAAGGCGATGCGGATTTGGGCGCGGCCCTGACCTTGGGGCATGAACATGGTGCCGGGGAGCATGAGGAGGGAGGCCTCGGTCACGAGGCGTTTGCAGAAGGCGTCGGAGGGCATGTCATAGGGGTGTTCGACATAGGCGAAATAGGCGCCGCAGCCGAGCAGGGTCCAATCGGGCAGGGCTGCGAACCCAGCGGTCATGGCGGCGCGGCGGGTCAGGATTTCGGCGCGTTCACCGGCGACCCATTGGGTCAGGTTCTGCATCCCCCACAGGGCCGCAATCTGGCCGAGTTGCGAGGGGCAGATGGCGACGGTGTCGAGGAATTTCTCGATCTGCGCCAAACGGGGTTCGGAGGCGACGACGGCCCCGACGCGGTGGCCGGTGAGGCGGTAGGCCTTGGAAAAGGAATAGAGGTGGATGAAGGTGTCGGGCCAGTTTGGGTCGGTGAACAGGTCATGGGGGCGGCCAGAGCGGCTGTCGAAATCGCGGTAGGTTTCATCGACGATCAGGGCGATGCCGTGGGCGCGGGCGAGGTCACGGAAGGCGGCCAGGGTTTCGGCGGGGTATTCGACGCCGCCGGGGTTGTTGGGGGAGACGAGGACGATGGCGCGGGTTTTTGGGGTGATCAGGGCGGCGGCGGTGGTGGCATCGGGGATGAGGCCCGCGCCGGTGGCGAGGGGGACGGTGTGGACGCCCTGCATGTCGAGCCACATTTTATGGTTGAAATACCAAGGGGTTGGCAGGATAACTTCATCCCCTGTGGCAGCAAGGGTGGCCATCACGGCGCAGAAGGCCTGGTTGCAGCCTTGGGTGATGGCGACCTGGGTGGGGGTGATGGTGCCGGCATAGGAGGCGGACCATTGGGCGGCGATTTCGGCGCGCAGGGCGGGCAGGCCGAGGACGGGGCCATAAAGATGCGCCTGCGGGTCGTTCAGGGCGGCGTCGGCCAGGGCCTGGCGTAGGCCGAGGGTGGGCAGGTCGACCGGGGCGGCCTGGCTGATGTTGATCAGCGGGCGATCCGCGGGGAAGGTGACGCCGGTCAGCCAGCGCCGCGCCTCCATCACGGGGGGCATTTCGGTGGCGGCCATGGCGGGGGTCAGGGGGCTGGGGAGCATGGGGGCGCCTTCCGGTTGGCAGTGGCCCGTTTCAGGGCTGGGGCATCAGGGTTGCGGTTTGCAGTTTCAGGATGGTCCATTCGCGGTAGACCAGAAGGATCATCAGCGCGTCAAGGGCGGCGAGGGTCAGAAGGATGAAGGAGCCTTGGGTCACAAACTCGGTTCCCTGATAGAGGACAAAGCCTGCCAGCACCAGCATCGCGGCCGGATAGGCCCACGGGACGCGTCGGGCCAGCATGATGACCATGGCGAATTTGAGGGCACCATGGCCGAGGAGATAGAGCGCGTAGAACTGTTGCAGATCGCCGGGAAAGCTGATGGCGAGGTGGCGAAACCACAGGGCCATCGCGTCGTTGGGGTCTTGGGTCAGGTTGTGGTGGGTGGCAAAGGCCCAGAAGGCCAGCACCAGCCGGTGTGGCGTGACCAAGAGCCCCAAGCCGAACAGGGTTTCTGCGGCGGCAAAGGTGCCTTTGAGCAGCAGGCTCGCCTCGAACAGCCAGTGCAGCCATTTGGCAAGCGGGCTGTACGGGCTGATCCGCATGGTCAGTCTTGCCCACGCATCGGCTGGACATATTGCAGGGCCATGTCCCAGGGGAAGAAGATCCAGGTGTCTTGGCTGACCTCGGTGATGTAGCTGTCGACCATGGGTTTGCCCGAGGGTTTGGCATAGACGGTGGCAAAGTGGGCCTTGGGGTAGAGGCTGCGGACCAGTTCCAGGGTTTTGCCGCTGTCCACCAGGTCATCGACGATCAGGATGCCGGTGCCATCGCCCATCAGTTCCGCCTGAGGGGATTTCGTGACCTGCGCGTCGCTGCGATTATCGGCGGCGCCGCCACCGGAGTGATAGGATTTGACCGAGATCGTATCGACCACGCGGATGTCGAGTTCGCGGCTGACGATCATCGCGGGGACGAGGCCGCCACGGGTGATGCCGACGACGGCCTTCCAGGCACCGCCATCCGGGCCCTTGCCATCCAGACGCCAGGCGAGGGCGCGGGCGTCGCGGTGGATCTGATCCCACGAGACGTGGAAGCCTTTTTCATGGGGCAGGCGGTCATTCATGGGTGGCTCCTATGGCTGCGGGACGGGGGCCAGCCCCCAAATGACTTTGCACTGGTGCAAAGTCATGAACCCCCGGGATATTTGTGAAAAGATGAAAGGGGTCAGGTGAGGGCAATTTTGACCCCGAGAAGGGCGAGGAGGCCGCCAAAGCTGCGGTCGATCAGGGTTTTGAGGCTGATATAGGTGGCTTTGGAGCGTTCGAAGGAAAAGATGCGGGCGACGAGGGTGTTCCAGATCGTCTCGTTCAGGAAGACCACCGTGAGGAGGGCGGCGTAAACCCAAGTTGGCGTGCCCTGCGGGACGGTGCCGACGAAGATGGAGGCAAACAGGATGGCGGGTTTGGGGTTGGCGAGTTGGGTGACGAGGCCAAGGCGAAAGGCGGACAGAGGGCTGCGAGGGGGGCGGCGGCTGTCGGTCATGTCGAGCGGCTGATCGGCGCCACGCCACATGCCCCAGGCCATGTGGATCAGGTAGAGGCCGCCTGCGATTTTCAGCGCCCAGAGCAGCGCGGGGGCGGCCTGGAACACCAGATTGAGGCCAAAGAGCGCGGCCATGGCCCAGATCACGCCGCCGATGCCGATGCCGGTGGCGAGAAAGACCCCGGTGCGCAGGCCCTCGGTCACGCCGGTGCGGGCCGACATCAGCACGGCGGGGCCGGGGCTGATGGCGGCCATCAGGTGCAAAAGGCAGACGGCGAGGAAGGCCGCGAGGGTCATTGGGCGTCGGACTTGGGGGCGTCGGATTTCGGGGGGCGGTTGGTCACCACGTCGATGTCGGGGGCGTCGACCGCCTTCATGCCGACCACGTGGTAGCCTGCGTCGACGTGGAGGACTTCGCCGGTGGTGCCGGAGCCGAGGTCGGAGAGGAGATAGAGGGCGGCTTTGCCGACCTCTTCCTGTGTGACATTGCGGCGCAGGGGCGAGTTCAGCTCGTTCCATTTCATGATGTAGCGGAAATCGCCGATGCCGGAGGCGGCCAGGGTCTTGATGGGACCCGCCGAGATGGCGTTGCAGCGGATGCCGTCTTTGCCGAGGTCTTCGGCGATATACTGGACCGAGGATTCCAGCGCGGCCTTGGCAAGGCCCATCACGTTGTAATGCGGCATGACCTTTTCGGCGCCGTAATAGGTGAGGGTCAGCAGCGAGCCGCCCGTGTTCATCATGGCGGCGGCGCGGCGGGCGACGGCGGTGAAGGAATAAACGGAAATATCCATCGTCATCATGAAGTTGGCGCGGCCGGTGTCGATGTAGCGGCCCCTGAGTTCGTTCTTGTCGGAAAAGCCGATGGCATGGACCAGAAAGTCGATCTTGCCCCAGAGGGTTTCAAGATGGGCAAAGAGGGCGTCCATCGACTCCTCGGAGGCGACATCACATTCCAGCATCTCGGACATGCCGATCGAGGCGATCAGCGGTTCGACCCGCTTTTTCAACGCCTCGCCCTGATAGGAAAACGCCATTTCGGCGCCGTGGTCGGCCAGGGTCTTGGCAATGCCCCAGGCGATGGATTTGTCGTTGGCAAGGCCCATGATCAGCCCGCGTTTGCCTTGCATCAGTCCGGTTGACATTCGCTGTTCCCCGCCCACCTGTTTCTTTGGACAGACGTGTAGGCGATAGAACCGCCTGCATCAAGGGAGATGGGTGAAGATGGACCGGACGGGTATTTTTGCGGGCGATGACCCTTTTGCGATTGCCAAGGCCTGGTTGGCCGAGGCCGAGGCGAGCGAGGTCAACGATGCCAACGCCATCGCCCTGGCGACGGTGGATGCGGACGGATTGCCCAATGTGCGCATGGTGCTGCTGAAGGAGATCGAGGACGCGGCGTTCGTGTTTTACACCAATTATGCCAGCGCCAAGGGGCGCGAGCTGGAGGGGGCGGGCAAGGCGGCCTTTGTGATGCATTGGAAGAGCCTGCGCCGTCAGGTGCGGGTGCGGGGTTTGATCAGCCGCGAAGAGGGCCCGCAGGCCGATGCCTATTACGCCAGCCGCGGCCTGCAATCGCGGTTGGGGGCCTGGGCGTCACGTCAGTCGCAGCCTTTGTCGTCACGCGGGGCGCTGGTGGCGGAGGTGGCCAAGGTCACATTGACCCAGGGAACAAACCCGAAACGGCCGCCGTTCTGGGGCGGATTCCGGCTGGTTCCGCTGGAGGTTGAATTCTGGGCGGATGGGGCCTTCCGGTTGCACGACCGGTTTAAGTGGAGCCGTCAAGCCATTGATAAGGAATGGAAAACTGAGAGATTGAATCCGTAGATATTCCGGAATTGGCATCATTCTGGATCTATACATCGGTATAGGTTATCGCTGTTTTGCACATGTTACCCCTTGCACAGGATTGGACCTTTGGCCCATCACTTCTGGGCGAGCACCCTTTGGAATGCATTATTCGAAATGACAGATGAAGATAATCCGACCCTCGTGATCGAGGGCCGCGTGAAATGGTTCGATCCCGGCAAGGGCTTTGGGTTCATCGTCAGCGAGTTGACGACGGGCGATATTCTTTTGCACGCCAATGTGCTGCGGAATTTCGGGCAAAGTTCGATCGCCGATGGCGCAGGCATCAGGGTGAAGGTGCAGCAGACCACACGCGGGGTGCAGGCGGTCGAGGTGGTCAGCGTCCAGCCGCCCGAGGGCGCCGCGCTGGTCCTGTCGGAGGAAGACAAGAGCGGGCTTCCCGAAGATGTGACGTCGCTGCCGCTTGAACCCGCACGGGTCAAGTGGTTTGACAAGGACAAGGGGTTTGGGTTTGCCAATGTCTTTGGCCGTCCGGAGGATGTGTTCATTCATGTCGAGGTGTTGCGTGTATCGGGCTTTGCCGATCTGGCGGCCGGGGAGGCCGTATGTTTGAGGATCGTCGAGGGCAAGCGGGGCCGGATGGCCGTGCAGGTGGTGTCATGGGAAAGTGCTGTGCAGCGCTAGCGCTGGTTTTGCTGGCCGGGGCGGCGCAGGCCGATTGCGCGCCGGGCACGGTGGAGGTGCGGTCGGACAACGGGTCTGTCATGCGCTTTTCCGTCGAGATCGCCGATACGGCGGGCGAGCGGGCGCAGGGCCTGATGAACCGGCCCGCGATGCCGACATCGGCGGGGATGCTGTTTGTCTATGACGCGCCGCAGCGGGCCAGGTTCTGGATGCGCAACACGCTGATTCCGCTGGACATGATCTTTGCCGATGCGACGGGGTTGGTGACGCGGGTGCATTCGAATGCGGTGCCGCTGGACGAAACCTCGATCGACGGGGGCGAGGGGGTCGCGCTGGTGCTGGAGATCAACGGCGGGTTGGCCAAACGGCTGGGCCTGGGGCCGGGGGCGGTGTTGCGGTCGGAGGCCGTGGATCAGGGTCAGGCTTTATGGCAGTGCGATGGTGGATAGCTGCTTTTCATTCGGATCAAAGCCGGATAACAGGGCCGCAGTCGGGGCGTAGCGCAGCCTGGTAGCGCGACGGTTTTGGGTACCGTAGGTCGGAAGTTCGAATCTTCTCGCCCCGACCATTTACAGGATCAGATCGGCAAGGTGCAGGGTGGCAACGCCTGTCAGCGTCAACTGGGTTGTGCCCAGGTGCAGGATGGTGCCGCTGTCGTCTGCCACGATCAGGATGTCGCGGCGGGTCAGGTCAAAGGCGGTCAGGTCGATGCGGTCGCCCTCGGCAGCGTTGAAATCGGTGATGCGGTCGCGGCCGGGGGTGGCAAAGACGAAGCGGTCGGCCCCGGTGCCGCCGGTCAGGCGGTCGACCCCGCGCCCGCCGGTCAGCAGGTCATCGCCCGCGCCGCCGAACAGGGTGTCGCGGCCGGCGCGGGCGTCGATCCCGTCATCCTGGGCGGTGCCGCGCAGGAGGTCAGCCCCGGGGGTGATGGGATAGCGCGACAGGTCAAAGCCGAACTCGTTGATCGTGAAAGAGCCGGTGCCGCGGTTGACCTCGGCCCCCAGTTCGATGCCGGTCAGATAGTCGGACGCCTTCACGATGCCCTGGCCCGACAAGAAGCGTAGCAGGCCGTCCAGGTCGATGGTGCCGGCCAGGCGGGTTTCGGTCAGGACCACCGCGACATAGCGCCAGGTGATGTCGAGCGCGGAAAAGCCTTCGCGGACATAGGCTTGGGCGGTGAAGCTGCCCGCGTCCCAAGTGGCATCGGCCGTATCGGGCAGCGCAAAGCCGCCGGAATGGACCCAGATCATCAGTTCGGTCGTGATGTCGTGATAGGTGGCATGGGGTGCATCGGTCAGCCACAGGTCATAGGCGAGGTTGAAGTGCCAGGTCTGGCCGCCGAGGGTGGTGTCATAGGTCAGATCGAGGTTGCGCAAGGCGGACAGGCGGGTTTCGACCACGGGGGACTGGCCGGTGCCCCAGGGGGAATAGCCCAGCATCAGCGAGGGATAGGCCAGGATCCGGCCGTCGTCGGGGCCATAAGACCAGGCAAACCGCGTGCCGTGGATCAGGTCGGCGGGGTCATAGGTCACGGTCTGGGTAAAGTCGGTGCCGTTGATCAGGGGGGCGACGTTCCAGGTGTTGTTGACCAGCGCATAGGTGCCATCGGTGACGGTTTCGTTGTCGGCGGTCAGGGTGTGCTGCATTTTCTTCTGCCCAATCGGGGGGTTCGCCCCATATAAGAGAGAAAAGGATACCAGACCATGATGCACTTCGACAATTCCTGGACGCGCGATCTGCCCGGCACCTTTTTGCGGCTGGACCCGGCAGTGGCGCCTGATCCGGTGCTGCTGGTGTGGAATGAGGTCCTGGCCCGTGATCTGGGGCTGGAGGTGAGCCGGGACGAGGCCACGCGGTGGTTTTCGGGGGCCGAGGTGCCGGCGGGGGCGGAGCCTGCGGCGCTCGCCTATGCCGGGCATCAGTTTGGCGGGTTTTCACCGCAATTGGGCGATGGGCGAGCGCATTTGCTGGGCGAGGTGCTGGGGCCGGACGGGCGGCGCTGGGACATTCAGCTGAAAGGCTCGGGGCGGACGCCGTTTTCACGGGGGGGCGATGGCCGCGCGGCGGTCGGGCCGATGTTGCGGGAATATCTGATATCCGAGGCGATGGCCGCGCTGGGGGTGCCCACGACCAGGTCGCTGGCCGTGGTGGCGACGGGCGAGGCTGTCTGGCGTGAGGAGGGGCGGTTGCCGGGGGCCGTGCTGGCGCGGGTGGCGGCCAGTCACATCCGGGTGGGGACGTTCGAGTTTTACTCGGCCCGCAGTGAGGTGGACAAGTTGCGGGCGGTTATGGAGTACACCATTGCGCGGCATTATCCGGGGGCCGAGGGGGCGCTGGGGCTGTTTGACGCGGTGGTGGCGGGCCAAGCGCGGTTGGTGGCGCAGTGGATGGGGTTGGGGTTTGTCCACGGTGTGATGAACACCGACAACATGGCGCTGTCGGGGGAGACGATCGACTATGGCCCCTGTGCCTTTCTGGACGCCTATGCGCCGGGGACTGTGTTTTCGTCGATTGATCGGCGGGGGCGTTATGCCTTTGCCAACCAGCCGGGGATCATGGCGTGGAACCTGTCGCGGCTGGCGGAGGCGTTGTTGCCGTTCATCGACTCGGATGAGGCGCGGGCGGTGGATATCGCGAATGCACGGCTGGACGGGATCGCCGGGGTGTTCCGGGCGGAATGGCTGGCGGTGATGCGCCGCAAGCTGGGGTTGCTGGGCGAGGAGCCGGGGGATGAGGCGTTGATTGACGATTTGCTGCCGGCGATGGTGGGGCGGGATTGGACGTTGACCTTTCGGCGGGGGTTCGAGGGGTTGGGCGATTGGCGGGCGCGGTGGTTGGAGCGGGTGGGTGAGGGCTGGGAGGCGCGGTTGGCGGCGGCCAATCCGGCGGTGATTCCGCGCAACCATATCGTCGAGGCGGCGTTGCAGGCGGCGACGGTGGGCGACATGGAACCGTTTCAGGCGCTGCTGGCGGCGGTGCGTGACCCGTTTGGCCCCGAGGCGGGGCGGGAGGGGTTTGTGTTGCCGCCGCCCGAGGGGCTGGCGCCCTATGTCACGTTCTGCGGCACCTGACGGTTGACGTCCGGGGGCGTGTTGCCTTTAGTGGGGGGATGAACCCCAGGTCCGAAATTCACGACAGGTTGGCGGCGAGTTTGCGCGAGGCGCGCAAGGCGCGGGGGCTGTCGCTGGATGCGGTGGCCAAGCTGTCGGGGGTCAGCCGGTCGATGGTCAGCCAGATTGAGCGGGGCGAGTCGTCGCCCACGGTGGCGACATTGTGGAACCTGACGCAGGCCTTGCAGGTGGATTTCGCGGGGCTGCTGGAGGGGCGACCGGCGCCGGGCATTCAGGTGGTGCGGGCGGAGGCGGCCCCGATCATCGGGGGGCGGGGGCGGGATCTGGTGATCCGCATCCTGTCACCGGCCGAGGCGGTGGGCGAGCATGAGGTTTATGATCTGGTCTTTGGCGCGGGCGGCGAGTTGGTGTCGGACCCCCATTCGCCGGGGTGCCGCGAAAGCCTGACGGTGATTGCCGGGCAGATGCGGGTGGTGTCGGGCGAGGAGGAGACGCGTCTGGGTCCGGGCGACACGGCGCGCTATCCGGCCGACCGGCCGCATGAGATTTCGGCGCTGGACGGGACGGCGCGCGGGATATTGATCGTTCAGGACAGTTGAGAGGGTCGGGGGCCAGCCCCCGGACCCCCGGAGTATTTGAGCCAAAGTGAATGGGGTTTCCGTTATGGCGGATTAATTCCGTTATGTTGACATTTCTGTGGGGTTGGATAGATTCCGGCAAAACGGAGGAGGTTCTGCCATGACGGACAAGTTTGCGGATCATCTGCGGGGTGTGCTGGCGGGGATTGAGGCCGAGGGCCTGATGAAGCGGGAGCGGTTTATCGAGGGGGCCCAAGGCGCCCATGTCACGGTGGGTGGCAGGCGGATGCTGAACCTGTGTGCCAACAACTATCTGGGGTTGGCGGGGGATGCGCGGCTGGTCGCGGCGGCCGGGGCGGCGATGGAGGGGCATGGGTTTGGCATGGCCTCGGTCCGGTTCATTTGCGGGACCCAAGATATTCATGGGGCGCTGGAGGCGCGGTTGGCGCGGTTTCTGGGGATGGAGGCGGCGATTCTGTTCGGGTCGTGTTTTGACGCCAATGGCGGGTTGTTCGAGCCTTTGCTGGGGGCGGAGGATGCGATCGTGTCGGACAGTTTGAACCATGCGTCGATCATTGACGGGATACGGTTGAGCAAGGCGCGGCGGTATCGCTATGCCAATTCCGATATGGCGGATTTGCGACTGCGGCTGGTGGAGGCGCGGGAGGGGGGTGCGCGGTTTGTGCTGATTGCGACGGATGGTGTGTTTTCGATGGATGGGTATCTGGCGAAGTTGGGGGATATCAGGGCGTTGGCGGATGAGTTTGACGCCTGGGTCATGGTGGATGACTGTCATGCGACGGGGTTCATGGGGGCGAAGGGGGCGGGGACGCCGGCCCATGCCGGGGTGCGGGTCGAGATTTTGACCGGGACGCTGGGCAAGGCGCTGGGCGGGGCTTTGGGCGGCTATGTGGCGGCATCAGCACCGGTCGCGGATTTGTTGCGGCAGCGGGCGCGGCCCTATCTGTTTTCCAATGCGCTGCCGCCGGCGGTGGTGGGGGCGGCCCTGGCGGCGCTGGACATTGTCGAGGCGGCGGATGAGTTGCGGGCGCGGTTGGTGGAGCATGCCCGCTATTGGCGGGCGGGACTGGCGGGGGCGGGGTTTGCGCTGTTGCCGGGTGAGCATCCGATCATTCCGGTGATGATTGGGGAGGCTCCGCTGGCGCAGGCCTTTGCGGCGGCGTTGGACAAGCGGGGGGTGATGGTGTCGGCGTTCTTTTTCCCCGTGGTGCCACGCGGGGCGGCGCGGATACGGACGCAGATGAATACGGCGTTGACGCGGGAGGACTTGGACTTTGCCCTGGACGCCTTTGCGGCGGCGGGGCGTGAGGTGGGGGTTTTGGCATGAAGGCGCTGGTGAAATCGCGGGCCGAGGTGGGGCTCTGGGCCGAGGAACGGCCGGTGCCGGAGATCGGGCCGGAGGATGTGCTGATCCGCATCAGGAAGACCGGGATTTGCGGGACCGACATTCACATCTGGAACTGGGACGACTGGGCGGCGCGGACAGTGCCGGTGGGGTTGGTCACGGGGCATGAGTTTGCCGGGGAGATTGTCGCGATGGGGGCCTTGGTGCAGGGTTTGGCCATCGGGCAGAGGTGTTCGGGCGAGGGGCATCTGATTGGGAAGTTGAGCCGCCAGAGCCGTGCGGGGAAGTTTCATCTGGACCCGGCAACGCGGGGGATTGGGGTGAATGAGCCGGGGGCCTTTGCCGAGTTTCTGCGGCTGCCGGCGTTCAATGTGGTGCCCTTGCCGGACGAGGTGGATGACGAGATTGGCGCGATTCTGGACCC
>CAMBWO010000044.1 GCA_945871285.1 Pseudorhodobacter antarcticus | reverse complement strand
CCCGCCGCGACCTGGTCGATCACCTCAGACCGACGCTTGCGCGACGTATCCGCCTCCAAGAGCGCCCGTTCGGCGGCGACGGTCGACAAACGCTCATCCCAAAATCCGATCGGCACGGCGGTCAGCTTTTCCAGATTGCGGGCAAAGGCGCGGGTGGACTGGACGCGGGGGCCTTCGGAGCCATCCATGTTCAGGGGCAGGCCCAGAATGATGCCGGCGATCTGCCGTTCGGCCAGCAGGGCCAGCAGGCGGGTGGCATCCTCGGTGAACTTGACGCGGCGGATTACCAGAATCGGGGTGGCGACCTGGCGGCGCAGGTCGGAGACTGCAAAACCGATGGTCTTGTCGCCCAGATCAAGGCCGCAGATCGCGCGGTTGGGGGGCAGGGCCGCCAGAAACTCGGCCATATCGGTCAGGATCATGGCGCGACACCGGCCTGTTCGGCGGCGGCTTGCAGGGCGGCCAGATCGTCGGGGCTGTCCGCAAAGGCGGCTTGGGCCTTTTCATGGGCTGACCGGGCGCGGTCGGTGTCGCCCAGAACGCCCAGCGAGGTGATCAGCCGTCCCCATTCCTCGACCGTGCCGCCCTCGGCCAGCAGGCGGGCCTCCAGCCCCTCGACCATGGTGCGGATCATCGCCTGACGATCGTCGGGCGTCATGTCAGAGGCGGCGGCCACGGCGGCGGCATCCGGGCCGGGGGCGGTCGCGGGCATCGTGAAGCGGACGCCGGCGGCATCGGCAACAGCCTCGATCCGGTCGCGGATCGGCGGCAGCCAGGGGGCGTCAGCGGGGCCCTCGGTCAGCAGGGGGTCCCAAAGGGCAAAGGTCCGGTCAGGGCGACCAATCTGGGCGAACATCAGGCCGGAATAAAACCGCGCCCAGCCGTCGCGGGGGTCCAGCGTCAGGGTGCGGATCAGGGCCTGTTCCGCCTCGGGCGTCACCACCCCCCCGGCGGCAGACACCATCAGCGCGGCGAGGGTGGACAGATCCTCGGCAGTGACGCTGTCGCCTTTCAGGCGCACCACATTTTGCTGGGCCTGTCGGGCAGCGGCGAAATTGCCCAGCGCGGTTTCGTTCTGGGCAAGCAGGGTATGACCCAGCACGTCATCCGGCCGAGCGGCAACCGTGGTGCGCAGCTTGTCCACCAGCGCGGCAAAGTCGGGGTCAAGGTTGGCGGGGGGCAGATAGGCCGGCTGCATCGCCTCGGCCTCGTCCTGCGTGGGGCGGGCGGCATAGGCCTGGTCGGCGAGGGCAAAGCGTTCGGACAATGGCAGGTCAGGATAGCCCGGCACGCCCAGCGAGCTGTAAAGTCCCACCGCCGCCGCCAGACCCGCAACGACGACCCCGGACCAGAGCCAGAGGTTGCCGCTGGGCTGTGCCCCCCCGGCGGCGCGGTGGGCGCGGTCGGCGTCCAGCATGCGGCGCTGCACCTCGGTGCGCAGGCGCTGGGCCTCGGCCTCGGCCAGGGTGCCGCGGGTCAGGTCCCGTTCCACCTCGGCGAGCTGGTCGCGGTAGACGGCAAGGTCTTCGGCCTGCGGTGTGGCAAGGGCGGTTGCCTTGCCCTGGCGCAGGGCCTGCACCAGAACCAGCGCGACCATCACCAGCATGGCGCCTGCGGAAATCCAGAAACCGATCATAGACCTGCTCACCTTCGCGCCCGAACCGGGCCAGTCCCCATCTAGCCACTTCGGTCCCGGTGCAAAAGGGGGCGGTGTGGCGATTGCTTGCGTCTTGGGGTCACAGTGTCGCAATTTTCCCGATTGTGCCGCTGGTGGCTGTGGCTATACCGGGAAGGACTGCCATCTAGGGCGTGTCAGCGAAGGGACCCCCATGAAACGCTATTCCGTCTTTGCCTTGGCGCGTGAGGCGCTGTCCTATCATATGGGATGGGAGCGGGCGTGGCGCTCGCCTCAGCCAAAGGCCGCCTATGATGCGATCATCGTGGGGGCGGGCGGGCATGGGCTGGCGACGGCCTATTACCTGGGCAAGAACCACGGCATCACCAATGTCGCCATCATCGAGAAGGGGTGGCTTGGCGGCGGCAACACGGGCCGCAACACCACGATCATCCGGTCGAACTATCTGCAGGACCCCTCGGCGGCGATCTATGAAAAGGCGCGGTCGCTGTATGAGACGATGTCGCAGGACCTGAACTATAACGTCATGTTCAGCCCGCGTGGCGTGATGATGCTGGCGCAGACGCACCATGAGGTGCGCGGATATCTGCGCACGGCCCATGCCAATGCGTTGCAAGGCGTGGTGACCGAGTTCATTTCCCCCACCCGCGTGAAAGAGTTGTGCCCGATCCTGAACATCGACGGGCCGCGCTATCCGGTGCTGGGGGCCTTGTGGCAGCCGCGGGGCGGGACAGGGCGGCATGATGCCGTCGCCTGGGGCTATGCCCGCGCCTGTTCGGACATGGGGATGGACATCATCCAGCAATGCGAGGTGACGGGCGTGCGCTCCGAAGGTGGCCAGGTGACCGGGGTCGAGACGACCAAGGGCTTTATCGGCTGCAAGAAGATGGGCATCGTCGTGGCCGGGCATTCGGGTCAGGTCGCCGATATGGCGGGGTTCCGCCTGCCGGTCGAGGCGGTGGCGTTGCAGGCGTTGGTCAGTGAGCCAATCAAACCCTGCATGGATGTGGTGGTGATGGCCAACACCGTGCATGGCTATATGAGCCAGTCCGACAAGGGCGAGATGGTGATTGGCGGCGGCACCGACGGGTTCAACAATTTCACCCAGCGCGGGTCGTTCCATCATATCGAGGAAACGCTGCGGGCGCTGATCGAGACCTTTCCGATGATTTCACGCCTTAAAATGCTGCGGCAATGGGGCGGAATCGTCGATATGACGGGGGACCGCAGCCCGATCATCAGCAAGACGCCGCTGGGCAACTGCTTTATCAACTGCGGCTGGGGCACCGGTGGGTTCAAGGCCATACCGGGGTCGGGCTGGGCCATGGCGGAGCTGATGGCCAAGGGCGAGCCGGGTCCCCTGGCGGCCGAGTTCAACATGTGGCGATTCAAGGAAGGGCGGTTCATCGACGAGTCGGTTGCCGCCGGGGTGGCCCACTGATGGGGAACGAAACAAAGCTGTCGCACGTTTCTGCGGTGTTACCTTATGAAAGGGAGACATCCAGATGTCCGATCAGAACATACCACCTCGCCCGACCCCTCCGCGCCCCTCGACCACGACTGCGGCGTCTGACGGCTATCGCAGCGACGTGCGCGTTGACAACACGACCACCCCACCGCGCACCGGGGGGTTCAGCACCGGCCTTCTTGTCGCCATCGTCTTTGCCGTCATTGCCATTCTGGCCGCCGTTCTGTTCAGCAACAGCGACCGGATGGGAGCGGGCAGCGGTGGTTCCTCGGATGGTGTCACCATCGAGAACAACACGGCCCCGGCCGCCACTGCTCCGGCGGCAAACGCGCCAGCGGCCACTGATCCGGCGGCCACAGCCCCGGTCATTGATGCGCCTGCCGCAGATGCGCCTGCCGCAGATGCGCCTGCTGCCGATGCCCCTGCTGCCGATGCTCCCGCCACGGACGTGCCGGCCACCCCGACCCCTGATGCCACGACTGGCGAGGGCACCACGGGCGACACCGTCACCCCTGCACCCGCAGAGCCGGCCGTGCCTGCAAACCCGTAATCGGGTCTGCGGCCAATTTCCTTCCACCTTGGGCGGGCACCTTCGGGCGCCCGCCTTTGTCATGTCCGGAGACACCCCATGCTGACGCTTGAATGCCCCTATTGCGGTGTCAAAGCCGAGGAAACCGAACTTGCCCCCGGATATGAGGCGCATCTGAAACGCCATGGCCCCGGCTCGACCGATGAGGCGTTCGAGGCCTATATGTTTGCCCGCAAGAACCCCAAGGGCGTGCATTTTGAACGCTGGCGCCATGCCTATGGCTGCGGCAAGTGGTTTCTGGCGGCGCGGGACACGGCGACGCTGGAGGTGTTCGGGACCTATCCTGCGCAATCCTCGGGTCCGCCGGCGGAACTGATAGAAAAGATCAAGGCCAAGCGGCCGGACTGGAAGGGGTTTTAGATGAGCACCCGTTTGGCAAGAGGCGGCCGGTTGATCGACCGGACCAAGGCTGTGGGATTTTCGTTCAACGGCAAGCAGATGCGCGGCTTTGCCGGGGACACGCTGGCGGCGGCGCTGCTGGCCAATGACCAGATGCTGGTCGGGCGGTCGTTCAAGTATCACCGTCCGCGCGGGATTGTGGCCTCGGGCGCCGAGGAGCCGAATGCGCTGATGAACATGGGCGTCGGCGGGCGGTTTGAGCCGAACCAGCGGGCGACCACGACCGAGGTGTTTGAAGGGTTGCGGGCGACCAGCCAGAACCACTGGCCAAGCCTGGAATTCGACGTGGGTGTCGTCAACAATCTGGCGGCGCGGTTTCTGCCGGGCGGGTTTTACTACAAGACCTTCATGTATCCGCGTGCAGCGTGGAAGCATGTCTTTGAACCGATCATCCGCAAGTCGGCGGGTCTAGGTCGTGCCCCCAAAGGGCACGATTCCGATCGCTATGAACAGGCCTATGCGTTTTGCGACATTCTGGTGGCCGGTGGCGGCATGGCTGGGTTGCAGGCGGCCCTGACGGCGGGGCAGGCGGGCAAGCGGGTGCTGATACTGGAACAGACTGCCCATTGGGGCGGCCGGGCGATCATCGACGGCGACGATGCGGCGCGGGAGTGGATCGCCGCCACCGTGCAAGCCCTTGGCGCGATGGACAATGTCCGGATGCGGCTGCGCTGCATGGCCGCTGGGGTCTATGACCACGGCTATGTGCTGGCCGATGAAAAGGTGGCCGATCACACGCCGGGCGACGGGCGTCCCAAGCACCGGTTGTGGCGGATTCGGGCCGAAAGGATCATCGCGGCGACCGGGGCGATCGAGCGGCCCTTGTCCTTTGCGGGCAATGACATTCCGGGGGTCATGCTGGCCTCGGCGGTGCGCGATTATGTGGTGGGGTTTGGCGTCAGTCCGGGTGACCGGACGGTGGTGGTGACCAACAACGACGACGCCTATCACACCGCGATTGCGCTGGTCGAGGCGGGTCTGGCCGTGCCCTGCATCGTGGATGCACGGGCGCAGGCTTCGGGCGCGTTGGTGGACCGGGCGCGTGCCTTGGGCATCCGCGTGGAACAAGGCCGCGCGATTGCAAAGGTGCGGGGCGGCAAGCGGGTCACCGGGGTTGCCCTGTGCATGCAGGCCGGCGAGGGCGCCATTCTGGCCGAGATCGCCTGCGAGGCCGTTGCCATGTCGGGCGGCTGGTCGCCTGTGGTCCATCTGTGGAGCCATTGCGGCGGCAAGCTGGTCTGGGACGAGGCGCAGGGTCATTTCCGTCCCGACGCCACGCGCCCACCCACGGGCCATGACGGCGCGGGAATGGTGGTTTGTGTCGGTGCCGCCAATGGCGAGGGTCTGGCGCAGCCGGAACCCGTCTGGATCATGCCGCAGGGGGCGGGGACGGCGCTGAAGACGAAGATGTGGCTGGATTATCAGAACGATGTGAAGGTGTCCGACGTCCAGCTTGCCGCCCGTGAGGGGTATGAGAGTGTCGAGCATACCAAGCGTTACACGACGCTGGGCATGGCGACCGATCAGGGCAAGCTGAGCAACATCAACGGTCTGGCGGTTCTGGCGGGGGCCTTGAACAGCACCATTCCGCAGGTCGGCACGACGACCTTCCGCCCGCCCTATACGCCGGTGGTGTTTGGCGCCTTGGCGGGCGAAAGCCGGGGCGAGATTTTCCAGCCGATGCGCGGCACGCCGATCCATGCCTGGCATGAGGCGCATGGGGCCTATTTCGAGCCGGTCGGTCTGTGGCGCAGGCCCTATTGCTTCCCCCGGGGTGGTGAGAACCATGCCCAGGCGGTGGAGCGGGAGATCCTGAACACGCGGGCGAATGTGGGGCTGCTGGATGCCTCGACGCTGGGCAAGATCATCGTCAAGGGGCCGGATGCGGGGCGGTTTCTGGACATGCTTTATACCGGGGTGATGTCGACCCTTGGGGTTGGCAAGTGCCGCTATGGGCTGATGTGCAACGAGAACGGCTTTCTGTCCGATGACGGCGTGGTGATCCGGTTGAGTGAGGACAGCTGGCTGTGCCACACCACGACCGGCGGGGCCGACCGCATCCACGCCCATATGGAGGATTGGTTGCAGTGCGAATGGTGGGATTGGCAGGTCTATACCGCCAATGTGACCGAGCAATATGCCCAGATCGCTGTCGCTGGACCCAAGGCGCGCAAGGTGCTGGAGGCTTTGGGCGGCATAGATGTGTCGGCCGAGGCGATGCCGTTCATGACCTTTGCGGATGGGGTGTTGGGGGGCATGCCGGTGCGGGTGCATCGGATCAGCTTTTCGGGCGAGCTTAGCTATGAGATTGCTGTGGCTGCGGGGCAGGGGCGGGCACTGTGGGACCGGCTGGTTGAGGCGGGGGCCGCGTTTGGCGTGATGCCTTACGGGACCGAGGCGATGCATATCATGCGGGCCGAAAAGGGCTTTGTCATGATCGGGGACGAGACGGATGGGACCGTGGTTCCGCAGGACCTGAACCTGGGTTGGGCGATTTCCAAGAAGAAGGCGGATTATCTGGGCAAGCGGGGGCAGGAGCGCGCCTATCTGGCGCGGGCTGATCGTTGGAAGCTGGCGGGGTTCGAGACGCTGGATGGGTCGGTGATCCCGGATGGGGCCTATATCATCGCCGAGGGGATGAACGGGAACGGGCAACGGAACACGCAAGGGCGGGTCACCTCGACCTATTACAGCCCGACCCTGAAGAAGGGGATTGCGATGGGATTGATCGTCGGCGGGCTGGACCGGATGGGCGATCAGGTCGAGTTCAACACGGTCGCGGGGGGCACGGTGAGGGCCCGCGTGGTCGACCCGGTGTTTTATGACAAGGAAGGGGTGCAGCAGAATGTCTGAGTCCGTATCAGCTTTGGGTGGTGCCTCGTTCGACGGGTTTGTGGCGGTGCGGGAGATCGGGCCGTTGGGGATGATCTCCTTGCGGGTCAAGCCGGGGGTGGCGGGGTTGGACCGGGCGATCCGTGAGGTGGTGGGAACTGGCGTTCCGGCCCAGCGGCGGATCGAGGTTTTGGGCGACCGGGCGGTGGCCTGGATGAGCCCGGACGAGTTGCTGCTGATCCTGCCCTATCGGGACACGGAGACGGCCATGGCGACGATCGGGTCCATGCTGGCGGGACAGCATCATCTGGCGGCGGTGGTTTCGGATGCGCGGGCAGTGTTCCGCATCGAAGGGGCCAAGGCGGATCAGGTGATTGCCAAGCTTTGCCCCGTCGACATGGACCGGCTGGCCGAGGGAGAGGTCCGGCGCACCCGGGCGGCGCAGGTCGCGGCGGCCTTTTGGCGGCAGGGCGAGGGGGTCACGCTGGTCTGTTTTCGGTCGGTCGCCCCCTATGTGATGGGCCTTTTGAAGCACTCGGCGATGGTGGGGTCGGAGCTGGAGTGAGGTGTCCGCGTGCGGACACTTTTCAAAATACATAAATATCAATGGGTTGACATTTTCTGTTAGGAGAGTGTTAACTATGAACCAGACGTGGCGACAGGGGCGGGCCAAATTCCTTTGAAGAAATTCGCAGGGCTTCCGAAAAACTTTGGGTTAGACCCCTTGGCTGAGCGGAAATGTGACGAACCGGGCTCTGCCCCTTGACCTTGGCGGCATACCGCCCCTTATTGTGCCGCAGCGAACACCCCCTGAACAGGAGAGACCCCATGGCCTTCACCCTTCCCGATCTGCCCTATGCGCATGACGCGCTGGCCGGACTTGGCATGTCCAAAGAGACCTTCGAATACCACCATGACATCCACCACAAGGCCTATGTCGACAACGGCAACAAGCTGATCGCCGGCACCGAGTGGGAGACCAAGTCGGTCGAAGAGATCGTCGTGGGCACCTATAACAAGACCGCCGTGGCGCAGAACGGCATTTTCAACAATGCCAGCCAACACTGGAACCATGCGCTGTTCTGGACGGTGATGGGCACCGGCGGCAAGACCATGGCACCCGAGTTGGAAAAGGCGCTGACCGAAAGCTTTGGCTCGGTTGCCAAGTTCAAGGAAGACTTCTCGGCCGCCGGCGCCGGGCAGTTCGGGTCGGGCTGGGCCTGGCTGGTCAAGGACGCCGCGGGCGCGTTGAAGGTCACCAAGACCGAGAACGGCGTGAACCCGCTGTGCTTTGGTCAGACCGCGCTGCTGGGTTGCGATGTGTGGGAGCATTCCTATTACATCGATTTCCGCAACAAGCGTCCGGCTTACCTCACCAACTTCCTGGACAAGCTGGTTGACTGGGATGCGGTCGCCGCCAAGCTGTAAGTGATCACACGCAGACAATTCGGCAAAGGCCTGTTGGGGACATCCCTGACAGGCCTTTTGGCTGGGGTTTACGGCGGTTATGTCGAGCCTGACCTGCGGATGCGGGTGCAGACCTGGGCGGTGCAGCCCAAGGGCTGGCCGCGGGGCCGCAAGATGCGGCTGGTGATGGTCGCCGATCTGCACGCGGGCGGGCCGAACATGGACGAGGGGCGGGTGCAGCAGGCCGTCGATCTGGCCAATGCCCAGGGCGGCGACATGATCCTGCTGATGGGCGATTACCGCGCCACCCATGGTTGGCAGACGCGGCGCGTGCCGATCGAGGTGGCGGCGCCGATTCTGGCGGAGTTGCGGGCGCCGTTGGGCGTGCATGCCGTCCTGGGCAACCATGACTGGTGGGACCATATCCGCAAGACCGGCAGCCGCAAGGGGCCGACCCTGACGCAAAAGGCGTTCGAGGCAGTGGGAATCCCGGTTCTGGCCAATCAGGCAGTGCAGGTGGGCGGGGTCTGGCTGTTGGGGTTGGACAGTCAGAGCGCCAATCAGCGGCGCGGCGGCGATCCGAACGACTGGGTCGGCAAGTCGGACATCAAGGCCACCCTGGCGCAGATGACGGGTGACGGCCCGGCAGTGCTGTTGGCGCATGAGCCGGATATCTTTGCCGATCTGGCGCAGCATGACCCCGAGGCGAGGATCGTGCTGACGCTGTCGGGGCACACCCATGGCGGGCAGGTGCGGTTCGGCCCCTGGGCGCCGGTGGTGCCGTCGCAATATGGCGGTCGGTTCGCCTATGGCTGGGTGCAGGAGGGCGGGCGCGATCTGGTGGTGTCGGGCGGCCTGGGCTGTTCGGGGATGCCGGTGCGGTTTGGCGTGCCGCCCGAGATTACGGTGGTCGATCTGTCATGACGGACCCGCAAAAGGGCGTGGCGGCGATTGTGGCGGCCTGTTCGGTCTGGGGGTTGGCGACGCTGTATTATCATTTCCTGGCCCATGTGCCGCCGTTGGAGATGATGGCGCATCGCACGGTCTGGACCGCGCTGTCCTTTGCCGCGCTGCTGGTGGCGCAGGGCAATCTGGGCGCGTTGGGGGTGTTGTGGCGGGGGCCGGAACGCGGGCGGGTGATGGCGTCGTCGGCGCTGATCGGGGTGAACTGGTTCTTGTTCATCTGGGCCGTGATGGGGGGTCATGCCGTCGAGGCGAGTTTGGGGTATTACATCTTTCCGTTGATCTCGGCTGTCATCGGGGTGGTGGTGTTCCGTGAGCGGCCGGTTTTCGCGCAGGTTGCCGCCGTGGTGTTGGCGTTGGCGGCGGTTCTGGTGCTGACGCTGGGTCTGGGCGTGGCGCCATGGGTCGCGCTGACGCTGGGGACCAGTTTTGCGGCCTATGCGGCGGTCAAGAAGGGGATGGCGACGGGGGCGGTCGTGTCGGTGACGATGGAGGTGTTGCTGTTGACGCCCCTGGCGCTGGGCGTGCTGATCTGGACGGAATGGGCGGGCGAGGGGTGGTTTTTGCGCGACGGGTTGCACGCCTGGGTGTTGCCCTTGTCGGGGGTGATCAGCGGGGGGCCGCTGATCCTGTTTTCCTATGGGGCGCGGCGGGTGCGGTTGGTCACGTCAGGGTTGGTGCAATATCTGAACCCAAGCTTGCAGTTTTTATCGGCCGTGTTTGTGATGGGCGAGGGCGTCACGCGGTGGCACGGGATTGCGCTGGCGATGATCTGGGCGGCGCTGGCGCTTTATTCCGCAGCGGCGTGGCGCGAGGACAGGGCGCGGTCGAGGGCGGCGATGTCGGGCATAATCGTGAACTGATCGCGCAGGGTGGGGCTGGCAAAGCCGTGGGCGATGACATGGTCCAGGAGGGCGATCAGCGGGTCCCAGTAGTTTGCGATGTTGAGCAGGTAGATCGGTTTGCGGTGCAGGCCGATCTGGGCCCAGGTCAGCACCTCGAAGAACTCGTCCAATGACCCGGAGCCACCGGGCAGCACGGCGATGGCGTCGCTGTTCATGAACATCACCTTTTTGCGTTCATGCATGTTTTCCGTGATGATCAGGGTGGAGAGATCGCGCTTGCCGACCTCCAGCTGCATGAGGTGGGTGGGGATGACGCCAAGGGTGGCGGCACCGGCCTTTTGGGCGGCACGGGCCACTTCGCCCATCAGGCCGACATCGCCCGCCCCATAGACCAGACGCCAGTTGCGGGCGGCGATCAGGGTTCCCAGGTCCGTAGCGGCCTGGGTATAGGCCGCAAGATTGCCGGGGCGGGCACCGCAGAACACACAAAGCGAGGGAAGCGGGGTCATGGGGAGAAAATCCGTGAAAATCTGTTGCGCTTGTGCCAGATATCGGGGTTTCTAGCGGAAGAAAAGCAGGGGTCGGCGACAGGCTCCGTCAAGGGACGTGACGTCGGGGGAAGTTGGATGGCGAGTTGGTCGGAAATGAGCACCGGGACAAGGTCCGGCGCGATTGCCGTGGGTGTGGCGCTGTTGTTTGGTGGCGGCTATGGGCTGTGGCAGGGCAACCAACCGGACCCGGTGGTCGAGGCGGAGCCTGCGAAGCTGGCCGAGGCCGCGGCGCCCGAGGCGGTGCAGGAAGTGACCGAGGCGCCGGCCGAGGTGGCCTCGGTTGCGGTCGAGACTGCGCCGGCTGAGGCTGTGGTGGCTGAGACTGTGCCGGTGGAGGCTGCGCCGGTTGAGGCTGCGGTGGCACAAGCGGCCCCGAGTGACGTGGCACCCGTCGAGGCGGACGTGGTGGCGGCTCCGACTGAGCCAGCCACTTCGGAGGCGGCGCCTGCGGTGGTTGAGGCTGAACCTGTGGAGGTGGTGCCTGCACCGGCTGCGACGGAGGCTGACCCGGTGGAGACAGCGCCGGCGGAGGTGGCGGCGCCCGTGGTCGTGGAAGCGCCGCAGGCTGAGCCGGACCTTGCACCGAGTTTTGACGTGGCGCGGATCGAGCCTGACGGGTCGGCTTTGGTGGCGGGGCGGGCGATTGCGGGGTCGGTGATCTCGTTTTTGGTGAACGGGGTCGGGGTGGCCAGCACGACGGCGGATGCCGATGGCAACTTTGTCGCGATGTTCACCCTGCCGCAGGGCGGGGCGGGGCAGTTGTTGTCGATGATTGCGCGGTTGCCCGACGGGACCGAAGTTGCGGGGGCGGGGCAGGTGGCTGTTGCCGCGCCGGCGGCACCGTCGGAGGCGCCGGTTGCGCAGACGCAGGAGCCTGACGCCCCTGTGGCCGAGGCTGCGCCGTCCGGGACTGTGGCCGAGGAGCCTGCGACGACCGAGACGGTAGCCGTTGAACCTGCTCCAGTCCCGGCTGAGTCGGACACGGCACCGACTGAAACGGCGGCGGCAGAGCCTTTGGCGCCGGCAGCCCTGTCCGTAACCGAGGAGGGTGTCAAGGTTTTGCAAAGCGGAACTGAGGCGGCGACGGGGCAGGTGGCGAATGTGGTGCTGGATGTGATCGCCTATCCTTCGGCCACCGAGGTGCAGTTTGGCGGGCGCGGCACGGCGGGGGGATTTGTGCGGCTGTATCTGGACAATGTCGCGGTCGGCCCCGAGGTGCCGATTGGCGCGGACGGGTCCTGGTCGGTGACGCTGAGCGGCATTGAGCCGCGCATCTTCACGATGCGGGTGGACCAGTTGGACGCCAGCGGCAAGGTCACCTCGCGCTTTGAGACGCCGTTCAAACGCGAGACGCCCGAGGCGCTGGCGGCGGCGAGTGCGGCGACGGCGGCGGCCATGGCCGAGACACCGCAGGCAGTGCCCCCTGCGGCGGAGCCTGCGCCAACCGATCCTGCCCCGACCCAGCCCGCGCCCGACGCAGCGGTTGCGGCCCCCGCAGCGACCGCCACGCCGCAGGCACCGGCTGTGGAGGCGGTGCCCGTGGTCAAGCCGGCCCCCGTGACGGTGACGGTCCAGCCCGGCTTTACCCTGTGGGGCATTGCCAAGGAGAATTTTGGTGAGGGGGTCCTGTATGTGCAGGTGTTCGAGGCGAACCGCGACAAGATCCGCGATCCCGATCTGATCTATCCGGGGCAGGTTTTCAGCATTCCGCGGAACTGAGCGGGCTTTGTGCAGGGCGTTTATGCGGGCCGGGGGGTTTACTTCCGGCCCGGTTTCACCCAACTGTCCATCGCTGACTTCACATTCGACGGCCGAGCCTGTTGCGACCCTTGCGGGGGTTGCCGGGTCAAGAGAGTATTAATGCGCAAAGTAACCACCACCGCCACCACTGCCGACCTTGTGAAAACCCCGGCCAGCGGCTGGCAAACGTTGAAGCGGATCGGGCCGTATCTGTGGCCCAAGGGCGAGACCTGGGTAAAGCGACGGGTCGTGGCGGCGTTGTCCTTGCTGGTGGTGGCCAAGATCATCTCGGTGTGCACGCCGTATCTGTACAAGCAGGCGGTGGATGCGTTGTCGGGCGATGCACCCGATCCGGCGCGGTTCCTGCTGCTGGGGGCGGTGGGCCTGACGGTGGCTTATGGTTTGGCGCGGATGGGGACGGTCTTCTTTGGCGAGATGCGGGACTGGGTGTTCGTGCGGGTCGGTCAGCGGGCATTGCGCAAGCTGGCGCTGGAGACGTTCACCCATATTCACCGCCTGTCGATGCGCTATCACATCACCCGCAAGACGGGGGGCCTGAGCCGGATCATCGAGCGCGGGGTCAAGGGCGTTGATTTCCTGTTGCGATTCATGCTGTTTTCGATCGGGCCGCTGATCCTGGAACTGACCATGGTGTCGGTCATTTTCGCGCTGTATTTCGGCTGGCAATATATGGTGGTCGTGATCGCAACGATTGCGATTTACATCACCTATACGTTCAAGGTCACCGAATGGCGGGTGCAGATCCGCCGGCAGATGAACGATCAGGACACCGACGCCAATCAGAAGGCGATAGACAGCCTGCTGAACTATGAAACCGTCAAGTATTTCAACGCCGAGGCGCGCGAGGCGGCCCGGTATGACATGGCGATGGGGGCCTATGAGGGGTTCGCGGTGCGGACCGGACAGAGCCTGTCGATTTTGAACATCGGGCAGAATGTGATCATCACGACGGGGTTGATCATCGTGATGGTCCTGTCGGCGATTGGGGTGCAGAACGGCCAGTTCACGGTGGGCGATTTCGTCATGGTGAACGCCTATATGATGCAGATCACGCTGCCCTTGGGGTTTCTGGGCACGGTTTACCGCGAAATCCGGCAGGCTTTGGTCGATATGGGCGAGATGTTCGGGCTGCTGGGGCAACCGGCCGAGATCAACGACAAGCCCGGCGCGCCGGAGTTGAAGGTGGGTCCGGGTGAGGTGGTGTTCGACAACGTGGAATTCGCCTATGAGGCGAACCGCGAGATCTTGAAGGGTGTGTCGATCCGGGTGGGCGCCGGGCAGCGGATTGCGCTGGTCGGGCCGTCGGGGTCTGGCAAATCGACCATCGGGCGGCTGTTGTTCCGGTTTTATGACATCACCCAAGGCTCGATCCGGATCGACGGGCAAGACATCCGCGACGTGACGCAGACCAGCCTGCACCAGGCGATTGGGGTGGTGCCGCAGGATACGGTGCTGTTCAACGACACGATCTATTACAACATCGCCTATGGCAACCCGGACGCAACGCGTGAGCAGGTCGAACAGGCGGCGCGGCAGGCCAAGATCCATGACTTTGTGATGAGCCTGCCCGAGGGCTATGACGCCAAGGTGGGCGAGCGGGGGTTGAAGCTGTCGGGCGGCGAAAAGCAGAGGGTCGGCATCGCGCGCACCTTGCTGAAGAACCCGCGGATATTGATCCTGGACGAGGCGACGAGCGCCTTGGACACCCAGACCGAGCGGGACATTCAGGACAGCCTGCTGGAGATGGGGCAGGGCCGGTCGGTGATCACGATTGCGCACCGCTTGTCGACGATTGCAGATGCGGACCTGATCGTGGTGCTGGAGGCGGGGTTGGTCCGCGAGCAAGGCACGCATGAGCAGTTGCTGGCGCTGAACGGCCGCTACACGGCGATGTGGGAGCGGCAGTCGGCGGAAGAGACCGAGGTCAAGGCGGCGGAATAGGTTGGGGGTGGGGACCAAAACTTTTCGAAAAGTCTTGCAAATTTCTTCGAAGAAATTTGGGTGCGCGACGGTTAGCGTTTGAGCAGGCTGCGGTTCAGGCGGCAGGCGACGGTATAGGCCGGGTCGTAGACATTGCCGATGTCATAGCGCACGGCCTGGCCCATCAGGTGGCTGGCGGCCTCGATCCCCAGGCCAAAGTCCTGCTCCAGCCAGCGCACCATTTCGGTGGTGGCGTGTTGCAGGGCCTGATCCAGCGGGCGGGCGTTGCCCAGGGTGAAGATATCACGCTCGGTCTGGCCGCGGGGCCAGGTGATGCTGCGTTTCTCGACGCTCAGGCGGAAGGTGATTTGAAAGCAGGTCTCGATCCCGGTGCCGACGATCTCGCCGTCGCCCTGGGTGGCGTGGGCGTCGCCCAGGAAGAACAGGGCGCCTTGGGTCGAGACGGGGAACCAGATGGTCGCGCCGGGGCCAAGGCGGCGGTAATCCATGTTGCCGCCATATTCGCCTGATGTCGCCGTGGAAATCGCCTGACCCATCGCCGGCGCTACGCCAAGGCAGCCGATCATCGGAGCGAGGGGCAGGGTCAGGGCAAAGCCGGGCGGCGGGTCCATCAGGGTCACGGTGCCGGCGTTGCCGTCTATGGCCCAGGTGGCGCGGGTGCGCGGGGGCAGGTGGGGCACGAAGGCGGGGTCCACCACGTTTTCGGCCAGGGCGGCGCGGGTCCAGCCGGTGGGGCGGATGGGTTGCATCGCCAATATATCCACGCGCAGGCTGTCGCCGGGTTCGGCCCCCGTCACGGCGATGGGGCCGTTCATCGGGTTGGGGCCGGTTGTGACCTTGACGCCGTGGCGGTCCCAGCCGTTCGCGTCGATCGTGTCGGTGGTGATCGTGTCACCGGAGGCCACGGTCAGCGCGGCGGGCAGGGTGCCCAGGACGTGGTGCCAAGTCTCGGGGGTGAACAGATGATGTGCCATGGCGGGAACGCTATTGGCTTTGCGGGCTTTGGGCAATAGCCGCCGCTGGGGCTTGTCGCGATTGCGCAATCCCGTGTAAGACGGGGCAAAGACAGGAGCCGTCATGAGCAATACCGACAGTTTTGTGGACGAAGTCACCGACGAAGTGCGCCGGGACCGTCTGTTTGCCATGTTCCGCAAATATGGCTGGATCGGGGTTGTCGTGGTGCTGCTGATTGTGGGCGGTGCGGCCTGGACGGAATGGCAAAAGGCTGTGGCGGCGGACCGGGCGCAGGAATTTGGCGATGCGGCGCTGGCGGCGCTGGAAAAGACCGATCCAGCCGAGCGTGCGGCGGCCTTGGCCGCGATTCCGGCAGATAAGGATCAGCGGGCCATTCAGGCCTTGTTGCTGGCGGGCAGCCCCGAGGGTGACACCGCGGCACGTCTGGCGGCGCTGGATGCGCTGATTGCGGATGCGACCGAGCCGCAGGTCTACCGTGATCTGGCGGTGCTGCGCCGGGTGGGCGTGGCGGGCACGGCGCAGCCGCTGGCTGAGCGGCGCGCGGCGTTGCAGGGGGTTGCCGTTCCGGGCCGCCCGTTCCGCACGCTGGCCGAGGAGCAGTTGGCCTATCTGCTGATCGAAGAAGGCAAGACCGACGAGGCGTTGACCGCGATGACGGCGCTGATCCAGGATCAGGAATCGCCTGCGGGTCTGCGTCAGCGCCTGGCGTCGGTGATCACGGCGTTGGGTGGCACGGTGCCGGACCCCAGTGCGACGGCAGGTTGACCTGAAAGGGACGAAGGGGATGAGCGTGCGAGCCATTTGGACGGTGGTTGCTGCGGCAACCCTGCTTGCTGCCTGCGAGCGCGAGGTGATCCTGCCCGGCGAACGCTTTGGTGTGCGCACGCCGCTGGACGCCTCTATCCCGGTTGAGGGTGAGGCGCTGCCGTTGGCCCCGCCGGAACAGCCCGAAAACCAGCAGCGCCCGATTGGTTTGCCCGGCATGGCCGCGAATGGCGAATGGTCGCAGCGCGGCGGCAATGCCGCGCATGTCAGCCCGCATGGGACGCTGTCGGCCACGCCGCAACTGGTGTGGGCGGTGGATATCGGGGCTGGAAACTCCAACCGCAACCGGATCACGGCGGCGCCTGTGGTCACGGGCGGGGTGGTATTTGCGATGGATTCGCTGGCGCAGGTGACGGCGGTATCAACCGCTGGGGCGGCGCTGTGGCGATCGGATCTGACAGCGGATTTTGACCGGGGTGGCGCACAATCGGGCGGTGGTCTGGCGGCCTCGGGCGGGCGGGTTTATGCCGCGACCGGCTATGGCGAGGTTGTCGCATTGGAGGCGGCCACGGGCGCCGTGATCTGGCGGCAGCGCATTGGCGCGCCTGCGGCGGGTGCCCCTGCCGTGGCGGGTGGCGCGGTGTATCAGATGAGCACGGATGGCACCGGTTGGGCGCTGGATGCGGCGTCAGGGCGGGTCAACTGGACCTTGCCTGCGGCCAAGAACCAGTTGGCGTCGGACACCGGGGCGGCCCCGGCGGTGGCGGGAGCGAATGTGATTTTCCCGTTTTCGGCCGGGGTGATGATTGCGGTGGCGGCGGACAGCGGCCTGCCGCTGTGGCAGGCGGCGATCACCGGCAACCGGTTGGGCCGGGCCTTTGCCAATTCGGGCGACATCACGGTTGATCCGGTCGTTTCGGGCGGGGTGGTTTATGTCGGCACGGCGGCGGGGCGCACGGGGGCGTTTCGCGAAGACACCGGCGAGCGGGTCTGGACGGCCGAGGATGGCGCGGTCAATCCGGGGCTGGTGTTTGGCGGGTCGGTCTTTGTGATCAGCGACGATGGCGCGTTGGTGCGCATGGATGCCGCTTCGGGTGAGCGGATCTGGGCGACGCCCTTGCCCGGCTTTGCCGAGAAGAAGCCCAAGAATTACGGCAGGTTCTATGCCCACTTTGGCCCGGTTCTGGCCGGGGGGCGGTTGGTGACGGTTTCGTCCGACGGGCTGCTGCGGCAGTATGATCCGGCCAGTGGCGCGGTGGTGGGATCGGTCGCCATTCCGGGGGGTGCGGCCAGCAATCCAGCCCTGGCGGGTGGGTTGATGTTTGTCGTATCGGCACGCGGGCAACTTCTGGCTTTCCGTTAGGCGCGCACCCGTGTATGGGGTGCGCTTCTTTGGGAATATGACATGAGCTTTACCCTTGCCATCGTGGGCCGTCCGAATGTCGGCAAATCGACGCTGTTCAACCGTCTGGTGGGCCGCAAACTGGCCCTGGTCGATGACCAGCCCGGCGTGACCCGCGATTTGCGGGAGGGGGATGCCAAGCTGTTCGACCTGCGCTTTACGGTCATCGACACGGCGGGGCTGGAGGAAATCACCGATGATTCCTTGCAGGGCCGGATGCGGCGGCTGACCGAGCGGGCCGTGGATATGGCCGATGTCAGCCTGTTCTTGATTGACGGCCGGGTGGGCGTGACACCGTCGGATGAAACCTTTGCCGATATCCTGCGGAAAAAGGGCGCGCGGGTGATCCTGGGCGTCAACAAGGCCGAGGGCAAGGCGGGCGATGCCGGGGCGCTGGAGGGGTGGTCGCTGGGTCTGGGCGAGCCGATCCGTCTGTCCGCCGAGCATGGCGAAGGGATTGACGACCTTTATAATGCGCTGAAGCCGTTCGAGGTGGAGTTTGCGGCGCGGGATGCCGAGAACACGCCGGAGACGGAAGTCGATATCGAGGGCGAGGTTGACGCCGAAGCCGAGGACACCCGTGACTGGGTGCCGTCGGACAAAAAGCCGTTGCAGATGGCCGTGATCGGGCGGCCCAATGCGGGCAAATCGACGCTGATCAACAAGATCCTGGGCTATGATCGGCTGTTGACCGGGCCGGAACCGGGCATCACGCGGGATTCGATTTCGGTGCGGACCGACTGGCACGGCACACCCATCCGGGTGTTTGACACGGCGGGGATGCGCAAGAAAGCCAAGGTTGTTGAAAAGCTGGAAAAGCTGTCGGTGTCGGATGGCCTGCGGGCAGTTCGGTTCGCCGAGGTGATTGTCGTCTTGCTGGATGTCGAGATATCCTTTGAGGTGCAGGACCTGCGGATTGCCGACTTTGCCGAGACCGAGGGCCGGGCGGTGGTTGTCGCCATCAACAAATGGGACCTTGAGGGCGAAAAGCAGGAAAAGCTGGCCGAGCTGAAAGAGATGTTCGAGCGGTTGTTGCCCCAGCTGCGTGGCGCCCCGCTGATCACCGTGTCGGGCAAGACGGGCCGGGGGCTGGACCGGCTGCATGATGCCGTCGTCAAGGTGCATGAGGTCTGGAACCGCCGGATTCCCACGGCGCGTCTGAACAGTTGGCTGTCGGCCATGGTCGAGGCGCATCCGCCACCGGCCCCGGGCGGGCGTCGGATCAAGCTGCGCTATATGACTCAGGTCAAGACTAGGCCGCCGGGGTTCATCGTGATGTGTTCGCACCCCGAGGATATGCCGGACAGCTATAAACGCTATCTGGTCAACGGGTTGCGCGACCATTTTGATCTGCCTGGGGTGCCGATACGGATCACCTTCCGGTCACAGGGCGACAAGAACCCGTTCCGCAACCAGAAGTTCCACACGCCCAGCCGTCTGCGGAAACACAAGGACAAGAATACGGGCGACTAAGGCCAAGGGCGCGGGTCAACCGCGCCCTTTTGCGTCAGCGCCGCAGAAATAGCCCGCCCACGGCCGCCGCCAGCAGAATGGCCCCGGCGGTGGCGGCATAGGCGACGGTGGGGTTGGCCTGCCAGTTGACCACAGCCACCCCGACCGAGGCCCAGATTACCGCGGCACCATAAAGCGGCATGGTGGGGCGGCGGGACTGGACGGTCAGGGCCACCAGCACCACCACGGTCAGCATCACAAGCGCAGTCGCCGTGTCAGACAGCCAGCCATAGCCCGCCAGCACCACGCCCAGTGACACCATCGAGGCGGCGGTCAGCCAGCCTGCGAACATCGACAGGGGGGCCTGAAGTCCCCAGCGGTCTTCGGTGGGGCTGGCTATCAGGAACGCGGTCAGGCTGAAGGCGGCCATGGCGATGATCGCCAAGGTGGCGGTGATGGGAAAGCCGTTCGCGATGGCGAGCCAGGCGGTGCCCAGCACCAGCGCGCCCAGAAGCGGCAGGCGCGTGCGGTTCCACATCGCGTTGTCCCGGCGCCACAGGCCGAACAGGGCGCTGAGGGCAAGCCAGCCGTAGATCACCCCCCAGATGCCAAAGGCATAACCTGCGGGCTGGATCGAGGGTCGTGCGATCTGAACCGGGAATATGCCCGGATCATAGCCCGAGAAGGGCGGCGTTACGGTTGGAGCCAGGACGAAGGCGGCGGTGGCGAGGAGGGTGAGGTATGTGCGCATCCCCGTTAAACGCAGGAGCGTCCGTTTTGGATCACTCCAGCGCGCCAGAGGCGGAAATTCGCTGCTTGCCGCCCAGATAGGGGTGCAGGACGGCGGGCAGATCGACCGAGCCATCGGCCTGCTGGCCGTTTTCCAGCACGGCGATCAGACAGCGGCCGACGGCAAGGCCCGAGCCGTTCAGGGTGGCCACATAGTCCGGCTTGCCCCCTGCGGGCCGGAAGCGGGCGTTCATGCGGCGGGCCTGGAAGGTGCCGCAGGTACTGACAGAACTGATCTCGCGGTATTTGTTCTGTCCGGGCAACCACGCCTCGAGGTCATGGGTTTTTTGCGCGCCAAAGCCCATGTCGCCGGTGCACAGCACGATGGTGCGGTAGGGGATGCCCAGCTTTTCCAGGATCGCCTCGGCGCATTTGGTCATGCGCTCGTGCTCGGCCAGAGCAGTGTCGGGGGTGCAGATCGTCACCATCTCGACCTTTTCGAACTGGTGCTGGCGCAGCATGCCAGAGGTATCCTTGCCCGCAGAGCCCGCCTCAGACCGGAAGCACTGGCTGTGGGCGGTCATGCGCAGGGGCAGGGTCGCCTCGTCCAGGATGTCGCCGGCGACCGAGTTGGTCAGGGTCACTTCGGAGGTCGGGATCAGCCACCAGCCATTGGTGGTTTGATAGCTGTCCTCGGCGAATTTGGGCAGCTGGTTGGTGCCATACATCGCCTCTTCTTTCACCAGAACCGGGGTCCAGGTTTCCTGCAACCCATGTTCATCGACATGGGTGTCCAGCATGAACTGGGCCAGGGCGCGGTGGACGCGGGTTACGGCGCCTTTGAGCACCACAAAGCGGGCGCCGGACAGTTTGGCGGCGGTTTCGAAATCCATGCCGGGTTGGACGCCGGGAATTTCGAAATGTTCGCGGGGGGTGAAGTCGAAGTTGTGCGGGTTGCCCCAGCGGCGGATTTCGACGTTTTCCGCCTCGTCCGCGCCTTGCGGCACCTCGTCCAAGGGCAGGTTGGGGATGCGCAAAAGGGCGTCGCGCAGGCGGGTGTCAAGTGCCGCGGCCTGATCGTTCAAGGCGGCGATTTCGGCCTTTTTGTCGCCGACAAGGGCGCGCAGGCGGGCGAATTCGGCCTCATCACCGCGTCCTTTTGCGGCACCCGCCTCGCGGGAGGCGGCGTTCTGGGCGGCCTGGGCCGTTTCGGCGCCGTGGATGGCGGCGCGGCGGGCCTCGTCCAGGGCCAGCAACTCGGGCGACATCGGCGGCAAACCACGGCGCGACAGGGCCGCGTCAAAGGCGGCGGGGTTTTCGCGGATGGTGCGGATGTCGTGCATGGGAAGCCTCCTGCTGAGTTGTGCGACATATGCCCGATTGGGCGGCAGGGGTGAAGAAGGAAATGGGGCGCCAGACCTTGCCTTGCACATCCCCATGCCCATCTGTAGGGTGCCCGCCGACAAAACAGCCGCCCGGACGGGTCTGGCCGATCATTTTTGACCCATGAGGACCGCATGTTCGTATCCCCCGCTTATGCTCAGGCCGCCGGCGATGTAGGCGCAGGTTCGCTGATTGCGAACTTTCTGCCGCTGATCCTGATTTTCGGCATCATGTACATGCTGCTGATCCGCCCGCAGCAAAAGAAGATGAAACAGATGAAGGCGATGATCGACGCGCTGCGCCGGGGCGACCAGGTGCTGACCGGTGGCGGCATCGTCGGCAAGGTCACCAAGGTGGGGGACGATGGCATCATCGAGGTCGAGATTGCCGAAGGTGTGAAGGTCAAGGTGATGAAGCACACCATCACGCAAGTCATGTCCAAGACCGAACCGGCCGCTGCCTGAGGTCTGAAGATGCATTTGCACACGCCGCTGTGGAAGCGGGTCATGATCTGGGCTGTGATTGCGCTGGGCGTGCTCACGGCCCTGCCCAATGCGTTCTACACCCGCGTCGAGACGCGGAATGACGCGGTAGAAGCCATTGGAAAGGCAGCGGAAACCGGGGCTGCGGCCACGCCAGAACAGGTGGCGGTGGTGGCGACATGGCCAAGCTATCTGCCCTCGGCGCTGGTCAATCTGGGGCTGGACCTGCGGGGCGGGGCGCATCTGCTGGCAGAAGTGAAGCTGGCCGATGTCTACAAGCAGCGGATGGACAGCCTGTGGCCCGAGGCGCGCGATGCGCTGCGCGACCTGCGTGACACGGTCGGCACGGTGCGGCGCGAACCCTCGGCCCCCGATGTCTTGCGGATATCGGTATCGCAGCCCGAGGGCCTGCCTGCGGCGGTGGAAAAGCTGCGCGGGTTGGCGTCGAATGTGGTGTCGCTGACCGGGGTCGGGGCCACGGATATCGAGGTGGCGCTGGACGGTCAGCACATTGTGATCAACCTGTCTGATGCCGAACAGGTGGCAACCGACACGCGCACGATGCAGCAATCGCTGGAAATCATCCGGCGGCGGGTGGATGCGGCGGGCACGCGGGAACCGACGATCCAGCGGCAGGGCACGGACCGCATCGTGATCGAGGTGCCGGGCATCGGGTCGGCCAAGGAGTTGAAGGACATCATTGGCACGACCGCCAAGCTGACGTTCAACACCGTGGTGCGGCGCACGACCAACCCCAATGAGGAGCCTGGCCTGCGCAACATTCTGCTGCCCGATGCCGAGAACCCGACCGAGTTTTACGTGCTGGAGCAGGACCCGGTTGTCACGGGTGAAGAGCTGACCAACGCGCAGCCCTCGTTCGACCAGAACAACCGGCCCGCCGTCAACTTTACCTTCGACGTGACCGGGGCGCGCAAGTTTGGCGAATATACCGGCGCCCATATTGGCGAGCCTTTTGCCATCGTGCTGGACAACAAGGTGATTTCGGCGCCGACGATCCAAAGCGCCATCACGGGCGGATCGGGCATCATCACCGGCAACTTCACGCTGGAGGAATCGACCAATCTGGCCGTGCTGCTGCGGGCGGGTGCCCTGCCGGCCGAGATGACCTTTCTGGAAGAGCGGACCGTCGGCCCCGAACTGGGACAGGATTCGATTGATGCGGGCAAGCTGGCCGGGATCATCGGGTTGGTGGTCGTCGCGACGTATATGGTGCTGAGCTATGGTATTTTCGGGCTGTTCGCGAACATCGCGCTTGCCGTCAACATCCTGATCCTGATTGCGGTTCTGTCCACCATCGGGGCCACGCTGACCCTGCCGGGGATTGCCGGGATCGTGTTGACGATGGGCATGGCGGTGGATGCCAACGTGCTGATCTATGAACGCATCCGAGAAGAGTTGCGCGAGGGCAAGACCCCGGCGCGGGCCATTGAAGTG
>CAMBWO010000043.1 GCA_945871285.1 Pseudorhodobacter antarcticus | reverse complement strand
CTGGCGCTGGACCCCTTGCCGGGGGCACGCTGCGCTGGTGTGGTCTTTCGCGTCGAACCGGGGGCCGAGGCCCAGACGCTGGCGCAACTGCGCGAACGCGAGTTGATTTCATCCGCCTATCTGGAGGCCGTGGTGCGGGTCGATCTGGCAAATGGCTTGTCGCGGGATGCCCTGACCTATGTCATCAACCAGACACACGACCAGTATTGCGGCGGTCTGCCTCTAGAAGAACAGGCCCGCATCATCGCCCGCGCCGTGGGTGGGCGCGGCACCAACCGCGATTATCTGTTTTCCACCGCCCAACATTTGACCGAACTGGGCATCGGCGACCCCGATCTGGATTGGCTTGTGGCAAGGGTGGCCCAACTGCCCGGATGATGCGTCCGGATGTGATCCTTGGGCTTGGGGTCCTTGCAATCGCCTGCTATTGTCCCGTCAGAGCAGCCAATCGGACATAAGGTCCCCATGAAAAAGACCAGCCCTGTCGCCAATATCTCTTTCAGTCAGCCGATCCGGCAGATCGTGATGATGCTGCTGGTCTGCGGTCTGGTCGGCGCCGGGATCTGGCTGATCCAGGGCGAAGTGCTGCAAATCATGAACACCAACCCCTGGCTGAACGGCTTTATCGCCGGGGTCTTTGCGTTGGGGATCCTGACCTGTTTTTGGCAGGTGCTGATCCTGATCCAGTCGGTGCGCTGGATCGAAAACTATGTGAACGAGGTGCCGGGCACCGAGGAGGCGAGCCCGCCCCGCCTGCTGGCGCCACTGGCGTCGTTGTTGCGGTCGCGCGGGTCGAAGATGCACATCTCCTCCTCGGCGGCGCAGTCGATCCTGGACCCGGTCGCGACCCGCATCGACGAGGCCCGCGATATCACGCGGTATCTGACCAACCTGCTGATTTTTCTTGGCCTTCTGGGCACCTTCTACGGTCTGGCGACCACGATTCCGGCCATCGTCGAAACCATCGGCTCCCTTGCCCCTAAAGAGGGTGAGAGCGGGATTGACGTTTTTGGCAAGCTCATGGGGGGCCTGCAAAAGCAGCTGGGTGGCATGGGCACGGCGTTTTCCTCCTCGCTGATGGGCCTTGCGGGGTCGCTGGTGGTAGGGCTGCTGGAGCTGTTCGCCAGCCACGGCCAAAACCGGTTTTACCGCGAATTGGAGGAGTGGGTGTCCTCGATCACCCGGCTTGGCTTTGCCAGCGGCGAAAGCGAGGGGGCGGATCAGTCGGTGATGATCCAGATCCTGGACAACGTGACCGGCCAGATCGAGGTGCTGCAAACCCTGTATGCCCAAGCCGAGGCCAACCGCGAGGGCAATGACGACAAGCTGGGCGACTTGGCGCAGGCTGTCCGCAAGCTGGCCAAGGGGCTGGAGGGCGGCGGTGCCCAGACCGAGGTGCTGAACCGCATCGCCGAGGGGCAGGAGCGCCTGATCACGGCCCTGACGGGCGAGGAAAGTTCAGCGGCCGTCGATGCCGAAAGCCGGATGCGCCTGCGGTCGATTGACGTGCAACTGCTGCGCATCCTTGAAGAAATCTCGGCAGGGCGGCAGGAAAGCATTGCCGACCTGCGCGCCGATCTGACCGCGCTGACAACGGCCATCCGTGCGCTGTCGCGCGGTGCGGTCGGGCGGGGTTAAGACATGGGGCTGAGCCGGTCCAGACGCGATGGCGGCAACATCTGGGCGGGGTTCGTCGATGCCGTGACGACCTTGCTGATGGTGCTGATGTTCGTGCTGACCATCTTTACCGTAATGCAATCGATGCTGCGTGACACGATCACCCAGCAAGGCACGCAACTGTCCGAACTCAACGCACAGGTGGCCCAGCTGGCCGAGGCTTTGGGGCTGGAACGGACCAAGTCCACCGATCTGACCGCGCAGGTCGGCAGTCTGCAATCCCGTCTGGGCGCGGCACTGGCCGAGGGCGACCGTCAGGCCGGGCTGATCGCCAGCCTGTCCGCCGATCTGACCGCGACCCAGGGCGAATTGACCGCCGCCCAAGGCCGCATCGCGAGTTTCGAGGCCCAGGTGGCCAGCCTGCTGGCCGAGCGTGACGCGCAACAGGGCCAGATCGGGTCGCTGACCGCCAGCCTGACCGACCTGCAAGCCGCCCAAGCCCGCCTGATCACCGAAAAAGAGGCGCTGGATCTGGCCGTCGCCAAAGCCCGCAACGAAATCGACGCGGGCGCCGAGGCCGCCCGCCTGGCCGCCGCCCGTCGGGATGCGCTGGAGGCGATGATTGCCGATTTGCGCCGGCGCCAGACCGAGGGCGCTGCCTCGTTGGCCGCCGCACTGGCCAGCCTGGAAGCGGCCAAGGCCCAGAACGCCGATCTGGCCACCGACCTGTCCGAGGCCGACAAGGCCCGCCTGGCCGAAGCCGCCGCCGCCGAGGCGCTGCGCCAGAAACTCGCGGGGGTGGACGCCGAACTGACCGAGGCCGAAAAGACCCGGCTGGTCGATCTGGCCGCCGCCGAGGCGCTGCGCGAGAGGTTGAAGACTTCCGACGCCGAACTGACCGCGATGACCCTGGCGCTGGAGGAACAGCGGCGGCGGGCCGAGGAGACGCTGACCCTGCTGGCGGCCGCCCAAGCCAGTGCTGACGCTGCCCAGGTGGAAGGGTCCGACAAGGCCGCCTTGCTGGCCGAGGCCGAGCGCATCCTGACCCAAAAGGACGAGGATATCCTCAAGGCGGCGCGGGATATGGCCTTGCTGAACGAACAGATGACGGCACTGCGCGGGCAGCTTGGGAAGCTGCAATCGCTTTTGGACGCCTCGGCCGCCAAGGATGAGGCGTCCAAAGTGCAGATCGAGGCGTTGGGCAGCCAGCTCAATTCGGCCTTGGCCCAGGTCGCGGCAGAACAAAAGCGCCGTGCCGATCTGGAAGAGGCCGAGCGGCTGCGGTTGCAGGCGGAAAACCAGGACCTGTCGCGCTATCGGTCCGAGTTCTTTGGTCAGATCAGCCAGCTTCTGGCCGGACAACCCGGGGTGCGGGTGGTGGGGGACCGCTTTGTGTTTGACAGCGAGGTGCTGTTCAATCCTGGCTCGGCCGACCTTGCCCCCGAAGGGGCCGCGCAGATTTCGCGGGTGGTCGATACGCTGAAACAGGTGGTGGACAAGATCCCCCCCGGCATCAACTGGATCATCCGGGTCGATGGCCATACCGACAATATTCCGCTGTCGGGCACGGGCGAGTTTGCCGACAACTGGGCGCTGTCGCAGGGGCGGGCGCTGTCGGTGGTGAAATTCATGCAAGACAGCCTTGGCTTTCCGCCCGAACGGCTGGCGGCGGCGGGGTTTGGTGAATATCAGCCGGTGGCCTCGGGCGATGAACCGGCGGCGCGGGCCCTGAACCGGCGGATCGAGCTGAAACTGACGGAACGCTAGTGCGTGTCCAGATCTGGACGCCTTGGCAAAGCACTGGTTTCAAACGGTTGTCGGATTTCTGTTAACCCGGCGGCAAGGCTTCAGGGCCCGATCTGGACCGTCACCGCCATCTGGTCCAAATCCACGCCCCCCCGCCGCAGCACAACCGATCCGGCATAACTGCCCGCGGGCCAGCGGTCGGCGGTCAATCGTTTGCCCATGGCGCGGAAGAGTTGGGCTTGGGGTCCTTCCAAGGTATCTGTCGCCTCGAGCACCGTGCCTGCGGGGCCGGTGATCTGGAACACCACCTCATCGCCCGCGCGCGAGCCATAGAGAAAGGCCCACAGCACGAGGCCCGGCGCGGTGTCGGGCAGCGGCAGGGTGGCAAGCCCTGCCTGAATGGCGTCGAATTCGGGCACGGCGGCGCTGAACCCGGCCTCCAGAAAACCGCCCGGTTCATAGGGCACGGGCGTGGCCCACAGGGTTGCGGCACTGGCACCGCAGGTCGAGGCTTGCGGCAGGAAGGGGTCGATTTCGGCGCCGTTCTGGCGCACGGACAGGTGCAGGTGCGGGAAATCGGCCATGCCGGACTGGCCGATCAGGCCAAGTGGGGTGCCGTTCGTGACGCTGTCGCCCGGCCTGACCAGAACCGAACCCTGACGCAGGTGGCAATACTGGGTCTGCCAGCCGTCGCCATGGTCCACCAGCACGCCGTTGCCGCATTCCCGGCCTTCCACATGGGGCTCGAAATCCGCCACGCCGTCGCGCACCCCTTTGACCACACCCGGGGCGGCGGCCAGAACGGCGACGCCGGTGGCCATTTGCGCACGCGTGGCAAGGGCGATGTCGGTGCCGTCGTGGCCGTCATAGCTGAGCGGGCCGCAGGTGAAGTCTGTCGACTGCGGGCCGGGATCATGGTCGAAATACTGCTGGATGTGGCAGGTTTCGCCCAAGGTGCAGGCCACGGGCCAGTGCAGATCGAGGGCGCCCGCAGGGGTGGCACAGGCGATCAGGGCGAGGTGGAGCGCGGGGTTCATCTGTTGCACTGGGGGGTTTCACACCCCCAGACCCCCTGTGGAGTATTTTTGCCGAAATGAAGGGACATGGCGGTCAGGCGCGGATTTGGGCGCGCCTGACCGGAGGGGTTATTTGGCCATCAAAAGCGGGGGCTTTTGTCCGGTCAGACGGGGCTTTTGCGGCTCTTCGTAGGTCAGGACGATGGCGTCATCCATGACGCCGACATGGACGAGGCCGCCTTTTACCAGCTTGCCAAACAGCAGTTCCTCGGCCAGCGGCTTCTTGATGTGTTCCTGAATCACACGGCCCAAGGGACGCGCACCCATCTTGTCGTCATAGCCCTTTTCGCCCAGCCACAGGGCGGCTTCGGGCGACAGGTCGATGTGGACGCCACGGTCGATCAGTTGTGCTTCAAGCTGCATCACGAACTTTTCGACCACTTGCAGAATGATTTCGCGGCCCAAGGGGGCGAAGGCGATGGTGGCATCCAGACGGTTGCGGAATTCCGGCGTGAAGGCGCGTTCGATGGCGGCGGTATCCTCACCCGAGCGTTTGGCGCGGCCGAACCCGATAGATTCCTTGGCGTTGTCGGCGGCCCCGGCATTGGTGGTCATGATCAGCACGACATTGCGGAAATCAACCGCACGGCCGTTGTGATCGGTCAGTTTGCCGTGATCCATCACCTGCAGCAGGATGTTGTAGACATCCGGGTGGGCCTTTTCGATTTCATCGAGCAGCAGCACGCAATGCGGGTGCTGGTCAACACCGTCGGTCAGCATCCCGCCCTGGTCAAAGCCGACATAGCCGGGCGGCGCACCGATCAGGCGCGAGACGGCATGCTTTTCCATGTATTCCGACATGTCAAAGCGGATCAGTTCCACACCCAGAACGGAGGCAAGCTGTTTGGCCACCTCTGTCTTGCCCACACCGGTCGGCCCGGCGAAGAGATAGTTGCCGATGGGCTTTTCGGGTTCCCGCAGGCCCGCACGGGCCAGTTTGATGGCCGAAGACAGCGCCTCGATGGCGCGGTCCTGACCGAACACCACACGTTTCAGCGACTTTTCCAGATCGCGCAGCACCTCGGCATCGTCTTTGGAGACGTTTTTCGGGGGGATGCGGGCAATCTTGGCGATGACGGCCTCGATCTCTTTGGTGCCGATGGTCTTGCGGCGCTTGCCTTCGGCGAACAGGTGCTGGGCGGCGCCGGCCTCGTCGATCACGTCAATCGCCTTGTCGGGCAATTTGCGGTCATGGATGTAGCGAGCCGACAGTTCTACGGCAGCCTTGATGGCGTCATGGGTATAGCGCAGGTCGTGATGCTCCTCGAAATAGGGTTTCAGGCCCATCAGGATTTTCACGGTATCCTCGACCGAAGGTTCGTTCACGTCGATTTTCTGGAACCGGCGCGACAGGGCGCGGTCCTTCTCAAAATGCTGGCGATATTCCTTGTAGGTCGTGGACCCCATGCAGCGCATCTTGCCGCTTTGCAGGCTGGGTTTCAGGAGGTTCGAGGCGTCCATCGCGCCGCCAGAGGTGGCACCGGCACCGATTACGGTGTGAATCTCGTCGATGAAGAGGATCGCGTCGGGGTGATCCTCCATCTCTTTCACAACAGCCTTCAGGCGTTCTTCAAAGTCACCCCGATAGCGGGTGCCAGCCAGCAGTGCGCCCATGTCGAGCGAGAAGATCGTGGCATGGGCCAGAATCTCGGGCGTTTCACCGCGCACGATTTTCCAGGCCAGGCCCTCGGCGATGGCGGTCTTGCCGACACCGGGGTCGCCCACCAGCAGCGGGTTGTTCTTGCGCCGACGGCACAGGACCTGGATGCAGCGTTCCACCTCGGCCTCGCGGCCGATGAGGGGGTCAACCTCGCCCTTGCGGGCCTTGACGTTCAGGTCGACGCAATATTTCGACAGGGCGGATTCCTTGGAATCGCCCGCCTCGCCCTTGGGGGTTTCCATGGGTTCATCCGCTCCGGTGACAGGACGCGCCTCGCCAAAGGAGGGGTCCTTGGCGACGCCATGGGCGATATAGTTGACGGCATCATAACGGGTCATGTCCTGCTCCTGCAGGAAATAGGCCGCATTCGATTCGCGTTCGGCGAAGATGGCAACAAGGACATTGGCGCCCGTCACCTCGGTCCGGCCAGAGGACTGGACATGGATCGCGGCGCGCTGGATCACGCGCTGGAAGGCGGCGGTGGGCACAGCCTCGGACCCTTCGACATCGGTCACAAGGGTGGACAGATCGTCGTCGATGAAATCGACAAGGGTCTTTTTCAGCGCGTCCAGATCGACGGAGCACGCTTTCATGACGCGGGCGGCGTCAGGTTCGTCGATGAGGGCCAGCAGGAGATGTTCCAGCGTGGCGAGTTCATGGCGACGGGCATTCGCAAGGGCCAGGGCGCCGTGGATGGCTTGTTCGAGGGTGGTCGAAAATGATGGCACTTCAGCGTGCTCCTGTTTTGCAGGTCTGGCGGGGCGCCGGATCGTCCGGTGGGCCCGTTACGACCGTGGCCTCATAGTGTTAAGGATCGGTGTTATTTGGCAATCCGCAAGTGGTATTTGGGGTTGAAAACGGATTCGGTAAGATGCGTGGTGAAAAAGTGATTGGGGAAGGCTAAAATTTATCCTTGCGGGCCCGGATTTCGGCAAAGGCCTCGGCGTCGGTCGCCCGGTCTAGGCCGATCATCGCCTTGATGTGGGGCAGGCGGGCGCGCAGGAACGGGTTGGTGGCCAGTTCGACCGACAGGTGCGCCGGGACGGTGGGGCGATTTTCGGCGCGGGCGCGGGCGACGCTGGCGATACGGGCCTGGAGGGCGGGGTTGTCGGGCTCGATGGAGGCGGCGAAGGCCAGGTTGGAGGTGGTGTATTCGTGGCCTGAACAAATCAGGGTTTCGCCGGGCAGGGCGGCGAGTTTTTGCAAGGACGACCACATGAGGGCGGGGGAGCCTTCGAACAGCCGGCCGCAGCCGCCGGCCATCAGGCTGTCGGCGGTGAAGGCCAGGGCGCTTTGGGGCAGGTGGAAGGCGATGTGGCCGACGGTGTGGCCCGAGACGTCGATCACATGGGCGCGTTCGGGGCCGATGGCGACAGAATCACCCTCGGCCAGGGCGCGGGTCAGGGGGGGCAGGCGGTGGGCGTCGGCCTGCGCGCCGAGGACGGTGGCGGAGGTGGCGGCGAGCAGGGCGGGAACGGCCTGGATGTGGTCGGAATGGTGGTGGGTCAACAGGATCTGGTCCAGACGCCAGCCGCGGGCGGCCAGGGCCGCGAGGATCGGGGCGGCTTCGGGGGCGTCGATCAGGGTGGTGTGGCCGGACGCGTCGTCGTGCAGAAGGTAGGCGTAATTGTCGGTCAGGCAGGGGATGGTGACAAGCTCGAGCGGCATGGGAGTTCTCCGGGGCGTTTGGGCAAAGGTGGGGGATTTCGGGGCCTGTTGCAACCGTCGCCAGGCGGAGTGCCTGCGGCACGTCTTTTTTTCTCGCCTCTGGCCTGCGGCCAACCGGCTCGGGCGGTGAGTATTTGGGCCAGAGTGAACGGGGGAGTGGCGCAGGATACGGGCTGCGCTATAGTGGTGGGATTGGGGGAGCGGTGATGCATCTGGACGTGCTGGACTTGCGCAACTTCTATTATCGCACGCAGTTGGGCCGGGTGGCGCAGCGGGCGATCCGGGATCAGGTGGTGGCGCTGTGGCCGCCTTTGGCGGGGCAGACGGTGGTCGGGTTCGGCTTTGCGGCGCCGCTGCTGCGGCCCTATCTGCCGCATGCAAGGCGGGTGATTGCCTTGATGCCCGGGCCGCAGGGCGTGATGCCCTGGCCGACCGGGGAGTCCAATGTATCGGTGCTGTGCGAGGATGCGGCCTGGCCTTTGGCGACCGGGTTCGTCGATCGGCTGATCGTGATGCATGGGCTGGAAACCTCGGACAATTCCTCGGCGGTGATGGAGGAGTGTTTCCGCGTGTTGGGGCCGGGCGGGCGGGCGTTGTTCGTGGTGCCCAACCGGATTGGTTTGTGGTCGCGCCGGGATGGCACGCCTTTTGGCTTTGGCCGACCCTATTCCAACGGGCAGTTGGAGGGCGAGTTGAAACGGCACGGGTTCACCCCCGAGCACAGCCAGACGGCACTGTTTGCCCCGCCACAGGTGGGGCGGTTCTGGCTGCGGACCTCGGCGTTCTGGGAGTGGTTGGGGCGGTCGGCGCCCTGGCTGGCAGGCGGCGTGCTGATGGTCGAGGCCAGCAAGCAGGTCTATGCGCCCACGCGCGGCGGCCTGGGTGCCATCGTGACGCGGCCGCTGAAAGGGTTGCAGGGTCTGCCTGCGCCGCAACCGGTGCCACGGGTCTGACGGGGCCAATTCTGCGGGCGCGCGGGTCAATTGTGCACCTGCAGCAGCCCCGCGCCAAATGTCGCAGCATTGAGGGTCACTGAACCGTGTCCTTCCCTGTTGCGGGGTGCCTGATGCTCTGCTATGGACGCCCGAAATCGACAGACGCAGACAAATTCATGTTTGCGCCAACGAAGTGGTTTGATCCCGCAAACAGCGTGTCGGGCCACTCATACAGCGGAAGGGTTGACGTGTCCGAACCAGCTTCAATCTCCCTCAGCATCGCCGGGCGCTATGCCCAGGCCTTGTTTGAGCTTGCAAAAGAAACCGGTGCGCTGAAGGCCTTGGAAACCGATGCCGATGCCCTGGGTGACGTGCTGAAAACCAGCCCCGAGTTTGCCGCCATGATCGCCTCGCCGGTGATCGTGCGCGAAGAACAGGCGGCGGCGGTGCAGGCCGTGGCGGCCAAGATCGGGGTTTCGACCTTGATGGCCAGCACGCTGGCCCTGATGGCCAGCAAGCGGCGGCTGTTTGTCATGCCGCAGCTGGTAGCAGACCTGCAGCGTCGCATCGCCACTGAAAAGGGCGAAGTCACGGCTGAGGTCACCTCGGCAGCGCCGCTCTCGGCGGACCAGCTGGCCAAACTGATGGCCACGCTGAAGGCCAGCTCTGGCCAGGACATCAAATTGAACGCGACGGTCGATGAAAGCCTCATCGGTGGTCTTATCGTCAAGCTTGGATCGACCATGATCGACACTTCGGTCAAGGCCAAGCTTGCAGCACTCCAGAATGCAATGAAAGAGGTTGGGTGATGGCAATCCAAGCGGCGGAAATTTCTGCGATCCTGAAGGACCAGATCAAGAACTTTGGCAAAGACGCCGAGGTGGCCGAGGTTGGCCGGGTTCTGAGCGTTGGGGACGGCATTGCCCGCGCCTATGGTCTGGACAATGTGCAGGCCGGCGAGATGGTCGAATTCCCCGGCGGCATCCGCGGGATGGCGCTGAACCTGGAAGTGGACAACGTCGGTATCGTGATCTTCGGGTCCGACCAGGACATCAAGGAAGGCGACATCGTCAAGCGCACCAAGTCCATCGTGGACGTGCCGGTGGGCAATGGCCTCTTGGGCCGCGTTGTGGACGGTCTGGGCAACCCGATCGACGGCAAGGGTCCGATTGAATCGACCGAGCGTCGTCAGGCCGACGTCAAGGCCCCCGGCATCATCCCGCGCAAATCGGTGCATGAGCCGATGGCGACGGGTCTGAAGGCCGTGGACGCCATGATCCCGGTTGGCCGTGGTCAGCGCGAACTGATCATCGGTGACCGTCAGACCGGCAAGACCGCCGTGGCGCTGGACACCATTCTGAACCAGAAGTCCTATAACGAGGCGGCTGGCGACGACGAATACAAGAAGCTTTACTGCATCTATGTCGCCATCGGGCAAAAGCGTTCGACCGTGGCACAGCTGGTCAAGAAGCTGGAAGAGACCGGGGCGATCAAATACACGATCGTCGTGGCCGCAACCGCGTCCGACCCCGCGCCCATGCAGTTCCTGGCGCCCTATGCAGCGACCTCGATGGCCGAGTTCTTCCGCGACAATGGCCGCCATGCGCTGATCATCTATGATGACCTGTCCAAGCAGGCCGTGGCTTATCGTCAGATGTCGCTGCTGCTGCGCCGCCCGCCGGGCCGTGAGGCCTATCCGGGCGACGTGTTCTACCTGCACTCTCGTTTGCTGGAGCGGTCGTCGAAGCTGAACGAAGATTTTGGTTCGGGGTCGCTGACCGCGCTGCCGATCATCGAAACGCAGGGCGGCGACGTGTCGGCCTTCATTCCGACGAACGTGATCTCGATCACCGACGGCCAGATCTTTCTGGAGACCGAACTGTTCTATCAGGGCATCCGTCCGGCTGTGAACACCGGTCTGTCGGTGTCGCGGGTTGGATCGTCCGCCCAGACCAACGCCATGAAGTCGGTGGCCGGCAAGGTGAAGCTGGAACTGGCGCAATACCGCGAAATGGCGGCCTTTGCGCAGTTCGGGTCGGACCTTGACGCCTCGACCCAGCAATTGCTGAACCGGGGTGCGCGTCTGACGGAACTGATGAAGCAAAACCAGTATGCGCCGATGACCAACGCGGAAATCGTCTGCGTGATCTATGCGGGCACCTCTGGCGCGCTGGACAAGATCGCCGTGCGCGACATTGGCCGGTTCGAGGCGGGCTTGCTCAAGCATCTGCGGAGCACGGGCAAAGCCTTGCTGGAGGACATCACCCAGAACGACCGCAAAGTATCGGGCGATCTGGAGAAAGCCATCAAGGCCGAGATTGCGGCATTCGCCAAAGACTTCGCCTAAGGGCAGGGGGATAAAAGATGCCCAGCCTTAAGGACCTCAAGAACAAGATTGCGAGTGTCAAGAACACCCGCAAGATCACCAAGGCCATGCAGATGGTGTCGGCGGCAAAACTGCGCCGCGCCCAGGATGCCGCCGAAGCCGCCCGGCCCTATGCCGAACGGATGAATGCGGTTATGGGGTCGCTGGCGTCGTCAGTCGGCGCATCGGCCAGCGCGCCCCGGCTGTTGGCCGGGACGGGCAGCGATAAAGTGCACCTGCTGGTCGTCATGACCTCCGAGCGCGGTTTGTGCGGCGGCTTCAACTCGACCATCGTGCGGCTGGCCCGTGCGCGGGCACAGGAGTTGATGGCGCAGGGCAAGACAGTCAAGATCCTGACGGTGGGCAAGAAGGGGCGCGAACAGTTGCGCCGCGACTATGCCGACAAGATGGTGGGCCATGTCGATATGGGCGAGGTCAAGCGCGTCGGCTATGTCAACGCTCAAGGCATCGCCCGCGATATCCTGGCCCGCTTTGCGGCGGGCGAATGTGATGTGGTGACGCTGTTTTACAACCGCTTCCAGTCGGTGATTGCGCAGATTCCGACGGCGTTGCAGGTGATCCCCGCGAAATACGAGGGGGCAACCGCCAGTGCCGTTTATGACTATGAACCCGGTGAAGAGGCCATCCTGGCCGACCTTCTGCCGCGTGGCGTCGCGACCCAGGTCTTTACCGCACTGCTGGAAAACGGCGCGTCCGAACAGGGCGCCCGCATGAGTGCGATGGACAACGCGACCCGCAATGCGGGTGAGATGATCACGAAATACACGACCATCTACAACCGCTCGCGTCAGGCTGCGATCACCAAAGAGCTTATCGAAATCATTTCGGGCGCGGAAGCGCTCTGAGGAACCGGAGAAACGTTATGGCAAATGCAGCAGCAGCCACAGGCAAGGTGACCCAAATCATCGGCGCCGTGGTGGACGTCCAATTCACGGGTGATCTTCCCGCCATTCTGAACGCGCTGATCACGGACAACAACGGCAAGAAACTGGTTCTGGAAGTGGCCCAGCATCTGGGCGAAAATACCGTCCGCACCATCGCCATGGACGCGACCGAAGGTCTGGTCCGTGGCGCGGGCGTGTCTGACACCGGTTCGCCCATCCAGGTGCCCGTTGGCGACGCGACCCTGGGCCGCATCCTGAACGTCATCGGCGAGCCGGTCGACGAAAAGGGCCCGGTCAACGCAACCGAATACCGCTCGATCCACCAAAAGGCCCCGACCTTTGCCGAGCAGGCAACCGAGTCGAAGGTTCTGGTCACGGGCATCAAGGTGATCGACCTGCTGGCCCCCTATGCCAAGGGCGGCAAGATTGGCCTGTTCGGCGGCGCCGGGGTGGGCAAGACGGTTCTGATCATGGAACTGATCAACAACATCGCCAAGGTGCACTCGGGCTTCTCGGTCTTCGCCGGTGTGGGGGAGCGGACCCGTGAGGGCAACGACCTCTATCACGAGATGATCGAATCCGGGGTTATCAACCTGGAAGACATGACGAAATCCAAAGTGGCCCTGGTTTACGGTCAGATGAACGAACCGCCGGGTGCGCGTCTGCGCGTCGCCCTGTCGGGTCTGACGCTGGCCGAACAGTTCCGCGACCAGTCGGGCACGGACGTTTTGTTCTTTGTGGACAACATCTTCCGCTTTACCCAGGCCGGTTCGGAAGTGTCGGCCCTCTTGGGTCGTATCCCCTCCGCCGTGGGCTATCAGCCGACGTTGGCCACCGACATGGGTGCGCTGCAAGAGCGTATCACCTCGACCAAGGCAGGCTCGATCACCTCGGTTCAGGCCATCTATGTTCCGGCCGACGACTTGACTGACCCGGCACCCGCCACCTCGTTCGCCCACCTTGACGCCACGACCGTTCTGTCGCGTGCCATCTCGGAGCTTGGCATTTACCCGGCCGTGGACCCGCTCGACTCGACCTCGCGTCTGCTGGACCCGGCGGTTATCGGTCAGGACCACTACGACGTGGCCCGTTCGGTTCAGGGTGTGTTGCAGCGCTACAAGTCGTTGCAGGACATCATCGCCATCCTCGGGATGGACGAGTTGTCGGAAGAGGACAAGCTGACCGTGGCCCGTGCGCGCAAGATCCAGAAATTCCTGTCGCAGCCCTTCGACGTGGCCAAGGTGTTCACCGGGTCGGACGGCGTGCAGGTTCCGCTGGACGTGACGATCTCGTCCTTCAAGGCGGTTGTGGCTGGTGAGTATGACCACCTGCCCGAAGCGGCCTTCTACATGGTTGGCGGCATCGACGACGTGAAGGCCAAGGCACAGCGTCTTGCTGCGGCCGCGGCCTAAGGGGGCATCATGGCAGGCACCTTGCAATTCGACCTCGTCAGCCCGGAACGCCGTTTGGCGTCCATCGCGGCGACCGAGGTCCAGATCCCGGGCGCCGAAGGCGACATGACGGCGATGGAGGGGCATGCCCCCGGCATCACCACCTTGCGCCCCGGCGTCTTGCGGGCAACCTCGGCAGCGGGCGTCAAATCCTTTGTGGTGTCGGGCGGCTTTGCGGAAATCACCGCCACCAGCATCTCGGTTCTGGCTGAACAGGCCGTGCCGCTGGAGGAGATGACGGCTGCGATCATGGATCAGATGGTGGCGGACGCCACGCTGGCCGCCGCTGTCAACCCGGACAAGGATGCGACCGACAAGGTCGTCGCCGATCTGTTGGCAATGCGGGCGGCGGCCGGGCAGTAACCTGCACGGCACAGGATCATGAAAAGGCCCCGATTGTTCGGGGCCTTTCTTATTGGTGCCCATCTTTCGACCAATATCCCCTATAGCTTGCAGGGGCAGTTCAGGAGCGACATGAAGCGCATCAGTTCAGGCAGCATCGGCATTCAACAGGGCTCTCGCGTCCTGTTTTCGGACTTTGCCGATGGCGGCCCGATGTGGACGGGGCAGGGCGATCGCGAAAGCCGCCACGTGATCACCTTCACGGAGGCGTTCACCGAGGCGCCCGCGGTGACGGTGTCGATCTCGATGTGGGACATCGACAACAAACACACCTCGCGCGCCGATGTGTCCGCGGAAAAGATCACGGCCAAAGGGTTTCATCTGGTGTTCCGCACCTGGGGCGACACCCGCGTCGCCCGCGTCAGGGCTGACTGGATGGCGCTGGGGTCGCTGCGCGGCGATGATGATTGGGACGTGCAATAGGGGCACGTCCCGAGTTGGGGGCGGGCCCGACCTACGGGCGCTGATACATGCCTTCGTAAATCGGGACCAGGGTTTCGGTTTCGAACAGCGATGATACGCTGGTGCCGTTCCAGATGTTCAGGATGGCTTGCGCGAAAATCGGCGCGGTGGGCACGATACGGATGTTGCGGGCAGCGCGGACCAGTTCGGTAGGTTCGATGCTGTCGGTAATGACCAGCGATTTCATGACCGAGTTTTCCACCCGTTCCACCGCGCCATTCGACAGGACGCCGTGGGTGATATAGGCGTGCACCTCGGTCGCGCCATTGTCCATCAGCAGCTGGGCCGCCTTGCACAGCGTGCCGGCCGTGTCGCAGATGTCGTCGATCATGATGCACTTCTTGCCCGCGACATTGCCGATCACGGTCATCTCGGCAATCTCGCCGGCCTTTTCGCGCCGCTTGTCGACAATGGCCAGCGGGGCCTCGATCCGTTTGGCCAGTTCACGGGCCCGCGCCACGCCGCCAACATCGGGCGAGACGATCATGATATCGGACATCTGGCCCTTGAAATGGTGCTCGATATCCAAGGCAAAGACCGGGCTGGCATACAGGTTATCGACGGGGATGTCGAAAAAGCCCTGGATCTGCGCCGCGTGCAGGTCCAGCGTCAAAACCCGGTCCACCCCGGCCTGGGCGATCAGGTTGGCAACCAGTTTGGCGCTGATCGGCGTGCGGGCCTTGGCGCGGCGGTCCTGTCGGGCATAGCCGAAATAGGGGATGACGGCGGTGATGCGGTCAGCGGACGACCGGCGCAGCGCGTCGGTCATGATCAGCAGTTCCATCAGGTTGTCATTCGCCGGGTTCGAGGTGGGCTGGATGATATACATATCCTCGCCCCGGACGTTCTCGTAAACCTCGACGAAAATCTCGGCGTCGTTGAAACGTTCGATGCGCGCCTCGACCAGATTGACCGACATGCCGCGGTGCATCGACATCCTTCGGGCAATCGCTTTGGCAAGAGACAGGTTCGCATTGCCGGAAATCAGTTTCGGCTCGGTGATGGCGGCCATGTGGGGTCCTTCCAGGGGGCAGCATGACGGAATCGTGACGTTGACACCGCTTATCACCCGGTTAGGGTCTTGCAAACATCAGGCAGGGGACATGCGGCAAATGGTGCAGATTGATTACTTCTTTGCGACGATTTCGCCCTTTGTCTATCTGGCCGGGGGGCGGTTGGAGGCGGTGGCGGCGCGGCACGGGGCAACGGTGCGCTATGTGCCGATCAACGCGCCCGCCTTGTTCCCCCGGACCGGGGGCCAAGTGTTGGCCGAGCGGCATGACAGCCGCAAGGCGTATCGCTTGCAGGAACTGCGCCGCTGGTCGGCGCGGCTGGGGGTGCGGCTGGACATGACGCCGCCACACTTCCCGGTGAACCCGGCGCCCTCGTCCTACGCCGTGATCACGGCGGCCACCTTGGGCGGTGGCGATCTGGCCGGGCTGGTGCAGGCCTTTCCCCGCGCCGTCTGGGCCGAGGGGCAGAACATCGCCGATGAGGAGGTGGTGGCCGGGATCGTGGCGAAATACGGCTTTGATCCCAAGGCGGTAGACCGCGGCATGTTCACCGCCGCCGAAACCTATACCGCCAATCTGGAAGAGGCCGTGGCGCGTGGCGTCTTTGGTGTGCCGTTCTATGTGGTGGGCGAGGAACGGTTCTGGGGCCAGGACCGGCTCGAGGATCTGGACCTGTATCTGGGTGGCAAGATCTAGGGCTTCAGCGCGGCAATCAGCCCGTCGACATCTGCCTCGGTCGTGCTCCACGAGGCGACCAGACGCGCCGCCTCGCGGCCCTGTGGGGCGTGCCATTGGTAATACTTCGCCCCCCGCGCCTCGGCCCGTGCATGGGTGCCTGCGGTCCATTCGGGGAACAGGATGTTGGCTTGGGCGGGGTGCAGCAGCGAAGCGCCCTCGACCGTTTTCATGCCCTCGATCAGGCGGGTGCCCATCTGGTTGGCATGGGCGGCCAGACGCAGCCACAGATCGTCCTGCAAATACGCCTCCATCTGGGCCGACAGAAAGCGGTGTTTGGAGAACAGATGCCCTCCACGCTTGCGGCGCAGTTCAAACTCCCAAGCCTTGACGGGGTCAAAGATCACCACCGCCTCGACCCCCATGCAGCCATTCTTGGTGCCGCCAAAGGACACCACGTCGATCCCGGCTTTCCAAGTCATCTCGGCCGCCGTCGCGCCAGTGGCAACCAGCGCATTGGCGAACCGCGCCCCGTCCAGATGGCAGGGCAGGCCGTGGACCTTGGCCAGAGCGGTCAGGGCGGTCACCTCGGCCGGGGTGTAAACCGTTCCGGCCTCGGTCACATTGGTGACCGACAGCATCCCGCGCTGCACGCCGTGCACGCCGCTTTCGCCAACCTTGGACAGGGCGGCAGCCAGCGTATCGGGTGTCATCTTGCCATGGGCGCCCGGCACCAAGGCCAGCTTGGCCCCCGAATAGAACTCCGGCGCGCCGCATTCGTCGACGGCGATATGGGCGTCGGTGTGGCAAAAGACAGCTGTCCAGGGTTGGGCAAAGAGGGCAATCGACAGGGCATTGGCAGCGGTGCCGGTGGCAACCAGATAGACGGCGGCCTCGGGCGCCTCGAACACCGCACGGACCTGGGCGCGCACCCGGTCCATGATCTCATCCGCGCCATAGCTGGTGGCATAGCCGTCATTGGCGCGCAGCACGGCGGCCATGACTTCGGGGGCGGCGCCAGAGCCGTTGTCGGATTTGAAGAACATCAGGGTTTTTCCTCGATCACATATTGGTCCCAGTCTTCCTCGGGCACTTCGAATTCGGGCGTGGTCCAGCCGCGCACCGAATTGCCTGACGAATGGGTGGTTTCCGGGTCGCCGGTCAACAGCGGGTGCCAGTCGGGCAGGGTATCGCCCTGATAGAGCAGCCGGTAAGCGCAGGTGCGCGGCATCCAATAGGCGACCTTGGGCAGGGTCTTGGGCGACAGGCGCACACATTCCGGCACGAACTGGTGCCGCGTCTCATACTTGGCACAGCGGCAGGTTGACCCGTCCAACAGCTTGCAGGCGATCGAGGTGAACTCGACCTCGCCGGTATCTTCATATTCCAGCTTGTTCAGGCAACATTTGCCGCAGCCGTCACACAGCGCCTCCCATTCGGGGGACGTCATCTTGGTCAGGGGAATGGTTTCCCAAAAGCGGGGGCGCAGGGTCATGGGGGCAAACTGTCTGAAAGCGGGCGGAAAGGGAAGTCAGGAAAGGATGTCGCGGGCCTTTTGGCAATCGGCGGCCATCTGATCGAGCAAACCCGGCAGCCCGTCGAACTTCATCTCCGGGCGCAGATAGTCGACCAGGGCAACCGACAGGTGGTGGCCATACAGATCCCCGATGAAATCGAACAGAAAGCTTTCCAGATTGGGCATGTTGGTGCCGAACATCGGCCGCACACCCAGACTGGCCGCACCGATATATTGGCCGGCCTGCGGTCCCGTCAGCACGTCGACTCGCACGGCATAGACGCCGAATTTGGGCAGGTGCAGCCCGGTCACATCCATGTTGGCGGTGGGATAGCCCAACTGGCGACCCCGCTTTTCGCCGTGGATCACCTCGCCCTCGATGCGGTGCCAATGGCCCAGCATGGCGGCGGCATCGCGGGGGCGGCCCTCGGACAGCGCCTCGCGCACGGCGGTCGAGGAGATGTCCTGACCGGCAATCTGCACCAATGTCGCAATCGTGGTGCGAAAGCCGTAAGTCAGCCCCAACGCCTGCAAATCCGCCGCCGTGCCCGCCCGGCCCTTGCCAAAGCGGAAATCCGACCCGACGACGACATGGGAAATCCCAAGCCCGTCCGCCAGAACGTCGCGGGCAAATCCCTCGGGCGTCAGGCTGGCGAGGGCGGCGTCAAAGGGCAGTTCAAACAGATGTCGCACGCCCAGCTTGGCCAACCGGTTCGCCCGCGATTCGGCATTCATCAGCCGAAAGGTCGGGGCGGTGGGGGCAAAGAACTGGCGCGGGTGCGGTTCAAAGGTCACGATGCCCAAGGGCGCGTCGGTCCGCGCCAGGTCGATCACCGCCTGATGCCCCAGATGCACCCCGTCAAAATTGCCCATGGCAACCGAGGCGCCACGGGCGTCCTGATCAAGCCCCAGCCAGCTGGCATGCGTTTTCATGGTCAACGCAGATGCCCGATGGAATAAGTCGGCGCCATCGACAGGCTTTGCAACCACGCCTCCAGCAGGGCGGCGTCGGGGTTTGCGGCGTCAGGGCCGAACTCGGCGGCGGCGATGCCCCCCGTGACGAACAGCGTGTCCAGATCCTCGGACATGCCGCCTTGAACATCGGTGGCAATGCCGTCACCGATGCACAGGATGGCAGGGTCCTTCAGGCCGGTCAGGGAGGCCAGACGCCGGCGGGCCAGATCATAGATCGGGGCATGCGGTTTGCCAAAGTAATAGACGGTGCCGCCCATCTGTTCATATTCCGCCGCAAGGGCCCCGGCGCAATAGAGCCGCTTGTCACCAAAGTCGACGATGATGTCAGGGTTGGCGCAGAGCATCGGCAGATCGTCCAGCTTGGCCTGCATCAGGATGGCGCGGTAATCGTCGGGGGTTTCGGTCTGATCGTCGGCCAGACCGGTGCAGATGATGCCCTCGGCCTCGGCCAGCGGAACCTTGGTAATGGGGGCCTCGCGGGCCGCGATCTCGGCCAGATCCTCGGCAAAGCTGGTGAAAAACGGCTCGTCCTTGTCCGCCCCGATGAAATGGACACGGCGGCCCACCGCGCCTGACAGCATGGCCGACTGCGTGGCATCGCCCGAGGTGACCACCTCGTCCCAGGCGTCCCGCGGCACACCCATGGCGTCCAGTTGCGCAATCACGCTGGCCCGCGGGCGCGGGGCGTTGGTCAGGAGCAGCACGCGGCCGCCCCGGGCGCGAAAGCCCTGAAGAGCGGTCACGGCAGCGGGGAAGGGGGTCTTGCCATTGTGCAAACAGCCCCACAGATCGCAAAACACCGCGTCATAGCGGGGGCCAAGGTCGGCGAGGCTGGCGATGATCTGGGTCATGCGGCGCTTTCGGTCGGTGGGGAAGATGGGCATATTGCCCATCCTACAAGGGGAACATGACTTGTAGGATGGGCAGTCCTGCGCTTTCGCCCTCGCGAAAGCGCGGGTTTGCCCATCTTGGTCTTACAGCTTCAGGGCGGGGATGATCTGCTTTTTGCGGCTCATGATGCCGGGCAGGACGACGGTGTCACCTGTCACCTTGCAGCCAAACGATGCCTCGGCCATCTGTTTCACCAGATCGTTCGGCACCAGCAGCGTCGCCTCTTCCTTCAGGATGTCGATCACGAACAGCAGCACCTGATCGGCACCGTCCTCCTTGGCCACACCCACCATGCTGGCCATCAGGCTGGCCTTGCGGTCCAGAATGACCGATGGCGCCGTGGTTTCCAGCACCGACACGCGCAATTCGCGGCCCGCGACGTTGTATTCCTTGCTGTCCATCCGCAGCAGGGCGGCGTCCGAGAAGGACGACACGTCCGACTTGGCCTCGAACAGCTTGGTCGCAAGCTCGGGGATGTTCACACCCAATTCGGCGGCCAGCTTTTCGGCCACGGCGCGGTCATGCGGGGTGGTGGTGGGGCTGCGGAATTCCAGCGTGTCGGACAGGATGCACGACAGCATGGCACCCTTGATCGCCTTGGGGGCCTTTGCCAGATCGTCGCCGATCAGGTCATGCAGGATGGTGGCGGTGCAGGCCAGCGGGCGGATGGTGATGTCGATCGGCGTCTTTGTCTTGATGCCGCCGACCAGCATGTGGTGGTCGATGATGCCGATGACCGTGGCCTCATTGATCGAGGGCGGCAGTTCGGCGGGGTTGTTGGTGTCGACGATCACCACGGTATCCGACGCGGCCACGTCCGAAATGATCGTGGGCTTGGTCAGGTTCCAGTGGGTCAGCACAAAGGCCGCCTCGGTGTTGGGTTCGCCCAGCAGAAACGCCTCGGCCGGGGTGCCTTTGACTTCGGTCAGATACCAGGCCCAAATGATCGGCGAGCCGGTGGAATCGGTGTCGGGGGATTTGTGGCCTAGAACCTTGATGGTCATGCGAATACCTTTGGGCTGCGGATTTTGCGCGGCTTATAGGGCCGGGCGCCGGCAATGTCACGGGGGGTTGCCTTGCGAGGGCCGAAATGCCGCAATGCAGCAACGGTCAGCGGTCGCGGTACTGCCGGGTGATATGCCAGATCACCGCCGTCAGGATCACCGTGGCCCCGACCAGCGTGGCGGGCCCCGGCGTTTCGCCAAACATCATCCACACCCACAGGGGGGCAATTGGTGCCTCCAGCGCGCCGATCAGGGCGGTCTGGATCGGTTTGATCATGGTCGACCCCAGCAGGAACAGCGAAAACCCGATGGTCGAATTGACCAGCCCGAACCCGGCCATCAGGGCAATCTGGTCCATGTCGGGGGCCAGATTCACGCCAAAGGGCAGGCACAGCCCCACCGAGATCAAGGCCGCGGTGATCCCAGCGGGCAGGGTCGGGATTTCGGGGTGTTTGCGGGCGATCACCACCATCAGCGCCATGCCCAGCGTCATCACCAGCGCCAGAACATCGCCCAGCAGGTCGCCGTCGCTGCTTAACCCCACCATGATGACTGCGCCGAGAAACGCCGCCGCACTGGCAATCACCGAATCCCGGCTGGGCCGTTCGTGCAACATGGCCCAAGCCAGACCCGCCGTCAGGAACGGCACCACGGCATAAATGATCGCCACATGCGCAATCGAGGTCATCCGGAGCGAGGTGATGTAGCACAGCATCCCCACCCCCGACAGCGCGGCATAAATCCAACCCGCCCGGCGCAATTGCAAAAACCCGCGCAAACCCGCGGGGCCTTGCAGGAACAACAGCACGGCAATCAGCCCGGTGCAGCCAAAGGCCCCGCGCCAGACGATCACGGTCATCAGGTCTTCGGTGATGGCGCGGGTGAACAGGCCTGCCGTGCTCCACGCCAGGGTCGAGACTGCCACCAGGATCAGCCCCAGCCGTTGCGAGGGGATCATGGGCGGGTTATCGGTTCATGCCCCGGGATCAGCCGCGCCCGGTAGCGGCGGGCCAGGCGCAGCAGCATCCGGCCCGACCGCGCCGCCACCACCGGGTCTGCCGCATCGGGATAGCCCTCGGCCGGTTCGCTGAGGCGGTAGATCGCGTCAATCGCCAGCACGGTCGCCCGTCCCTGAACCCGCACCAGCGCCGACAGATGCCCCGCCGTGTGGCCGGGCGTCAGATACAGGCGCAGACCCCGGCAAATCTCGGTTGTGCGATCAATGGCGATATAGGGCGCCTCGGGCCAGGCCATCGGCTGCGCCTTGCCAAAATACAGCGGTTTGGGCAGGGCGCGTTCTGCCGCGCTCAGGATGATGGTGGCCCCTGGAAACAGGCCCAGTCCGCCGACATGGTCGATATGGGAATGGCTGAGGATCACATGGCTGATGTCAGATGCGACCACGCCATGGCGACCAAGCGCCCCCAGCACGGTATGCTCTGCCCCAAACCCGACCAGCCGGCCAAAACTGTCCAGCCCGTCGGCCAAAGCCGTGGCGCGTTCGTCACTGGCATAGGCGGGCGGAAATCCGGTATCCAGCAACACCCGCCGCCCGCTGGCCAAGGTGATCAGCCAGCCGCAAATCGGAATCAGCCGCTTGCCCGGCCCCACATCAAAACGGCCAAGGTCCAGCGGGTCAAGCGCGACCACCGTGTCGCGGCGCAGGTCATTCGAAATCGGTTTCATGGGCTTAGCGGTAGCACAACCCAGCCTTCCGCCGCCAGCAGGTTCAGCACGCCGTGCTGCCCCGACAGATGCAGCGCCCCAAAGGCCGCCACCACCGGCCCCCGCGCGGCTGCCGCCGTGATGACCGGCAGCCAGGCCCGGTTGCGGCGGGTAATCATCGCCTCTTCCAGCATCGCGACTTGCCGGTCGGCCTCGGCTTGGGTGGCGCCGGACAGGATCATCAGCTGCAGACGGGTGTATTCCCAGAACAACCGACTTTGCCCGCTGAAATAGCTGTCGGACAGGGTGATCGCCATATCGTCATCGACGGCTGCGGCATCCAGCGTCTGCACCAGCATCGTGACCTGCTCGGGGGTGGTAAAGCTGTCAAAGATGCCAAAGACGGTGTCATAGGGTTCCAGTGCGGCAATCGGCAGGGCACGGGCCGTGGCCATCGCCATCACCTGCTTGTCCAGCCCCACCTCCTGGGTGGTGTCGGTGAATTGGCAAGGCGGTATGGCCAGAAGCGAGCTGAGATACCAGGGCTGCATCTGCGCGGCAAAGACCGGGGCGAAGCCCCGGCTGCGCAGGGCGTCGGACAGGCGCAGCCAATCCTCCTCGGACAGGGCTTCGCGCAGGGCAGGGCCAGCGGAATTGGCCAGGCGATCAGGGTTTTGCGCGATGTCGGCCCGCAGTGCTGCCTCTTCCGCAGGGCCCGCTTCGACCAGCAGGGTGGCGGCGGCGGCCAGAGGTCCGGCCAGGCGGGCCAAACTGGCTGCATGGCGCGGGTCGTCCAGATGATAGGTGCCGATCAGGGTGACCACCTGCGCCCCCTTGGTTGCCTGCCACAGGTTGCCCCGCGCATAGGGGACGGCATCGGCCGCCACCTGCAACGCAGCGCGTTGGTCGGGCGGAAGGGCGGTGATCAGGTTCTGTCCGACACATCCGGCATGCATCGACGTCGCAGCCAACACGGCAAGGGACAGAAAGGCAACAAGGCGCATGTCGGGTCTGCTCCGGCAGGTGTGGGGGGCAACCTGGCACAGCCTGACCCGGTGACCAAGCGCCATTCCGCTCAGGTCAGGCGGAGGTATTACAAAGCGTTCAGGAATGCCACCGAACGGTCCAGGCACAACTGTGCCGCTGCGCCACCGTAGTCTGGCAGGCTGCGATCCAGAAAGTAATGACCGACCCCGTCATAGCGGTGCAGGTCCAGGGCCACGCCGTCGCTTTCCCCGGCCCAGTCGGCAAAATATGCCTCGTCGTCAAAGGGATCGGGCCGGGCGACATGAACCGACATGGGAAAGCCTGCCCGGCGCGGTGTCATCCAGTCCGTGACCCCGGCGATCAGCAGGGCCCCCGCCATCCTGGGCAGCGTCTCCCAGAATTCCGAGATCAGCGCCGCGCCAAAGGACACGCCCGCCAGAACGGCCGTTTCGGGCGCTGCATCGACCGCCGCCTTGGCCGCCCTCATGATCGCCGCCGTGCCCACGGCCTTGCGGTGGGCAAAACCCACGTCATAGTCGTCGGTCGCCAGACCGCCGAACAGATCGGGCAGGCTGACGCTGTGGCCATGCCGCTCCAGATGGGCCGCGATCTCATGCTCGACCGGGCGCAGACCCAGAATCGAGTGAAACAAAACGATGTGGGCCATGGTCTATCCCCCGTCCTGATGTTGCGGCAGATCGTCGGTGATGTCGTGCCATGGCGCCTTGGACCCCACGAAAATATGCGCGCTGGGCCGGATGCT
>CAMBWO010000042.1 GCA_945871285.1 Pseudorhodobacter antarcticus | reverse complement strand
CCGGGTGCCCCGGTGCGGGTGACGTTGACCCCGGCCTTTGCGGCGCAGTGGCTGATGCCGCGGCTGAAAGGGTTCTGGTCGGCCCATCCCGAGGTGCCGATCTCGCTGCACCCCGAAAAGCGCGTGGTCGATCTGCGGCGCGAGGGGATTGATATTGGCATCCGCTTTGGCAATGGCTCTTGGCCGGGGTTGGCGGCCGAGTTTCTGACGGCGGCGCAATATGTGATTGTCGGTGCGCCATCCCTGTTGGGCGACCGGCAGAACCTGACCAATGCCGAACTGTCGGCGATGCCCTGGGTGATTGAACAGGATTGGCCCGAGGCGCTGTCCTGGCTGCGCAGTTTCGGGTTGCGGCCGGATGCGATGAATATTTCCTATATCCCGACCGAGGAGTTGGCCTTGTCAGCGGCGCGGCAGGGCTATGGGCTGCATGTCGAAGCGGCGGCCCTGCTGGAGCAGGAGGTCGAGAATGGCACGCTGCGGGTGGTGGGGCTGGTTCAGGACGACAGTCTGGCCTATTACCTTGTCACGCGGCCCGGCCCGAAGCGGTCCGAAATCAAGACATTCATAAAGTGGCTGAAGGCTGCTGTCTGACGGGCGCACGTTTGCCCCTGGATCGTGGCCAAGGGCCTGTCCTTTTAGGGACGAAGTTCATTCAGCCCCCAGAGGCCGCGTGCAAACGCGTTCGGGGGGCTGAATGGCCTTGTTCCGGATGCCCTAGACGCTGAGGTCTTCCGGGCTTTTTCCGGCCTTGATGGCAGCCTCGAACCAACGCGGTTTGCGACCGCGACCTGACCAGGTGTCGGACTTGTCAGCCGGGTTGGCGTATTTCGGGGCAGCCGGCGCACGTTTGCGAACAATCGTCGTGCCGGTCAGTTCTGCCCAGGAATACCCCTTGGTCCGCGCGATTTCTTCAAGCTCGGCGATGGCTTCTTTCTTCTTGCGGTCTTCGAACGAAGCAATGGCCTTTGCCACCTGGGATTGAAGATCCCTTAACTCTTTAAGCGACAGGGAGTTTAGATTATTGTCCATGTAGCGCTCCTTCTTGGCAGTACGGATCATCATCTAATGCCCGATCAAGAAGACTGCAACAATGCAAGTTTATTTTGGACTGCGTTTTGCCAGAATTCTTTGCAATGTGCGGCGATGCATCGAAAGCTTGCGGGCGGTTTCAGAAACATTGCGGTCGCACATCTCATAGACGCGTTGAATGTGTTCCCAGCGGACACGGTCGGCGGACATCAGTTGATCGGGCAAAACCGGATGCGCCTCGCCCTTGGACAATAGCGCATTTGTGATGTCATTGGCATCTGCGGGTTTGGACAGATAGTCGATGGCGCCGATTTTGACCGCCGCCACGGCGGTCGCAATAGCGCCGTAGCCGGTCAGGATGACAACCCGGCAATCCGGGCGGCGGGCGTGCAGCACCTCGACCACATCCAGCCCATTGCCATCGCCAAGGCGCAAATCGACGACAGCATAGGCGGGGGGGCGGTCGGTGGCGATGGCCCGACCGGCGGCGACGCTGTCGGCGATTTCGGGCAGGAATCCGCGCTTTTCCATGGCCTTGGCCAGACGGCGCAAAAAGGCCTCGTCATCATCAACCAACAACAAGGTCCGGTCGGCACCCAGTTCCGCGCCTGTTTCCTGTGCCATGCGATCCCTCTCTTAAGTCAATCGATCTGTCTGTGAACCTAGCTTGCTTTCAGGAAACAACCAACGCGATCGACGATTTCCTGCGCGGTGGTTTCACGCTGGAAGAAATCGGCAAAACCCGTTTTGGGCAGCATCAGGTAGGTCAGGGTCGTATGCTGCACTTCGTAGTATTCGGTCGCGCCCTCGGGTATCTGGTAATACACCTTATAGGCCTGCGCGGCAGCTTTGATCTGTTCGGGGCTTCCGGTCAAACCCAGAAGGGAGGGGCCGAAATTGTCGGTGTATTCCGTCAGAAGCGCCGGAGTATCGCGGGCGGTGTCGACCGAGATGAAAACGGGGGTGACGTCATGACCCGCCGCCTTGAGCAATTCGACCGCCTCGACGTTGCGGGCATTGTCCAGCGGGCAGACATCAGGGCAATTGGCATAGCCGAAATACACGAGCGCTGGTTTCGTTAAAACCTGGGCGTCGGTCACGGTGGCCCCGGTTTCATCCAGCAGTTTGAACGGCCCACCGATGGCGCCCCCTGCGACATTGCCCGACCGGCAGGCGGCAAAGGCGTCATCGCTGTTGCGCGCCACGATCATGTAGGTCGTCACACCCAGCAGGGCGGACAGGGCAATGACACCGGCGCTGGCGAAAAGTCTGGTCACGGTGCTATCCTCTTTCATTGTTCGCAGTGTTCCGTCAAAATCGGGGGAATAACAATGCGCAACGGTCATAACCAGAGCAGGCACACGATGTTTCAAGCAAATGTGCTTGCGGGGGTTCGCGCGGGCGGCAGTGATTTGATCTTGCTGCGGACCCTGACGAACCTGCGTTGGATGGCGATTGGCGGGCAAACGGCGGCCCTGGTGGTGGCGCCGGCCTATTTCGGGCTGGTCGTGCCAATGGGGGTTTGCATGATGGCCGTCGGGTTGTCGGTGATGGCGAACCTGATTTTCATGATCGCCTCGCCCGACAACAAGCGGCTGACGGCGGTCGAGGCCGTGCTGATGCTGGTGTTCGATCTGGCGCAACTGGCGTTGCTGGTGTCGGTGACGGGGGGGTTGACCAACCCGTTTGCGCTGCTGGTGCTGGCGCCGGTCACCATTTCGGCCATGGCGTTGAACCTGCGGTCAACGGTCGTGGTGGCGCTGACGGCGGCGGGGTTGGTCACGCTGGCGGGGCTGTTCAACCTGCCGCTGCGGATGGGGGATGGGACGGTGCTGACGGTGCCGCCGCTGTTCCGCTTTGGGTTCTGGCTGTCCATCATCATCGGGATCGCTTTTATAGCCACCTATTCGCGCCGGGTGGCCACCGAAATCCGCGAGATGTCGGATGCGCTGTTTGCGGCACAGATGGCCCTGGCGCGCGAACAGAAGCTGACCGATATCGGCGGTGTGGTCGCGGCGGCGGCGCATGAGTTGGGCACGCCGCTGGCCACGATCAAGCTGGTCAGCACCGAGATGATTGACGAATTGCCCGAGGAAGGCAGCCTGCGCGAGGATGCCATGCTGATCCGCGATCAGGCCGACCGCTGCCGCGATATCCTGCGGTCGATGGGGCGGGCGGGGAAGGATGATCTGTACCTCAAACAGGCCCCGCTCAGCGCCGTGGTGCGTGAGGCGGCCGAGCCGCATATGATGCGCAACAAACGGGTCAGCATCGCCGAGGTGCCTGGCCCCGGCGCGCCCGCCAGATCGCCCATCGTCCTGCGGCGGCCCGAGTTCATCCATGGTCTGCGCAATCTGGTGCAAAATGCCGTCGATTTCGCCGATCAGAAGGTCTGGGTTGATATCGAGTGGTCCGACCAGCACATCGTGATCCGCATCACCGATGATGGCGAAGGGTTTCCGGCACAGATGATCGGGCGGATTGGCGACCCCTTCATGCGCCAAAAGCGCACGCCGGTGCCCAAGGATCGCCGGGTTGGCTATGAGGGGATGGGTCTGGGCCTGTTCATCGCCAAGACCCTGCTGGAGAGGACGGGTGCTGCCCTGACTTTTGCCAACGCCGCCGATCCGTTCCTGACCCCCAGCGAGCGGCCCGAACGGCGCGGGGCGATTGTGCAGGTCACGTGGCCTTTGGCGGCCTTGCTGGCGCCGGCCGATCTGGTGATGGGCGAGAATGTCGCCAATCCGGGGTGATTTGATTTTGCAACCATTCCGCGAATTTGTTCGGCGAGAAAGTTACGCCGGTTGACCCGCGTGATTAACTGTTCATTAACTGCACTATCATTAGTTTAGGACAACTATTCTGGCACGGGCAGGAATTGCATGACCCTCGATTGGATGCTGATTGTCGTTTCTGTTATCGCCGCGGTTGCGGCGGGCGGGTTGGGCACCGTCGCCGTCGCCTGGCTGGAGTGGCGGGCCAAATCGGCGCCGGTCACGATTTTTGCCGAACAGGCCGCGGCCACGGTTTTCCTGTTTGACGGCGAACACTTGGTGGACAGCACGCCATCGGCCAAGACCTTGCTTGCGACATCGCACGCGTTGGGTGGTCCTTGGGTCAAGGTGCTGGCCTATCTGTCGCCCTATTTTCCGAACATCGAAAGCCAGTTGCAGCGGCTGGCGGTGGAGGGGGGGCTGACCTTGGCCTCGACGCCGGGGATGGGCAGCCCGATGATCTTACATGCCGAAATGCGGGGTGGGCTGACGCGGATGATGCTGGTTGATCCCGAAAGCGACACCGATCATCCGGCACAGGACCTGATGGCGTTGCGGGCGATGACGGATGAGTTGGACGTGTTGCGCGACACCGTGTCCAAGGCGCCGATCCTGATCTGGCGCGAACGGGCGAATGGCGATGTGACCTGGGCGAACGGTGCCTATCTGCTGCGGGTTGGCGATGTGGGTGAGGCGGGGCAGGACCTGTCCTGGCCGCTGCCACGGCTGTTTGACCGCACGGCCAGCACCCAAGGCATCACCGGACAGCGCCAAAAGCTGACGCTGAGTGCGGGTCGGTCGGCCTGGTATGATCTGAACATGGTGGGCGAGGGCGATGCGCGGTTGATCTTTGCGCTGCCCGCCGATGCGGCCGTGCAGGCCGAGACGGGTCTGCGCGATTTCATGCAGACGCTGACCAAGACCTTTGCCCATCTGCATGTCGGCCTGGCGATCTTTGACCATCAGCGCCAATTGCAGTTGTTCAACCCGGCGCTGCTGGACCTGACCGGGCTGCCGGTGGATTTTCTGTCGATGCGCCCGTCGCTGTTGTCGGTTCTTGACGCGATGCGCGACCGCAAGATGATTCCCGAACCCAAGGATTATCGCGGCTGGCGTCGTCAGATGATCGACATGGAAAAGGCTGCCGCCTCGGGGCTGTATGAGGAGACGTGGAGCCTGCCGGGCGGTCAGACCTACCGCGTGATCGGCCGGCCGCATCCGAATGGGGCGATTGCGCTGATGATCGAGGATATCTCGGGCGAGATGTTGCGGACGCGCCGGTATCGGGCGGATCTGGAACTGGGCCAGTCGGTGATTGATCAGGTGGATGAGGCGATTGCCGTGTTTTCGGAATCGGGGCAGTTGGTGATGTCGAATGCGGCCTATGCCGGGGTGTGGGGCGCGGACCCGTCCACATCGCTGGACGATGCCAGCCTGCGGACCCTGTGCGCCCAGTGGCGCGGGCAAAGTGCGCCGAACCCGGTTTGGAACGCGGTGGAGGATTTCGCCGCCAATCAGGGCGACCGCGCGCCCTGGCGGGCCGAGGCGCGGTTGTCGGATGGGCGGCTGATCGACTGCCGGTTTGCGCCCTTGACGGGCGGGGCGACGCTGACGGCGTTTCGGGTGCGCGATGTGGCGGCGACGGCCAAGGTGCTGCTGGACCCGGCGGCGCGGCGGGCCTGAGGGGGCCCTTGCAGCAGGCGCGCCAGCGGCTACAACGGGGCCATGGCGCTGACCCTTTACCTTGCGGATGAGACCGAAACCGACCGTCTGGGGCGGTGTCTGGCCGATGTGCTGACGGCGGGGGATGTGGTTTTGCTGGAGGGGTCGATTGGCGCGGGCAAGACGCAGCTGTGCCGCGCCCTGATCCGCGCCCGGTTGGGGCATGAGGAGGACGTCCCCTCGCCCACCTTTACGCTGGTGCAGACCTATGAGGCGGATGTCGAAATCTGGCATGCCGATCTGTACCGCCTGACCCATCCGGATGAGGCGCTGGAACTGGGGTTGGAGGACGCGTTTGACCGGGCGATCTGTCTGGTCGAATGGCCGGACCGGCTGGGACCCAATCAGCCGGCGGGACTGCGCATCACCCTTGCCCCCGACGGCGCGGGGCGCAGGGCGGTGATCGAGGGGCGGGCCGGGGTGATGGCGGCGGTTGCGGTGGCCTTTCCGCGTGACGCGGGTCGTGCCCGGCTGTTGCAGCAGGCGGGGTGGGGTCTGGCGCAGGGGCAGGCCTTGGCGGGCGACGCCTCGTCGCGGCGGTATGACAGGTTACGCCTTGGTGGCGCGACGCGGATAGTGATGGACCAGCCACCGGGCGGCCCTGACGATGTCGCAACCTTTGCCCGGATTGACCGGTATTTGCGGTCGATCGGGCTGAACGCGCCCGAGATCCATGCCGAGGATGCCGCGCACGGCTTTTTGCTGCTGGAGGATTTCGGCGATGGGGTCTTTGCCCGGCTGATGGCCGCTGATCCGGGATGCGAGGGGCCGCTGTATCGGGCGGCGGTGGATGTTCTGGCCCATATCGAAGGCCATCCGCCCGCACCTGGCATCCCTGATCTGACGGTTGCGGATTGGGCGCAGGCCACGGGGTTGGTGCTGGACTGGTACCGGTTTGCGATCACGGGCGAGCGGGCGGCGACGGATCTGCTGGCGGTGGTGCAAGAGGTTCTGGCGAAATGGGCCGATGGGTCCAAGGTGATGATTCTGCGGGATTATCATGCCGAAAACCTGATGTGGTTGCCGGACCGGCAGGGGTTGCAGCGGGTTGGGTTGCTGGACTTTCAACTCGCCCAGATGGGGCAGCGTGGCTATGATCTGGTGTCGCTGTTGCAGGACGCCCGGCGTGAGGTGGCGCCGCAGGTGGAGGCCGCGATGATCCGGCATTACCTGGAGGCGGTGGGTCAAACGGAGACGGGTTTCCTGCCCCGCTATGCCGCACTTGGGGCGCAACGGGCCCTGCGAATTCTGGGGATTTTCGCAAAGCTGTGCCTGGTGGACGGCAAGCCGCACTATGTGGACCTGATGCCCCGGGTCTGGGGCCAGTTGCAGCGCAACCTCGCCCGGCCGGAACTGGCGGGATTGAAGGCGGTCTGTGACAGGGTGTTGCCCCCACCCTCCGCCGAAAACCTGGAACGGATACGGGTGCAATGCGGCAATTTCCGGTGATGCTGTTCGCGGCGGGTTTTGGCACCAGGATGGGGGCGCTGACCGAAAGCCGCCCCAAACCGTTGTTGCCTGTAGCGGGGCGATGTCTGCTGGACCATGCGCTGGCGCTGGTCGATCAGGCCGGAATGCAAACCCGCGTCGTCAACGCCCATTATCACGCCGACCAGATCGCCCGGCACGTCGCCGGGCGCGATGTGGCGGTGTCGCATGAGCCGGTTATCCTGGAAACCGGCGGCGGTTTGCGGGCGGCGCTGCCGCTGCTGGGTGCGGGGCCGGTGATGACCTTGAACACCGATGCGGTCTGGACAGGGCGCAACGCGCTGGTCGAACTGGTCGAGGGGTGGCGGGACGAGATGGAGGCGCTGCTGCTGCTGGCCCCGGTCGCGCAGACGGTGGGCCACGGCGGGGCGGGGGATTTCACGCTTGGCCCGGACGGGCGGATCGCGCGCGCCAAGGGGCAGCCCGGGCTGGTTTATCTGGGGGCGCAGATCCTTTGCACCGAACGGCTGGCTGATTTCCCCGAGCGTGCCTTTTCGCTGAACCCACTCTGGGACCGCATGATTGACGACGGTCGGGCGTTCGGCGTCCTGCACTCGGGACAGTGGTGTGATGTCGGGCGGCCCGAGGGGATTGCCCTGGCCGAGGCGATGCTGGCAGGGTCAAGCGATGACTGACGACGCCCCCCACTTGTATCATCTGCCTCCGGGTGCGGATTTTGCGACCGACCTGGTGCTGGGCTTGCAAGACAGGCTGGCGGGCCGCCCGCCCGAAGCGATGGCCAAGGTCACGCTGTTCCTGAACAGCCAACGGATGCGGCGCAGGGTGACCCAGGTGATGACGGCGCGGGGGGCCACCTTTTTGCCGGCCATGCGCGTGGTGTCCGATCTGGGCGACGACCCGGCCCTGTCGGACCTGCCGCCGCAGGTGCCCGATTTGCGGCGGCGGCTGGAATTGGCGGCGCTGGTCAAGGGCCTGTTGCGGGTGCAGCCCGAACTGGCGCCGATGGCGGCCCGCTTTGATCTGGCTGAAAGCCTGGGCGACCTGCTGGCCGAAATGCAGGACGAGGCGGTGACGGCCACCGCGCTGGCCGACCTGGATGTCTCGGGGCATTCGGCGCATTGGGCGCGGACGCAGGCCTTTTTGCGCATCATCGCGCCCTATTGTCTGGACACCGACGATGCGCCGTCGCGGCAGCGGATAGCGGTGCAGCGGTTGATCGGTCACTGGCAGGAACAGCCGCCGCAGCATCCGGTGATCATTGCGGGATCGACCGGGTCGCGGGGCACGACGGCGGCCCTGATGCAGGCGATTGCCGGGTTGGCGCAGGGGGCGGTGGTGGTGCCGGGGTTTGACGCGCTGATGCCGGATCTGGTCTGGCAGGGCATGGACGACGCCATGACGGCCGAGGATCATCCGCAATACCGGTATCGCCGGTTGATGGAGGCGTTGGGGGTGGGGCCTGAGGCGTTTCGTCTGTGGCGCGACGTGGCGGTGGATCAGGACCGCAACCGGCTTGTGTCGCTGGCGCTGCGGCCTGCGCCCGTGACAGACCAATGGCTGATGGAGGGGGCGGATTTGCCCGACCTGACGCAGACCACCGCCGCGCTGACCCTGGTCGAGGCCGCCACCCCGCGTGAGGAGGCGGCGACGATTGCGGTTGCCTTGCGCCGGGCGGTCGAGGGGCGGCAGCGGGCGGCGTTGATCACACCTGACCGGGCGCTGACGCGGCGGGTCTCGGCCGTTTTGGCGGGCTGGGGTCTGGTGGCGGACGATTCGGCGGGCAGCCCCTTGGGCCTGTCCGCCACGGGGCGGCTGCTGCGTCATGTGGGCCGGGCCTTTGGCCGTAAGGTGACGGCGGATGCGTTGCTGGTGATGATCAAGCATCCTCTGGCGGGGTCGGGGTCGGGTCGTGGCCTGTATCTGCGCTATGCCCGCCTGTTGGAGTTGGAGTTGCGCCGCAATGGCCCGGCCTTCCCGACGGCTGCTGATCTGGATCGTTGGGCGGCCAGGGTGGACCCTGACGCGCAGGCCTGGGCGCAAAGCCTGGGACGGGTGCTGGACCTGTTCGCGGCGCCGGATGTGGCGAACCTGACCGACCATGTGGCCCGGCACATCGCGGCGGTCGAGGCGCTGGCGCGGGGGGGTGCGGCGGAGGGGGCGGGCAACCTGTGGCTGGAGGCGGCGGGGCAGGAGGCGTGGCGGCTGATCGCTCAACTGCGCGACGAAGCGCCCTTTGGCGACGAGATGTCGGCGCTGGAATATCAGAACCTGTTCGACGGTCTGATCCGCAAGGGTGAAATCCGCCAGCCCAATGCGGGGCACCCGCTGATCGCGTTTTATGGCCCCCGCGAGGCGCGGGAGATGGAGGCCGATGTCGTCATCCTGGGCGGGTTGACCGACGGCATCTGGCCCGCCGCCGCCGACCCCGACCCCTGGCTGAACCGCAAAATGCGGCGGGATGCGGGTCTGTTGTTGCCCGAACGGCAGATCGGGCTGGCGGCGCATGACTTTCAGCAGGCAATTGCGGCGCGGGTGGTGATCCTGACCCGGTCGACCCGCGATGCCGAGGCGGAGACGGTGCCCTCGCGCTGGCTGAACCGGTTGTGCAACCTGATGGAGGGTTTGCCCGACAAGAACGGACCTGCGGCGCTGGCGGCGATGCGTCAGCGCGGGCGTGAAATGATGGGCTGGGCGCGGGCGCTGGACCGGCCCACCGTTTCGCAGCGCGCCGACCCGCGTTTGGCCCCGGCGCCGCGTCCTCGCCCCAAGCCGCCCGTTTCGGCGCGGCCAAAACGGCTGTCGCTGACCCAGATTGCGACACTGATCCGCGATCCTTATGCGATTTACGCGCGCCATGTGCTGAACCTCCGCCCGCTGGACCCCCTGCGCCACGAGCCGGAAAACCGTGACCGTGGCACGCTGGTGCACCTTATCCTCGAGCGGTTCGTCAAGGAACGCCCCACCGGCGAAACCCCGGAGGGGGCGCGGGCGCGGCTGATCGGGACGGCGGTCGATGTGTTGCGGGACGGCACGCCCTACCCTTCGGCGCGCATCCTGTGGCTGGCGCGGTTGCAGCGGGCGACAAGCCATCTGTTGCGGCAGGACGGCAAGTTTGGTGGCATCCCGGTTCTGGTCGAGGAAAAGGGCAGTCTGGCGGTGGGGTCCACGGGGTTCACCCTGATCGGCACGCCTGACCGGATTGACATGTTGCCGGACGGGCGGCTGCACCTGATCGACTATAAAACCGGCAGTCCACCGACCAAACCGCAGCAAGAGGCCTATGAAAAGCAGTTGCTGCTGGCGGCGGTGATGGCCGAGCATGGCGGGTTCAAGGGCTTGGGTGCGGTCGAGGTGGCGCGGATCACCTATATCGGGCTGGGGTCGGGGGATAAGGCGGTGGAAACCGACCTGACCCCGGCGCTGCTGGATGAGGTGTGGCTGCGGTTCACGCGGCTGATCGTGCGGTATGGCAGTCTTGAAACTGGCTATTCGGCGCGGCGGGCGGTGTTCGAGTCGCGCTATGCGCTGGATTATGACCACCTGTCGCGCTTTGGCGAATGGCAGATGTCGGATCTGGCGCGGGACATTCTGGTGGGGCCGACCGATGGCGATTGATGATGCGACGGCCCGGCAGGTGCGCGCCTCGGACCCCGGTTCGTCGACCTGGCTGTCGGCGAATGCGGGGTCGGGCAAGACGCGGGTGTTGACGGACCGGGTGGCGCGGTTGCTGTTGCAGGATGTCGAACCGCAGCGGATTTTGTGCCTGACCTATACCAAATCTGCCGCGTCCGAGATGCAGAACCGGCTGTTCAAGACGTTGGGGGCCTGGGCGATGATGCCCGCACCGGCGCTGCGCGAGGCCCTGGCGGCGCTGGGCGAGGCGCGGCTGGATGCCGACCATCTGGCCCGCGCCCGCCGCCTGTTTGCCCGTGCGATTGAAACGCCGGGGGGGTTGCGGATTCAGACCATCCACAGCTTTTGCGCCACGCTGCTGCGGCGTTTTCCGCTGGAGGCGGGCGTGTCGCCGCGCTTTGCCGAGCTGGACGACCGGTCGGCCCGACTGGTGCGGCAAGAGATTGTCGAGGAGATGGCGGATGGGCTGGCACCTGGCGCGATGGCAGGGGTGGCAGCCGAGTTTACGGGGGCCGATTTTCGCGGTCTGGTCGAGCAGATTGTGGCCAAGAGGGGCAGTTTCGGGCCGTATAGAGCCGATTTGGACTTTGCTGCCGAGGAAGCAGCGATTGTGCAAGGCGTGTTTCTGGGGGGTGAGGCAGAGTGGATGGGGGCTGTGCTGGCCGCCTTGGCGGTGGGCAAGGCAAGCGATCACAAGGCATTTGCGGCGCTGTCCGCGCTGAACCTGAGCGCGCCGGACTTGGAGCTTTTGGTGGCGCTGGAGGAGGTGTTCTTGTTCGGCGAAAAGGCCGCTGCACCCTTTGGGGCCAAGATTGGTGCATTTCCGACCAAGGATGTCCGTGCGGCACTGGGTGCGACGCTGGCGCGGCTGGAGGATCTGATGCAACGGGTCGAGGCGGCCCGACCCCGGCGGATAGCCCTTCTGGCCGACCGCAAGACGGCGGCGCTGAACGCCTTTGCCGGGGTGTTTCTGCCGCTGTATGAGGACCGCAAGGCGCGGCATGGCTGGTTGGATTTCGACGATCTGATCCTGCGGGCCACGGCGCTGTTGACCGACCCTTCGGTGGCGGCCTGGGTTCTGTATCGGTTGGATGGTGGGATTGACCATGTTCTGGTGGACGAGGCGCAGGATACCGGTCCGGGCCAGTGGCGGGTGATCGAACTGCTGACGGCGGAATTTGCCGCAGGCGAAAGTGCGCGGACCGTGCCGCGGACGGTGTTTGTGGTGGGGGATCAGAAACAGTCGATCTATTCGTTTCAGGGGGCCGACGTGGCGGCGTTCGAGGACAAGCACGCCGCATTTCGGACCCAGATCACACAATCCAACCGGCCATTTCAGAGCCTGAAGCTGGAACATTCCTTTCGCTCCTCGCCCGCCATTCTGACTTTCGTCGATGCCGCGCTGAAGGACCGGGATGCGGCGGCGCTGGGGGCGGAGATTGCGCATATCGCCTTTAAGGACCGCCTGCCGGGGCGGGTGGATTTGTGGCCGGTGATCGAGACGGTCAAGGACCCGGTGGATACCAATTTTGACGACCCGGTTGACCTGATTTCAACGACGCATCATGTGGCGCAACTGGCCGAGAAGGTGGCAGAGGCGATTGATGCGATGATTTCCGCTGGCACGGCGATTGTGACCGCAAGTGGGGTGCGCGCTGTTCATGCCGGGGATTTCCTGATCCTGGTGCAAAGCCGCTCGCCCCTGTTCACCGAAATTATCCGGGCTTGCAAGAAACGCGGCCTGCCGATTGCCGGGGCGGACCGGTTGAAGCTGGGGGCGGAGCTGGCGGTCAAGGACCTGCTGGCGCTGCTGGCGTTCCTGGATACACCGGATGATGACCTGTCGCTGGCGGCCGTGCTGCGCTCGCCGCTGTATGGCGTGACCGAGGGGGAACTGTTCGACCTTGCCTATGGCCGCAAGGGGTCGTTGTGGCAGGCGTTGGTGGCAAAACAGGGTCTGTTCGCCGATACAGTCACGCTTTTAACCGATCTGCGCGAGCAGGTCGATTTTCTGCGGCCCTATGATCTGCTGGAGCGGGTTTTGGTCCAGCAGGACGGGCGGCGGCGGTTGGTGGCGCGGTTGGGGGATGAGGCGGAGGACGGGATTGACGAGTTGTTGAACCAGACCCTGGCCTATGAACGCGCCGATGTGCCCAGCCTGACCGGATTCCTCATCTGGCTGGACGCCGAGAGCATCGACATCAAGCGGCAGGCCGAGGCGTCGGGGCAGCGCATTCGGGTGATGACGGTGCACGGGGCCAAGGGGTTGGAATCCGAAATCGTGATCCTGCCCGACACTGCCGACCGCAAACCGCAGGACCGGGACGAGATTTATCTGGACGCGGGCGGCCATGCCCTGTGGAAAGTGTCCGCCAGCGAAAGCCCGCCGCATATTGCCACCCTGCGCGCCGACAAGCAGCGGCGCGAGGCGGAGGAGAACCTGCGGCTGCTGTATGTCGCCATGACGCGGGCGCGGACCTGGTTGATCATTGCGGCGGCGGGGGCAGTGACCAAGCCTGCCAGTTGGTATGCGATTGCGGCCGAAGGGATGAACCGGGTGGGGGCAGAGGCGCGGTATGAGACCGGCGATTGGCCCGCCCCCCACGGCCAGCCGGCCACGACTGTGGTGGTGGACCCCGCGCCGGCCCCTTGGGCCAGTTTTGCGGTGCCGCAGGTGGCGCCGGTCCCGGATCTGGTGACGCCGTCGGACCTGGGCGGCGCCAAGGCCCTGCCGGGGGAGGCGACGGTTGATGCCACGCTGCGCGGTGATGCGGTGCACCTGCTGTTGCAGCATTTGCCCGCCCGCCCGGCCACGGACTGGGCCAGTCTGGCGGCGCATCTGGTGCCTGACCCTGACCTGTGCGCCAGCGTCTGGCCCGAGGTGCAGGCGGTTCTGATCGCTGCGCCGCTGGCCCCTCTGTTTGCGGCGGATACCTTGGCCGAGGTTGCGCTGACCGCAGCCCTCGGGGACCGGCGGCTGTTTGGCGTGATAGACAGGCTGGTGATCGGGCCGGATGTGGTGCTGGCTGTCGATTTCAAATCGAATGCCGTGGTGCCCGACCACCCGCTGGCCACGCCCGAGGGGCTGTTGCGGCAGTTGGGCGCCTATCATCATGCTCTGGGCCAGATATACCCCGACCGCCGGATCGAGGTGGCCATCGTCTGGACCCGGACGGCGCAATTGATGCCCATCAGTGCCGATATCGTGAGGGCGGCGCTGGCCCGTGCCACGATGGATGGTGTGATGTGCCCTTGACGCGGGGCCAGTGCGACCCTAGCTTGGGTGCCTAATCATTCAGGAGTATCCATTGTGGGCGCTAATACCGTCGCTGTGACCGACGCCACCTTTGACGCCGAAGTTCGCCAGTCCACCGTTCCCGTCGTCGTGGACTTTTGGGCGGAGTGGTGCGGCCCGTGCCGTCAGATCGGCCCCGCGCTGGAAGAACTGGCCGCAGAATACGGTGGCAAGATCAAGATCGTCAAAGTGAACGTCGATGAAAACCCCGACAGCCCGGCCATGCTGGGTGTGCGCGGCATCCCGTCGCTGTTCCTGTTCAAGGACGGCGTGGTTGTGTCCAACAAGGTTGGCGCGGCCCCCAAGGCGGCGCTGGCGAACTGGATCAACGCCGGGATCTGAGATTTGCCGCCTGTCGGCAGGGGGGCGCCTTCGGGCGCCCTTTTCGTTTGGCGCGGACCGGCCCATATAGGGGAAAACGGAGGCGTGGCATGACGACGATATTGGCGGTGCGCCGTGGTGGCGAAGTGGTGGTGGCGGGCGACGGGCAGGTAAGCCTGGGGCAGACCGTGATGAAGGGTGGCGCGCGCAAGGTGCGCCGGCTGTCGCCGGGGGGCAAGGAGGTGGTCTGCGGCTTTGCAGGCTCGACCGCCGATGCCTTTACCCTGCTGGAGCGGCTGGAGAAAAAGCTGGAGGCGTCACCGGGGCAGTTGGCGCGGGCCTGTGTCGATTTGGCCAAGGATTGGCGGATGGACAAATACCTGCGCAATCTGGAGGCGATGCTGATCGTCACCGATGGCGAGGGGCTGTTCGTGCTGACCGGGTCGGGCGATGTGCTGGAACCCGAGCATGACGTGGCGGCGATCGGGTCGGGCGGGAATTATGCCTTGGCTGCGGCGCGGGCGTTGATGGAAACCGATTTCTCGGCGGAACAGATTGCCCGCAAGGCGATGGCGATTGCGGCCGATATTTGTGTCTATACCAACGGAAACCTGACGGTGGAGACGGTCCGCAAATGATCAACCCCGAGGATCTGAGGGCCGCCGTGCAGCGCGGCATCGTGACCGAGGCGCAATCGGCGCAGTTGATCGCGTTGGCCTCGGCCCGGCTGACAGCCAAGGAGGGCGTCGCGGCGGTTGAGGAGCCGTTCGTCCTTTTCAAAGGCTTTAACGAGATATTCGTGGTGGTTGGCCTGACCATCCTGTTCATCGGTTGGGTCGGGGTGGCGACGCTGATGGGTCTGGACATAGAGGGGCCCGCCGGGGTGACGACCGTCGTGTTGTCTGCCTTGACGATTGCCGGTCTGGCCGGCCTGGGCCGCTACTTCACCACGACACGCCGCATGGTGGCGCCGTCGATCGCCCTGTCAGTCATGACGGCCCTGTCGGCGGCTGTGATGGGCTTTGCGCTGATCGGCTCGCCATTGGGGGACTACACTTTGGCGCTGACGGCGGTGTTTGTGGCCGTGGTTATGGCGGGGCACTACTTTGTGTTCCGCATCCCGTTTTCGGCGGCCATCATCGCTGGGGCGGCGTATGCCGCGCTGCTTTCGGCCTGGGTCATTTGGGGTGGCAGCGATTTGGGCATGACGGCCCTGACGATCGTCTTCGGCCTTGGCATTTTTGCGCTGGCGATGCGGCTGGATCTGTCGGACCCGATGCGCGTGTCAACCCGGTCGGCCACGGCGTTCTGGCTGCATGTGGTCGCGGCCCCGGCCATTGTGAACTCGGTCGCCATGCGGTTGCTGGAGAATGGCAGCGCCGGCGCGCAGGCGACGATGCTGGCGTTTTTGCTGGTGATTGCCGTGGTGGCTGTGGTGATTGACCGGCGGTCGTTCCTGATCTCGGGCGCAGGGTATTCCGTCGCGCTGGCTGCGACCCTGTTTGAGGGCGGGGCGGCGATTGCCATTCTGATCCTGGGGCTGGCATTGGTGTTGCTGGGGGCCGGGTGGGACCGGTTGCGCGCCCGGTTGATGACGGCCCTGCCCGACTTTCCGGGCAAATCCAACCTTCCTGCCTATGGGGTGACTGCATGACCGACCTGACACCGCGCGAGATTGTCTCGGAGCTGGACCGCTTCATCATCGGGCAAAAGGATGCCAAACGGGCCGTTGCGGTGGCCCTGCGCAACCGGTGGCGTTGTCGGCGGTTGGCGGATGATTTGCGGGACGAGGTTTACCCCAAGAACATCCTGATGATCGGGCCGACCGGGGTGGGCAAGACCGAGATTGCGCGGCGTCTGGCCAAGCTGGCCCGTGCGCCGTTCCTGAAGGTCGAGGCGACCAAGTTCACCGAGGTCGGCTATGTCGGCCGCGATGTGGACAGCATCATCCGCGACCTGATGGATGTGGCGATGGTCGATACCCGCGCCCGGATGCGCGAGGATGTGTCGGCCAAGGCCAAGCATGCCGCCGAGGAGCGGGTGATCGAGGCGCTGGCTGGCAAGGATGCCCGCGAGCAGACCCGCGAGATGTTCCGCGGCAAGCTGCGCCGGGGCGAGTTGGACGACACGGTGATCGAGTTGGAACTGGCCGATGCAGGCCCTGCCATGCCGATGATGATGGGTCAGGGGATGGAGATGCAGATGCAGGGGTTGCAGGACATCTTCAAGGCATTTGGGGGCAAGACCACCAAAAAGCGGGTCACGGTCGCCGACAGCTATGACCTGCTGACCTCGCAAGAGGCCGACAAGCTGCTGGATGACGAGGCGGTCAAGGCGCAGGCCTTGGCGGCGGTGCAGGGCAATGGCATCGTGTTTCTGGATGAGATCGACAAGATCTGCGCCCGTGCCGATGCAAGAGGGGCCGATGTCAGCCGTGAGGGGGTGCAGCGGGATTTGCTGCCCTTGATCGAGGGGACGACGGTTTCCACCAAGTATGGCCCGGTCAAGACGGATCATATCCTGTTCATTGCCAGCGGGGCGTTTCATGTCGCCAAGCCGTCCGATTTGCTGCCGGAATTGCAGGGGCGGTTGCCGATCCGGGTGGAATTGCAGCCGCTGACGGAGGGGGATTTCGTCCGCATCCTGACCGAGACGGACAATGCGCTGACCCGGCAATATGCGGCGCTGTTGGGGACTGAGGATGTCGCGGTCAGCTTTACCCCGGACGGGATTGCCGCGCTGGCCCGCATCGCGGCCGAGGTCAATCAGGCGGTGGAAAACATCGGGGCGAGGCGGCTTTATACCGTGATGGAGCGGGTGTTCGAGGAGCTGAGTTTCACCGCGCCGGACCGGTCGGGCGAGGAGGTCACGGTGGACGCGGGTTTTGTCGAGGCCAATCTGGGGCATCTCGCGCGGTCTTCGGACCTGTCGCGCTATGTGTTGTAGGGGGCGTCGCACGCGTGGGCGGTTAAGATAAGGGTATTGTATCAGAGGGTTGGCGTTTCACGTTAACCGAATTTTAGGAGGTTGCGCGTGGGACGATTGGTGTCGGCGGTTTGTCTGGTTCTGCTGATTGCCTGCACGCCGCGCGGTCAGGTCACGCTGGCGCCGCAGGCAGCGGCGGTGGGGCAGGTGCAGGATGTCTTTATCGGCACGACGCGGCGGCAAGAGCAGGATGGCAGCTTTGGCCCCAAACGGTCAGAGGAGGTGCGCTTTGCCCGTTATGACGTGGCGATTCCGCCGAACCGTGAGGTGGGCGAGATCAACTGGCCGCGGCGCGGTGGCCGGGCGGACCCCAATCGGCACTTCTTGACGACGGCGCAAGAGGTTTACCAGAGCAACCCGGCCTTTCAGAATGATCTGCGCCAGCAACTGGCGCTGTCTGATGGCGAAGCGGTGATTTTCGTGCATGGCTATAACACCAACTTTGCCGAAGGGGTTTACCGGGTGGCGCAGTTTGCCCATGATCTGAAATTGCCGGGGACGGTGGTTTTATACTCCTGGCCCTCGGCTGCCGAACCGCTGGGCTATGCCTATGACCGGGATTCGGCGCTGTTTGCGCGGGACGGGCTGGAAAGCCTGATCCATGAGGTGGCGCGGGCCGGGGCGCGGCGGATTTATCTGGTGGCCCATTCGATGGGGGCGGGCCTGACGATGGAGGCGCTGCGCACGGCGGCGGTGCGCGGCGATCAGCGCACGCTGGACATGCTGGGTGGTGTCATCCTGATATCGCCCGATATCGACGTGGATGTGTTCCGCGAACAGGCGCGGGCGATCGGCACGCTGCCGCAGCCCTTTGTCATATTCGGGTCGGACCGCGACAAGTTCCTGCGGCTGTCGGCGGCGCTGACCGGCCAAGAGCAGCGGTTGGGGTCGCTGAGCGATGTGAGCCGGGTGGCCGATTTGAAGGTCACGTTTCTGGATGTGGGCGAGTTTGCCGAAGGGGCCGGGCATTTCGTGGTGGGCGATTCGGCGGCGCTGATTTTGCTGATGGAGCGGATTGTCGACATTCAGGGTGCGTTCGAACAGGACCGGCAGGTGCGGCAGGGTCTGATTCCGGGGGTTGTGCTGACGGTGCAAAGCGCCACGCAGATTGTGCTGCGGCCTTTGGCGCAGGTGGCGTCGGGGGTGACGCAGTAGGCGGTGCGTGAATCACGCACCCTACCCCGGACGGTCAGCGGGTGCGGCGCAGGTAGACGTAAAAGGCGCCTGAACCGCCGTGTTTCATATGCGCCTCGGTGATTTGCAGGACGGCGGGGCCGAGCGGCATCTGGCGCAGCCACAGCGGGACCTGATGGCGCAGGATGCCCATGCGCTGGGGGATGGGGCCGTGGTCGGGTTTCTGCTTGCCCTTGCCGGTGATGACCAGAACCAGACGGCAGCCGGCGGAGTGGGCGTTGAGGATGAAGCGGATCAGGTCGGGATGCGCCTCGGCCAGAGTCAACCCATGCAGGTCGATCCGCGCCTCGGGGGCCAGTTTGCCGCGGGTCATGCGGGCGTGGGCCTTGGCGTCCATCAGGAGGGGGGCCTGTTCCAGGCTTTCGGTCAGGGTGGGGGCGATGTTGTGGCTGAGCGTGATGCGGGACTTTTCGCCCAGGCGAAAGGCGGGCAGGCGCAGGGCGGGGTCGGCGGGTTTGACATGGACCTGCGCGGGGGGTGGGGTGTCCAGTTTGCGGCGAAGCGGCATCACATGCATCGGCGTGGCTGTGCGGGCGACGGCCTGCCACAGCTCCTCCTCCTCGGGGTGCAGGGTGCGGCGGCGGGACATGGGTCAGCCTTCGGGCAGCAGGGCGTAGGCGCGGTCGATGGGCAAGAGTTGCAACATGCGCCCGCCATCCTTGACCGTGCCGGCGTCATTGCCGGCCTGGCGACCGGTGCCAAAGAAGATGTCGGCACGCTGGGCGCCCTTGATCGCACCGCCGGTGTCCTGGGCGATCATCAGGCGGTGCAGGGGATCGGCGCCCGACTTTTCCACCCAGACCGGGGCGCCAAGGGGCACATGGGCCGGGTCGATGGCGACCGAGCGCATTGTGGTGATGGACCGGCCCATGGCGCCGATCGGGCCCTGATCCGCTGTCAGTTTGGGGAGTTTGCGGAAGAACACGTAAGAAGGGTTATAGTTCAGCAGGTTCATGCCCGAGGCCGGATTGGCCCGCACCCATTGCCGGATCGTGCCGGCCGACACCTGTGATTGGCTGAAGATGCCCTGACGGACCAGTTCTTGGCCCACCGAGCGGTAGCCATGGCCGTTGCGCCCGGCATAACCGACGCGGATGGTCGAGCCGTCGGTCATCTGGATGCGGCCCGAGCCCTGGATATGCAGGAAAAACACCTCGACCGGGTCGTCGAGCCATGCGATTTCCAGGCCGCGCCCGCGCAGGATGCCGCTTTCGATGGTGGCGCGGTCATACCAGACGGCACCATCGCGCAATTCGGGCGGGCGGCGGTAGATGGGCCAGGCAAAGCGGGCGGTGCGGACGGGTGAGCCTTCGAGCACGGGTTCGTAATAGCCGGTGAACAGGGCGGGGGGCGTGCCGATCAGAGTGGGTTTGAACAGCAGTTCAAAGAACTGGCGGGCGGCGGCGGGCGTGTCGGACACGTCCTGCGACAGGCGGCACAGGGGGGCCCATTCGGGGCGTTTCATCAGGTCGCAGGTCTGGCGGAAGGTGTGCAGGGCGGCCAGATGGTCGTCCTGCGCCCAGCCGTCGAGCGATTCGAACTCGAACACCTGTGCGGGGGCCGGGCCGGTCATCGCGAGGGCCACAAACAAGGCTTGCAGCGCACGGCGCATCAGTCGCCGGTGGCGGTGAGTTGCCAGTTCGGGTCGCCCGTGCCCATCTTGCGACCAAAGGTCCAGGTTTCGCGCTGGCGGAGGATGGTGCTGGGGCTGCCCTCGATCACGGCGCCGGTCTTGTCGCGGACAGTGCGCGACAATTCCCCGGTGAAGCGAACCGAAATCTCGCCGACGCGGGAGGTGTCGTCAAAGGTCGCCTCGGTCAGGATCATTTCGCGCACGCCGGCGAAGGTGGATTCGACGGTGAGCCCGCGTTCCAGACGGTCGGCGATGGCGGTCTCGAAGGTGGCGGCCACCTCGTCGCCCAGAAAGGGGCGGATGCGGTCGAGATCGCCCTTGTCGAAGGCCATCAGGATCATCTCATAGGCGCCGCGGGCCCCCTTGAGGAAGTCGGTGACGTTGAAGGACGGCTCGGCCGCCTTCATCGCGGCAAGGGCACTGCCCGAGGCGGGGTCGGAGGTGTTGTCGGTGATGTCGCGGTCGGGGCCGCCTTCGATCACCTCGAATTTGGGGCGGGGCTTGATGTCGTCAGCGGCCAGCGGTGGCTTTTCAAAGCCCTCGCGCGTGCCAAGCACGGCCCGCAGTTTGAGGATGAGGAAAATCGCGATCCCGGCAAGGACGAGCAGCTGGATCAAGGAAGAGTTCATTCGGAGCCTCGAAGGGGCGACAACTTGCCCATGGTTGGTAAATCGTGCACTGGCCCCTATGTAGGGGTTGGGTGGGGCCAAGTCCACCTGTGAGGGCAAAAAGCCGCTGGAGTTGCTGCAATGCGTGTTCTGTTGGGTCTGATGGCCTGGTCTTTGGTCGAAATCGCGCTTTTTGTGACGGTCGGGTCATGGATTGGGGTGTTGGGCACGTTGGCGATTGTGCTGGGCAGCGGGGTGGCCGGGGTTTGGGTGCTGCGGCAGCAGGGCCTGCAACTGGGCCAGACGCTGCGGCAGAACATGGGGGCGGGCCGGGTTCCGGTGGCGCATTCGGGGCTGATCGCGCTGGGGGCGGTGCTGCTGATTCTGCCGGGGTTTTTCACGGACATGATGGGGCTGGCGATGATGGTGCCGCTGGTGCGGGCGGTGATCATCGCGCGGATTGGCCTTCGGTTGCAGACGGCGTCGGTGCAGACGACCTATGCCCACCCGCAGGACGATGTGATCGACGCGGTGGTGATCGAGCATAAGCGTGACGGCGAGCCTTCAGGATGGACCAAGCCGTAACCGCCTGCTAGGAAGCTGCGACCGAATTAAAAGGGAGTTGACGATGGCCGAGGAAAGTAACGCGAACGGAGCCGCGGCGCCGGCAGCGCCGGTTGTCAAAATGCAAGTGCTGGCACAGTTCGTGCGGGACATGTCGTTTGAAAACATGGTGGCGCAAAAGGGCCTTTCCGGGACCGAGATGCAGCCTGACATTCAGGTTGGGGTTTCGCTGGATGCGCGCAAGCGCGCGGTGGAAAACCAGTATGATGTGATCGCCAAGTTCAAGATCACCTCCAAGAACAAGGCCAATGACGACACCCTGTTCCTGATGGAACTGGAATACGGCGGGGTCTTTCTGGTTGAGGGCGTGCCGGATGCCCAGTTGCATCCCTTCCTGCTGATCGAATGCCCGCGCATGTTGTTCCCGTTTATCCGCCGCATCATTTCGGATGTGACGCATGACGGCGGTTTCCCGCCCTTGAGCATCGACAACGTCGATTTCATGGCGCTGTACCGTCAGGAAATGGCCCGCCGGGCCGCTGCTGCACCGGCAACCGCCCCGGTTGTGACGAACTGACCGATCGGGCGGGGCGACCCCGCCCGTCATCCCCTATCGGGCCGCGACGCGAGCAGCAGTTTCGCCATGCTGAACAGCGCGAGCAGGTCCGACATCCCCAAATTCGGCGCCGACGCGTTGTGTGACGTTTGGACGGCAGCAGGATCTGAAACGTGCTGCGCGGCCCAGTGCGGCGGCAGAGGCCAGGGCCTGGCGGGTGCTACCCTCGGCCATCGCCCGCTCTTTGGCGCAGACGGTCAAGGTCGGCGTCGGTGACGTTGTAGTAATCGCGATACCAGTCGACAAAGCGGCGGACCCCTTCGGCAACCGATGTTTCCGGGCGATAGCCGGTCAGGCGGTGCAGCAGGTCGGAATTGGCCCAGGTGGCGGGGACATCGCCCTTTTGCATGTCCATCAGGTTTTTCCTGATGGGCAAGTTCAGCGAGCGTTCGATTTCTGTGATGAAATCCAGCAGTTGCACCATGGTCCCGTTGCCGATGTTCACCACACGGAAGGGGGCGACGGGGCTGAGGCTGTCACCCGGCAGGATATCGGCACGGTTGGCGGGTTCGACGGGCGGGGTATCGATCAGCAGGCGGATGCCGCGGACCAGATCGGTGACATAGGTGAAATCGCGGGCCATGTTGCCGTGGTTGTAGACGTCGATCGGCTCGCCTTGCAGGGCGGCCTTGACGAATTTGAACAGCGCCAGGTCCGGCCGACCCCAAGGGCCATAGACGGTGAAGAAGCGGAACATGGTCGTGGGGATCTTCCACAGATGGGCGTAGCAATGCCCCATGTTTTCATTGGCCTTTTTGGTGGCGGCATAAAGGGTCAGCTGGGTTTCGGTACGTTCGGTTTCATTGAACGGCATCACGTCATTGCCGCCGTAAACCGAGGAGGTCGAGGCCATCAGCAGATGGTCCACCCCAAATTCGCGGGCACATTCCATCACGTTGAAGGTGCCCATGACATTGGCCGACATATAGGCCCGCGGGTTTTCAAGGCTGTAGCGGACCCCGGCCTGGGCGGCCAGATGCACGATGACCGAGGGTTTGGTGTCGGCAACCAGACGGTGCAGGGTGTCAAGATCCTCCAGCATCCCTTCGACGCAGGTGAAGTTGGGGTTTTGCAGCAGCATCTGGTGGCGGCGCTGTTTGATGCGGATGTCGTAGTAATCGGTCATCCCGTCAAAGCCCACGACGCGGAACCCCTCGGACAAAAGCAGCGTGGCGAGGTGGAAGCCGATGAAGCCGGCGGTTCCTGTGACAAGGATGGTGCGCATGGGTTCGGGTCCGTTCCAGAAACAGGGTGACAGTGCGACCAAGGATCTGGTCGAGCAGGAAGCGCCGCTTGGCCTGTGATAGGGCCACTTGCCCCGTTTCGCCAAGGCAGGTTTGGTCTTGCAGCATCTGTTCCAGCGCCGATTGTATTTCTGCTGCACAGGGTCGTCGGATTGGCTGGGCATGGCAGGTCACGCCATGCTGCACCACCTCGGCCGTGCCGCCGGGGGGTGGTCAGATGCATCCTGATCAGGATACTCGGCAGCCCCTCCATCCGGGCCAGGTGCATCACCGGATCGGCCTGGTGCAGAGGGAACCCAACCTGGCGGGTCGCGCTCCGCCGGCACACGCGGTCCTGCACGCCCAGTTCGGTGATCAGGTCCTGTCAGCCGCCTGGCCGAGGAGATTTCGACGATATCCAAGTAGCCGATGCGGGCGATGCTGAACAAGATCAGACCTTCAAGTTGATGCCGCTTTCTGCTGCGGTCACATGGCGGAGACTAGCTGCGAGCTGTCAGCAGGCTTTCCACTCGGGACGGATCAGGGAGCTGGAGTTACCACACTTCAAGCTTTCAGGATCGCCCCGAAAGAGCATCCATAAAAATGCCCGTTTGATGCCTGTTCGTCGAGAGGCAATGGCCCCGGAGGTCATGTCCGGCCGTCTTTCCAAGGCCCGGGCCGCTCTGGCCTTCGGCGTCTCGTCCAAGATCGTGAGCCGCTGGACCGAGCGGTACAGGGCGGAAGGGCGGAGCGGCATACAGGATCGTTCCTCTCGCCCGAAGGTGATGCCGCGTCAGACCGCAGAGGCGCTGGCGG
>CAMBWO010000041.1 GCA_945871285.1 Pseudorhodobacter antarcticus | reverse complement strand
GCCTCGGCCGCCTCGGTGGCAAGGTCGTCACGGCCTGCGGTCAGCGCCTGTTGGGCGCGGGCCATCAGGTCGGCGGTGCGGGCGGCAAGGGCGGCCAACTGCCGCTCCTCGGCGCGTTGGCGCTGGATCAGGCTGGCAAGCGTCGCCTTGGCCAGCCGCAGCCCATCGCCGCTTTCGCGGATTTTCTGGTCGATCAATTCCATCGCATAGGCGGCGCGGACGTGTTCTTCGGCGCGGGCATTGGTGCCTTGCATCAGGGTTTTCAGGGTTCCAAACATCTGAGTCTCTCCTTGAACGCCGTTCATGAGAGAGACGTAGCATAACTTGAACAACGTTCAATATATTTTTTGAACGATGTTCAAGAAATAGCAGGTTTCGAAATCCGCAACAATACGGCGGCGATCATCGCCTCGACCTGGGGCTTTGGCACACCAGAGATGCGGTTTTGCAGGCCCAGAACCACGATGCCATGCACCGAGGAAAACAGCGCCCGCACCATCAGGTCCAGCTCCTTGCCGGCAAGGTCTTGAAATATCTGTGAAACCGGCACGGCGATATGCGAGAAAAGCCGTTTCAGGTCGGCCCGATACCAATCGGGCACCGCGGCGTCGTCAGGCAGGTCTATGTCGAACAGCGCCCGCCACAGGTGGTGGTTCTTATCGGCAAAGTTGAGGTAAGCCCGCGCCAACAGAATAAGGCGCTGTTCGGGCGGCAGCGCCTCGTGCCCGGTGACGGCCCCCGCCACCTCGGCCCCGATCCGGGCGAAGGTCCGGCCGTTGACGGCCAGGATCAGCGCGTTCATGTCGGCAAAGACATTGTAGATGGCCCCCACGGCGCAACCGGCGTCCCGCGCAAGGTCACGCGCCCGCAAGGACGCCATGCCACTGCGGGCAATCTGCCCCTCGGCCAGCCGGATCAGGTCGGCCCGAAGGTCGGATCGGCGTTCGTCTGCCTTGCTCATGTTGCCCCCTTGAACTGCGTTCATGATAGGTCAGACGGCGGCAGGACCACAAGGCCGCCTGTCAACACCGCCGGTTAGACAAAGCCGCGCCAATAGAGGACCGCCACGAACAGGACACCGACCACCAGCAAGGAAAAGGCGATCGACGCGGCCATGTTCAGGATCAGCCCCTTGCGCACCTCGGCCGGATTGACCTTGGTCAGGTGGCGCACGCAGGTGTCATAGGCGACGGCGACGGTTTCATCATCGACCTGATGCATCAGCTTGGCGCTTTGCATCATCGTCGCCGCCGTGGCGAGGGCGGCGCCCGCATCCCGCACGGCGCGGGGCAGACGGCGACCGGCGCGGCGCAGCTTGTCCTCCAGCGTGCCGCCTTTCAGGCGCAACCGCTCCTCCAGCAACTGATCGACGCGGGCTGCCATTTGCTGAACTGTCGCCAAACTCATCGTGGTCCCCCTGTTATGCCCTTGTAAGCAGGGACGGCGCGGGCTTCAACTGCGCAAGCCGGGCTTTCGCCCCAGAGGGTTCCCATGCTGACCACCATCCTGCACCCCAGCCAGACCCCCGCCGACCGCCCGCCGTTGCTGATCGCCCATGGACTGTTCGGGTCGGGGCGCAACTGGGGCGTGATCGCGCGACGGCTGGCCGACCGGCGCGATGTGATCGCGGTGGACATGCGCAACCATGGCACCAGCCCGCGGGCGGCGACGCAAAGCTATCCCGACATGGCCGCCGATCTGGCGCAGGTGATCCGCCACATTGGCGGGCCGGTCGACATGTTGGGCCATTCGATGGGGGGCAAGGCCGCGATGCAACTGGCGCTGACCGAGGGCGCCCTGCTGCGCCGTCTGGTTGTGGCCGACATCGCGCCGGTTGCCTATTCCCACGACCAAAGCCCGCATATCACGGCGATGCGGGGGCTGGACCTGACCGGGCTTGCCAGTCGGGGCGAGGCTGATCGCCGCCTGTCGGCCACCATCGCCGACCCCGCACTGCGGGCGTTTTTCCTGCAATCGCTGGACCTGAAGGCCAGCCCGCCGGAATGGCGGCTGAACCTGGATGTGTTGCAGGCCGAGATGCCCAAGATCGTCGGCTGGCCCGGCACCCTCGGCCGCTTTGACGGCCCCACGCTGTTTCTGGCGGGGGCCGACAGTCATTACATCAAACCCGACTACCGCGCCGGGATCCGCACGCTGTTCCCGGCCGCCCGCTTTGCCAAGCTGATCGGGGCTGGCCACTGGCTGCATGCCGACAAGCCGCGGGAGTTCGAGGACACCGTGCGCGCCTTTCTGGACGCCTGAGCCAAGGCCGCGGTCAGATTTGCGGTTTGCGCATCCGGTCCAACAGGCCATCCTTCAGCTTGAACTGATGATAAAACGCGGCGGCGACATGGATCAGGATCAGAATGATCAGCGCGGGTTTGGCCAGTCCGTGCACCTCGGCCAGCACGGCGATGCCGCCAAACCAGGCCAACAGCCCGGTGATCGGCGTGGCCACCATCAGCGCATAAAGCGCCCAGTGCCCCAGGTGCCCGGCCAGGCGCAAGGCGGCGCTTTCGCCCGCCGGGGCGCCCGGCACACCGCGGGTCAGGCGCAGGGCCAGACGCCAGACGACCAGGGCCAGAATGGCGCTCCCCACGACGATATGGCCCCAGACCAGCAGCGTCATGTCCGGTGCCAGCCCGTCCTCGACGGCGTCCCAGGCCCCGCCCATGTCTTCGCCAAAGATCAGTTGAAAGACGATCAGCAGCCCGACTGCCCAGTGCAGTGCGATCTGAGTGCGGGAATAACCTTTGACCATGATGATACCTATGATTGCCCTTGACGTTTCAACGTCAGACCATGCCTAGTCCGTTGCCTTCCTTGAAAGCAATGACCAGATCCGAAAACCCCTGTGGGCGGGCAAATCCGCCGACATCCGTGACCAGCCGCCGGCCGCGCACCAAGGTCAGCCCGATCTGGCGTTGGGCAATCCGGTCCAGCACGGTTCGGATCACCAGACGGGCGTGAAGCGACCCCAGGCAATTGTGCGGGCCCGAGCCAAAGCCCACATGCGGGTTGGGCGTGCGGTCCAGCCGCAGCGCGGTGGGGTCGTCAAACACCGTGGGGTCAAAATTGGCCGAGGCCCAGCACAGCGCCACCCGCCCGTCCGGCGGGACAGTATGGCCACCGACCTCGGCCCCGGTCGGGCAGACCCGGCCGAAATGGCTGAGCGGCGAGAAATAGCGCACGAACTCTTCGGTTGCGGTCAGGGCAAGGCCAGGCTCGGACCAGAGGCGCCGCAGGTCTGCCGGTGTTTCGGCCAGATGGGCCAGGGCGCCCGCCACGGTCAGGATCACCGTGTCGCGCCCGCCGGCAAAGGTGACATGCAAGACCCCCGCAATCTCGTCCGCGGTCAGGGGGCGGCCGCGAAACCGGGCGCGGGCCAGATGGCCGAACAGGTCGTCGCCGGGGTCGTGCATCGCGGCGGCCACATGGGTGGTGATATAGTCCAGCAGGACCTGCGCCTTTTGCGGCACATTGCGGCCCTTGACCCTGAAGGCATGGGTGCCCCAGGCGATCCAGGTCTCTGCCTCGGTTTCGGGCATGTTCAGCAGCACGGTCAGGGCACGCGATTGCAGGGGCAGCGCCAGATCCGTCTCGACATTCACTTGACCGGCGGCCACGGCGGTGGTCAGCAGGGCGTCGGTCAGGGCGGTGATGCGGGCGGCATAGGCGGCGTCGGTCGGGCGGCGGAACCAGGGCTTCACCAGGTCGCGGTACTCGGTGTGGTCGGGCGGGTCTGTCTCGATCGGCAGCTGGCGCAGGGTGCGCACGTCGGTTTCATCGGGCAGGGGCAGGCGGGCGGGGGCGTTGTTGGAAAACCGCGCCCAGTCATTCGCAGCCTTCCGCACGTCGCGGTAGCGCAGCAGCATCGGCATCACCTCATTGCCGAAATCGGCCAGGCTGACGCCGGTTGCGGCGCGGGTCTGTTCAAAGGGGTCCATCGGGTGGGGCATCGTCGCCTCGCTGTGGTTTGGGCTGTCCAGATATGGACACTTTTTAATATCGTTTACATACAGTATCTTGCGCGTTTTCGTTCACCACATCTTAACCTTTTAGCCCTCTGGGGGAGGTCACATCCGCCGCGCTGAAATCGGTCAGAGCCAGACCGGGGATCAGCAGGTTGCCACCCGTTCGCAGCACAGGCGAGGTCAGATCAATGAGGTCGTCGCCGTTCCCGGCCGACACCCAGCGCCCCGGTGAGGGTGCCCCTGCCGCTGCCGCCGTCCACCCACCCGACGGGGGACAGGTCGATCAGCGGCGTGTCATTGCCATTGCCGGCCAGCAGGGTCGCGGGTGTGGGACCGGCCCTGTTGCGCGGGTTGAGCACCCCACCAAAGGACGACAAGGTCAGCGCGGCCGCGTTGATCGGCTGATTGCCGGTTGCGGCGCGGGGGCCAAACAACGTGCTGCGCCGACGGGTCTGCATGACGACAGGGGCCGCGTTCCGATAGCTGGCCGTCAGCGCCCCCAAGGGGGCGCGCAGGGTTTTTGCCCCTGCCCCGGCAAAACCGGTCAGCGACCCGCCGGACAGCACGACCTGGATCGCCGCAGTGCCGCCGACATAGCTGCTGTCGGGGCCTGAAAACAGCGGCGGCTCGATCCTGTCAAAGCTGTCCCCACCGGCCGCGCCCAGACCCAGCGCGGTGCTGGCCAGATTGACCCGGGTCGATGCTGTGAACAGCACGGCATCGCTACCGGTCCCGCCCAGAACACTGTCGGCGCCACGGCCGCCTTGCAACCGGTCGTTGCCGCCCTCGGGCAGACGGATCGCGCCGCCCTTGAGGCGCAGGATGCCCGCAAAACCGCCGAGCCGCAGACCGTTAAGGCTGTCGCCGAGGGCTTCACCCATGGTGATGTCTAAACCGGCCCCGCCGTCCGGGACATCATCCCCCAGGTCGCCCGCCACCCGGTCGTCGCCGTCAAAGCCATAAAACGCGTCATCCCCGGCAAGACCCGGCCGCGTGTCGGCGGCGGCACTGCCGGTCAGGATACCAGAGTTTGCGGTGCCTTGGATGTTTGCCATCTGAACGGGTCCCGGGCCAAATATGGCCCAACCCTAGCCGCCGCCCCGCCGATCTGTCGAGCCATTTCAGCCCATGGACCGCATCACCTGCGCGGCCAGGGCAAAGCTGTGCATCCGCGCCTTGTGGTCGTGGATCATGCCGGTCAGCAGGATTTCGTCGGGCCGGTGCAGGGCGATCAGGGCGGTCAGCTGGTCGCGCACCGCGGCCGGGCAGCCGACGGCGGCGCAGGACAGCGCCTCGTCCACGCCCGTCCGGTCCATGGCGCTGACCTCGGAAAGGTCATGCGTGGGCGGCGGCAGTTTGCCGGGGCGGCCAATGCGCAACCGGCCAAAGGCCAGGATCTGGGACGAGCGCAGGAATTCGGCCTGATCATCCGTATCGGCGGCGCAGACCCCGGCGGCCATCATGAAATAGGGTGCCTCCAGCCATTTGCTGGGCCGAAAGGTGCTGCGATAGGTGTCAGCCGCATCCTCCAGCAGGGCCGGGGCGAAATGGCTGGCAAAGGCATAGGGCAGGCCCAGATAGGCCGCCAGTTGCGCGCCATACAGGCTGGACCCGAGGAGCCAGACCGGCACATTGGTGTCCTGGCCCGGAAAGGCCCGGACGCGGGCGGCAGGGTCGGTGGGGCCAAGGTAGTTCAACAGTTCGACCACGTCGTTGGGGAAATTGTCCGACGCGTCCATGTTGCGGCGCATGGCGCGGGCGGTGGCCATGTCGGTGCCGGGGGCACGGCCCAGCCCCAGGTCGATGCGGCCCGGAAACAGCGTGGCCAGCGTGCCGAACTGTTCGGCAATCACCAGGGGCGCATGGTTGGGCAGCATGATGCCGCCCGCGCCGACGCGGATCGTGCGCGTGCCGGCGGCGACATGGCCCGCGACGACCGCCGTCGCGGCGCTGGCGATGCCGGGCATGTTGTGATGTTCGGCCAGCCAGAAGCGGGTGTAACCTTCGGCTTCGGCGAGGCGGGCAAGGTCAAGGGTGTGGGCCAATGCATCGGCGACTGACTCGCCTTCGGAGACCGGGGCAAGGTCGAGGAGGGAATAGGGTATGATCATCGGGCAACCTTGCGCCTGTCGGGCCGGGGCCGCAAGGGCTGCGTCGCAAGTTCAGGCGGCCCCCACCCGGCGGCCCCGGTTGCCAAGTGTGGCCGGGGGCCTTAACCCTGTTGCCAGCAATGGGGGGGCGGGGATGGGGATTGCCTGTATCGGCGAATGCATGATCGAGTTGAACCAGATCGACCTGACGGCCGGGTCGGCCCGGATCGGGTTTGCGGGCGACACGCTGAACACCGCGATCTACCTTGCCCGGTTGGGGCAGGCGGTGGCCTATGTCACCAACCTGGGCACCGACGCCTTTTCCAGCGCCATGATCGAGCGGTTTCAGGGTGAGGGGATCGACTGCCATCTGATTGGCCGGCATGAGGCGCGGATGCCCGGTCTTTACGCCATTGAAACTGATGCGCAGGGCGAACGGTCATTTCGGTATTGGCGCGACTCCTCGGCGGCGCGGACGCTGTTTTCAGGGGTGGGGGCGGGTCTGGACGATCTGGACGGCTTTGACGGGGTCTATGTTTCGGGCATCACGCTGGCCATCTTGCCCCCGCCGCAGCGGGAGGCGCTGATTGCCAAGGCGGGGGCGTTGAAACGGGCGGGCAAGCGGGTGGTGTTTGACACCAATCACCGCCCGCGTCTGTGGCCCGACGACGCGACGGCGCGGCGCAGTTTCGATGCGATGTGGCAGGCGACGACGCTGGCCCTGCCCTCGTTTGACGATGAAGAGCGGCTGTATCCCGGCCTGACGCCCACCCAGCAGATTGACCGCATTGCAGCACTGGGACCGGACGAAGTGGTGCTGAAGAACGGCGCGCGGGGGCCGATGATCCGGTCAGGGGGCGAGGTCGTGCAGACCGACCTGCCGCCGGCCACGCGGGTCGTTGACACCTCGGGCGCGGGGGACAGTTTCAACGCGGGCTATCTGGCGGCGCGGTTGCAGGGCGCGCGCCCCTTGGCGGCAGCGGCGGCGGGGCATCGGTTGGCCGTCGCGGTGATCGGCCACCATGGCGCGGTCATTCCACCAGACGCCATGCCCTGACCCGTGATGCCGCTTTATGTGGCATCGCTGAGGGGGGCGGCCATCCTGGCCTGCCATGGCGGGAACGGCAGTTGAACTCGATCCAAATCCTGTTCATGTGGAAGGTGACTGCGCTTTACTTGATCGAACCCTGCTGGCAAATTACCAGCTGACTGCCGGAAAATTCAATGAGTTTCGTATGATGCCGACCACCTCCGCTGCTTTTCAGGCGATTCGTCCCGACGTCGTCAAGGCCAAGGCGGCCAATGACTGGGCACGGGTGGCTGTCTTGCTGGAACCCGTGACGCAGAAGTCGGGCGGGGATTGGCCGGTGTTTGCCCATGTCAACCGGGCGCAGGCGCTGCAAAAACTGAACAACATGGAGGCGGCGGCGGCGGCCTATGCCGTCATTCGCGACAAATGGCCGGACGAATTGAACGGGTGGCGCGGCGGGGCAGAGGTCGCCCGCGCGCGCAAGGCCTGGACCGAGGCGGCCAAGCTGTGGGACGGGTGCATCCTGCGCTTTCCCGACCAGCAGGTCAGCCTGTGGTGGGCGAACCTGGCCAATGCGCTGCGCAACCTGGGCCGCTTGGACGAGGCCGCCGAGGCCTTTGCCGGCACCCGTGACCGCTGGCCCGAGGATGTGGCAGGCTGGCGCGGCGGGGCGGAAATTGCCAGCAAGCGGGAGGATTGGCACAGCGCCGCCGTCTTGTGGGGCGACTGTCTGGCGCGGTTTCCCGACCTCGAAACGCCGCTGTGGTTGAAGAACCTGGCCGCAGCGCAGCGCAATCTGGACCGCATCCCCGAGGCCACGGCCAGCTATGCCGCCCTGCGCAGCCGTTTCCCGGACGATGCGATAGGCTGGCGCGGTGGCGCCGAAATGGCCGCCCGACAGCGCAACTGGGCCGAGGCCGAGGCGATGTGGCAGCAGTGCATCGCCCGCTTTCCCGATCAGCAGAACATCAACTGGTGGATCGCCCTGTCGGCGGTGCAGCTGCGCCAGGGCCGCAAGGCCGAGGCGGCGGCCACCTTTGCCCGGATGCGCGCCTTGTGGCCACAAGATGCGACCGGCCTGACCGCCGAGGCCCGCGCCGCCGAGGCCGCCGCCAACTGGCCCGCCGCCGCCCGCGCCTGGGGTGCCGCCGCCGCCAGTATCGACCTTGCCGCCGATCCGGACCTGCTGGCAGGCTATGGCGCCGCCCTGATCCGTGCGGGCAGGTTTGACGCCGCCACCGCGCAGATCGACCTGTTTCAGAAGCTTTTTCCCAACGACGGCCGCTGGATAGAAAACCGGGTCGAACTGCTGCGCGCAAGGGGCGATGCCCGCGCCGTGATTGGCCTGGTCGAGGCGTTGTCGTCGCACCCGGCCTTTGGCGCGACCCTGACCGTCGACAGCCTTGCCCTGCTGGCCTATGAGGCGGGGATGCCGACATCCGAGGCTGCGGTGTGGCTGGGCCGCTGGGCCGACCCCGAGACGGCGCAGGCGGCGGTGGCGGCCAAGTATTACCTGCCGGTCGGGGCGATCTTGAATGACGACCAGTTTTCCGCCGACAAATTCGCCGCCCGGTCGCAGCGCAACTGGCCCACCGAATACCACCGCACCCTGCGCGGTTTCTTGCGCCTGCGCACCGCCACGCGGTTCGAGTTGTTCGTCAACACCGCCTCGTCCTATGCCACGCCGGAGCAATTGCAGAAGTTGCTGGAGGTGGCGATCCACCGGTTCCCGCGGTCCCGCGTGCGGTTGCAATTGGAAGGGCTGTTGTCGCGCCGCGCCATTCCCGCCTCTGACCCGGATGAGGCGTTCACCTCGCGCTGGCGCAACCTCTTGCCCGACGCCGACGCCTCGATCACCGCACAAATTGCGGGGCGGCCGTTCCGCCGTCTGGTCTGCGCGCTGGTCGTGAACAACGAGGATGAGCTGCTGCCGCAATTCGTGCGCCATCATGCGCGGCTGGGGGTCGAAAGCTTTATCATCGTCAACAACAATTCCATCGTGCCGCCGCGGGTGCTGCTGGCCGAGATGACCGACATCGAAATCACCCATGTCGAGGCGCCCTTTTCCTTTGTCCGCGCCCGTCATGGCATGAGCTGGATCAACGAAATCCTTGAGGCGGGGATTTGCGATTGGCTGCTGTTTGCCGATGGCGATGAATTGATGATGTATCCGGGGTCGGACACGCTGCCCCTGTCCGACCTGCTGGACCATATGGACGCCCGCGGCGAAACCGCGTTCCAGTCGCTGATGCTGGATGCCTATGACACCAGTTTCCTGACCACGGGGGCCGCCTCGGGCGATGTGGCGGCGCAGACGATCACCTGTGCGGCCTATGCGCTGTCCGGCTCGGTCCGGCCGCCCTGGCGCGGTCTGGTCAACAAGAGCCGCCCTGCCGGGATTTTCAGCCCGATGCCGAACAAGGCAACGCTGGTCAAGGCCTCGGCCGGGGTGCGGTTCACCGGCAACCACACCATCACCGCCTGCACGGTGGCGCAAACCACCGGCGCGCTGACCCATCTGAAACTGCTGCGCGACCGCGACCTGTTTTCGCTGTCGGCCGAAGAGGTCGCCCAGCACGCCCGCGTCAAGGACCGCACCAAATCCGAGGTGGAAAAGCACGTCGCCATGTCGCGCGCGGTGGCGGATGCGACCTATGACCACGCCTTTCACATCCAGATCACCGAAGACCGGCTGCTGCGGCTGGGCTATACCAGCGCCGATGCCGACTGGCAGCGCCGCCTGGGCCGCCCCCTGCCCGCCGACCGCACCAGGGGCATCCAGTCCCGCCGCAGCTTTGCCCCCTTTAACGGGCGCCCCACGGCGGACGCGCTGGTGATGCTGGACGCCGACCTGCGCGAGGTGTTGAACAAGATCCGCCATCTGGCCAATGCGGGCCATCGCGACGACATCCGCACCATGCTGAACGCCCATCTGGCGCGGATCGGCCGGCGCGAGGTGGCGCTGGCCATGGTGATGTTCACCGCCGCCGTTCTGGGCCGCGACAAGCAGATGCAGCGCCTGCTGGACGCAACCAAGCGCGAGATTGCCCGTGCGGGCAGTGCCAGCTGTGTGGGCGCGCTGTGCATCGTGGCCGATGCGATGGACGACCGGGCCAAACAGGCGCTGGACCTGCTGAACGCCGTGGCCGCCCAGCACAAACCCGACCCGCGTCTGGCGCGACGGCGGGCGATGATGCTGGTGGACATCGGCAAATGCGATCAGGCGCTGACCGCGCTGGAGGGCGTGGTGCCGACCGAGCGTGACGGCACGATCTTTCCCTATCTGCGGGCGCTGGGCGTGATGCGGGATTGGGACAAATACTGTCTGGAACTGGCCGCGCTGTTGAAAACAGACGGTATACGCCCGTCCTTCAACCTGTTGGGCAGGATCAACGTCTGCCCCCATGCCGACCGTCGGCAAGACTATCTGACCACCCTGCGCCAGACCATCGAACGCAATCCCGAGGGGATGACCGACCGGGAAAACGCGATCTATCTGGCGGTGCTGCATCTGCTGGGCCAGACCACCGCGCTGTCCGAGGCGTTTGACCGCCTGCAACACCGCCTGCCCGCCGACTCGCGCCGCTATTTCAGGCGGGTCGTCGCGGCCAATGCCGGGGCCAAGCGGGGGGTCAGCGTCTGGGGTCTGGGGCTGGCGAAAACCGGCACGTCCAGTCTGCACGCCTATTGCGAGGATCTGGGGCTGTTGTCGGCGCATTGGAACAACCCGATCACCTATACCCTGCTGGACCCGTCCGAAGTGGGCCTGTTCGACATCCTCTGCGACAGTTCCGTTGTGCACATGGCCCGCAGGGATGGCCTGCCGCCAGGGGTGAAAACCATCCTGACCACGCGTGAATTCGACGGCTGGGCCAAATCGTTCAACGCCCATTTCGGCCGCAACATCGGCGCGCCGGGGGCCAGCTTTGACGAGCTGAAACGCCTGATCGATAGCGACACTCTGTTCAACTATGGCCGGCTGTGGTCCGACATCCAGATCGAGTTGTATTTCCGGTTCCGCGACCTGCGCGAGGCCTATGACTATCATACCGGCTGGGTCGAGGATCAGATGCGGGCGGGTGTCCCGCTGGCCCTTGTGCCCTTGGAAAAGCCCGACGAGATCAAGGCCCGCACCGTGGCCGGATTCCTGGGCATCGAAGGACCGATCCCGCGCTACCCGCATTCCAACCGGGCCAAATAGAGCGGGTCTGGCGGGACCCTGTGACGATGGTGTGGCTGTCCCTGTGACCCAAAGGGCACGGGTCCACGGCAAATATCATGCCTCAGGGTTGCAAAAAAGAAACCACCGCTACCTAAACGGCTGTGCCGCGTGCATTGTGTTTGTGGCATCCCTGCAATAGGCCGACAGTCTGCCCCATGCCAACCAATGAGTTCAACACGATTTTCTGGAAGGCGGCGCTGGAAAGCGCCGGTCAGGGCGTGTGGGATTATGACATCCGCACCGGGCGGCGCGACCATTCCGACGTCTGGCACCATATCCGCGGTCAAGAACCCGGCGTCTATGTCACCCCCTCGGATCAAGAGTGGATCGAAAGCATCCACCCCGATGACCGCAAGGTGGCGCAGGACCAGACCAACCGCCTGAACGCCGGCGAACTGGCCGAGGTCGCCTATGAATACCGCGAGCGTCATGCCGAGGGCCACTGGATGTGGATCATGTGCCGGGGCCGGGCGGTGGAGTGGGACGCCCACGGCAAGCCTTTCCGCTTTGTCGGCACCGACACCGACATCACGCGCATCAAGGCCAGCGAAGATGCGGTCAAGGCGGTGTCGCGCCGTCTGGAACTGGCGCTGTCCTCGGTGCAGATGGGGGTCTGGCGCTATGACGTGACGCAGGACACCATCGAATGGGACGCCCGCCTGAAGTCGATCTATGGCCTGCCCGAAGACGCCCCGGTGCCCCGCAACGCCTGGGAACGCGCCCTGCATCCCGACGACTATCGGTCCGCGACCGAGGCGGCCCGGACCGGGCTGGCGCAAAAGCTGGACTATGACCTCAGCTACCGCATCATCCGGCCCGATGGCGATGTGCGGTTCATCCACAGCCGTGTCAGCTTTCAAAACGACCTGATCGGCGGGCCTATACTGGTGGGCATCAACTGGGATGCGACGGGCGAGCATGAACGGTCGGTCGCGCTGGAAACCGCCAACCGCCTGGCCGCCGCCCGCAACGCCGAGTTGGAGGCCGCCCGCGCCGAGATGGAGCACAACGCCCTGCATGACACGCTGACCGGTCTGCCCAACCGGCGCAAGCTGGATCAGGTGCAGCGCGAGCATGGGGCCAGGCCGCAGGGCCGCTTTGCCATCCTGCATATCGACCTGGACCGCTTCAAGCAGATCAACGATGTCTATGGCCATGACGTGGGCGATTTCGTGCTGCGCAACACCGCCGACATCCTGCGCGATTGCGTGCCGGATGGCGCGCTGGTCGCCCGGGTCGGCGGCGACGAGTTTGCGATCCTGGTGCCCGATGCGCCCGACGAGCCGGCGCTAAGCCTGTTGGCCGCCCGCCTGATCCAGCGCGCCGCACAGCCCGTCACCTACCTTGGCAATGAATGCCGCTATGGCATCAGCATCGGCATCGCGGTGGCCGAGGGTGACGCGGCGGATGGCAAGTCCTTGTTCGTGAACGCCGATCTGGCGCTGTACCGCGCCAAGAACGAGGGGCGGGGCCGGTTTAGTTTCTTTCGCGAGGCGATGCGGACCCAGGCCATGGCCGTCAAACAGCGGGCGGACGAGATTTTGGCCGGCATCGAACGCGACGAGTTCTTTTGCGTCTATCAACCGCAATTCTGCGCCCAGACCCTGCGCATCACCGGGGTCGAGGCGTTGGTGCGCTGGCAAAGCCCGCGTCTGGGCGTGATGCAACCCTCGGATTTCCTGACCCTGGCCGAGGAGATGAACCTTCTGGCCCGCATCGACCAGATCGTGCTGCGCAAATGCTCGGCCGATTTCCGGCTTTGGGCGCGCGAGGGGCTGGCGGTGCCGCGCCTGTCGGTCAACCTGTCCAAATCGCGGTTGCACGACCCCAATCTGGCCCGCGAACTGGCAGGGCTGAACCTGATGGAGGGGCGGCTGTCGCTGGAACTGCTGGAGTCCAACTTTCTGGATGTCGAGGATGAGGTGGTGTCCGCCAACATCCGCTCGGCCCGCCAATCCGGGATCGAGATCGAGGTGGATGATTTCGGCACCGGCCATGCCTCGATCGTCAGCCTGTTGCGGCTGAAACCGGACCGGTTGAAGATTGACCGCGCCCTGGTGGAACACATGGAAGGCTCGCAGACCCAAGCGCAGCTGCTGACCTCGATCATCGAGATCGGCCATCTGCTGGGCATATCCATCACCGCCGAGGGGGTAGAGAACGACCGGCAGATCCAGATGTTGCAGGCGCTTGGCTGCGATGAACTGCAAGGCTATGCGCTGGCCCGCCCGATGACCTCGGCCGACCTGATCACCTTTCTGCGCGACCGGACCCGGCTTGCGATCAGCGCGGAATAGCGCGGGTCATTCCTCGGGGACCAGATGCACCGCCCGGCGGTAGGCGCGCTGACCGTAAAGCAGCGCCGAAGGCTCATCCGACAGCCAGACCGAGGTCACCTGGCCGACAATGATGAAATGGGTTTCCCACAGCAGCGCGGTCGCAAGGCGACATTCGAAATTCGCCGTGGCGCCGGTCAGCATCGGCTGCCCGGCCGGCCCTGGCCGCCAGTCGGCGGCATCGAACCGCGAGGCGGGGGCGGGTTTGGAGCGCCCGGCGAACAGGTCGGACAGACCCTGCTGCCCCTCATGCAGCAGGTTGGCGCAAAAGGCGCGGTTTTTCATGATGGCCATGGCGGCCGGGCTTTGCTGATGCACGCAGGCCAGCAGCGACGGATGTGCGCCATCCGCCGAAACCGAGGTCAGCGACGAGATCGTCACGCCGAACCGTCCCGCCTCGCCATCGGTGGTGGCGACGGCGACAAAGGTCGCAGCCCGGCTCATGCCTTCGATAAATCGCCCGCGCAGTTCTGCATCCATCGTGATCATCCTGAAACCAAGGGCGAGAGGTAGCGGGAGTTTGACCCTTTGCCAGCCCGGTTTCAACCGATCTTTCAGACCGTCTGGTTTGGTGTCCCCTCGACCGCCGCCAGCAGCAGCGCCCGGATCGAGGTCAGCGGCGCGCCCGCGCCATCGCGCAGGGGGCTGCGCTGCGGGGTCCACGGGCCACCATCGACATTCAGCACCGATGTGTGGTTGTCGCGGTGTTTCAGCAACCCCACGAGGGTGTCCGCCACGATGCGGCTTGCCACCGGCCCCAACCGCTCGCCCCCCTCGCAGACCCGCGCCTCGGCCAGGAAATAAAGCCAGGCCGGCGTTTGCCGCAGCAGCCCCATTTCGGCCGCGATCAGGCGCAAATCCTCGGTGTCCATGGTCTTGGGCGGCAGGGCGCTGGCAACCTGCGCCTCGGTCAGCGGGGACACGCCGTAGGCCCCGGCCAGAACCTGACCAAAGGGGATGCGACGGTGAAAGCCGCGCAGGATGTTGCGCAGGAATATCGACCCATGCGCCAGATCCGCGCTATGCCCCACGACGTTCAGCATGTCGGGCGCAAAGTCGATGTCGATGCTTTCGGCCGGCGAACCGCCCTCCTCGCGCGACCGGGTCAGCCTGTCCCAGTCGGCCACCCAAGTGTCGGGCAGTTGCGGCCCCTGCCCGCGCATCCCGCGATGCGCGGTGAAATCGAACAGGTCCATCAGCGTGGCATGGTCGGCCATCGGCTGGCCCGCACCACCCGGTTTGCCGAAGTTCGGGTTGAAATCATAATTGGCCCCGACCATCGAATGACCAAAGCGAAAGGCCGCCGTGGTAAACTCCATTGGCACCTGATGCGCGGCCTTCAGGGGCGACGGGGCGGCCAGCGCGGCCTCGAGCACGCCTTTGGACAGGATTTTCGGCAGGAAATCGTGCAGGATGCACCATTGGTAGTGGTGCGTGATCAGGGCCCGCACGGCGGTGAAACAGGCCTGCGGCGTTGCAAACAGCGGTGCCAACAGATCAACCGCCCCGTTGTGCAGCAGCATCAGCGCCAGATGCAGCTGGCTCAGGATCAGGTTGTTGTCATTGCGCCGGTCCGCAATCAACGCCACCCCCTCGCTGCGCGGAATGTCAAAGGCGCCGGGGTTGCGGTGGATCTGGTCAAAGGGCAGCTTGGTCACGGCGCCCAACTGTTCGGGCGTCAGCGTGCCGCAGGTCGCCAGACGAAAGCGCATCTGGTCGGGCTGGTAAAGGGCGCGCACCGCGGGATCTGGGCTGGAGGGCCCGTCGGAATACAGGCTGCCCAGGGTCATCGGCTGGGCGTGGTCATTCAGGACATGGTGCAGGATCGGCCCGATCGTCTGGGTCCGGCCCTGTTGCCCCTTGTTCAACCCCGGCAGGTCCGCCGTGCCGATCACCCCCACCGGCGGCACCTGCCCCAGATTGACCTGCAACCCGCCGACCGGGGCCGAGAGGTCATGGTTCACGAATTGCCCGAAATAGGTATAGACCGCCGCAAGGCCGATCTGCATCCGCTGGGCAAGGGCGGTGGGGCGAAAGTTGCGTTCGATGCGGGACAGGGCGGCGAAACTCGCTTCGGGGGTGGTGCCTGCGAACAGGCCCGCCTGCGGGTCGTTGGCCAGATCGGGAAACAGATAGCAATAGGGCGACCTTGCGGCACCCACCCGCGGCCGGTCATCGGTGGTCAGGTCATGCGCGGAACGGATGATCGCCATTTGAAATCCTTTGGCCTTAATAAGGTTCGGGGAAACTGCCCGCACAGCCCGGCGCCAGGCGCGCAAAGCGCGGCTGGTCGATTCGCCCGCCCATCGCACACAGACCCGGCACGATCACCCGCGCCGTCGTCAGCGGGTCGTCGGGCAGGCTCAACTCAACCGCCAGCGCGCGGTGGCCCAGGTGGGCCAGCCGGCCCAGAATTGCGCGCAGGTCCATCAGCGCACCCGGTGCCGTGGCCACGCCCTGCGGGGTGAACTGCGGCATGGGTGCGGGTCGACGCCTGCGCAAGCCAGACCGCAACCTCGGCATCGCTGGCCCCGGCCGCCTCGGTCATCGCAGTTTCGGTCTGGATCATCTCGGTCACGGCCGACAAGGCGGCCCGCGCCCGGTCGGGATGGGCGGCAGAGCCTATGGCAACCTCGCGCCCGTCCTGATCGGACGACACCGCCACGAGGGCCGGCACGCCCGTATCGGTTGTGATGTCCAGCAGCAGCGTGCGCCGCTGCCGCGCCGACAGCCACCAGCCCAAGCGGGGGTGAAGGCTGTCGATCACCTCGACCGCCAGCGCCCGGCCCGGCCGACGCCCGTGCCACCACAGCGCCAGCGCATCACGCTCCAGACATTCCAGCAGCGCCGCCTCGATGGCCGATTCCAGATTGGTGCTGGTGGCGCAGCCGGTCGAATCGGCATCGGCATAGCGGGCCTCGCCGCAGGTGGCGGCAAAGTCCAGGAACACCGCCTGCCCCGGCACGGCCACCGTCTCGCCGGTCAGCACATCGACAGCGGGCACGACGCGGCAGCCCCCCCGACGCTCCAGCCCGTCCACGCTGGCGCGGTGGTTTTGCGCAAGGCTTGCCCGCAACTCGACCGCCTCAGCGCCTGCGGCCAGCCGCGCCTGCGCCGCCGTCATGCCCCGCCCGGCGGGCAGGCGCGGTTTCAGCCCGGTCAAGCCCTGCGCAGTGGGCCAGGCCACGGCCATGAAAATGGCGTCATTGGCCGTGCGCACGGGCTGAATGGTGAACTGACAGGCCAGCGCCCGTTCCAGATTGGCCAAGGTTTGCGTCACATGCATGCTCATGCCGTCCATTGAACCCCCGCCAGCCCGTCCGATCAAGCCGCGAAAACGCCGGGGGTGCGGCATTTCACGCTGGGTTCACGCAGGCCCCGCCATAACGGCCCGACCGGATCACGCGATCCGGCCAAACCCCAGCGGAAAGCGAGGAATCATGGGATTTTTCAGGCTCAAGAACGACCAGCTTGTGGATCAAAAGGCGACGGGCGAGGCGATCATGCGCGTCGCCAACAGCGTTTTTCAGACAACCCCCACCTCGGAATGGGCCAAGTTCGACCGGGATACCCGCGAATGGCTGTATCAGGCCGGCTACCGCTATGACGGCGCCGATGCCCTGCCCGATGGCCGCATTCCGGCCAGCATCGACGTCATCCCGGTCTATGACACCCCCACCAAGATGCATGTCCGCGTGCCTTGGGCGGGGGATCTGAACGGCGCCCCGGCGCCCGCCGACGAGCCCTCGTATGGCGCGCAGTTTCCGGTGGTTCTGGCGCGCTATTTCATGCGCCGGTGCCGCTGAGCCGGGTTTGCGGGCCCAGCCCGAGTGGCTTGTGCGCCATCTGGCGCGCAAGCCTGATGCCTTCGGCAAAACCCTGCCGCCCTTGGGCCCAGACGATGGGCAAGGCGGTCAAAAGCCAGTCCTCCATCCCATCCTCGGTCGGGGATTGCGGGCCTTCCCAAATTCGGGCGGTCAGGGCGCTGAAGGACTGATAGGCCAGCCCCGCCTCGGCCTCATGGCCCAGCAGCGCCCAGGCGGCGGCGGCCCAGACCACAAGGTCGGGAAAGACATCGGGGCATTTTTCAACCGCAGCGACCGTGGCCCGGTAATCCCCCCGCATGAAATGAATGCCCGCCAGATAGGCCGAATAATACTCCGGGTAGATCGGGTTCAAGGTCAGCGCCAGGTCCGACCACTGCGCCGCCTCGTCCGCTTTGCCCAGAAACGCCATGCCATTGGCCGCCGAGATCAGCGTTTCGGAATCATGTGGGTTCAGGTCGACCGCCAGCCGGAAATGCGAATTGGCCCGCTCGGCTGACCCTGCAATCATCCAGCTCCACGCCATGCTGATATGGCTGCGGGCGTCGTAAGGGTCCAGCGCGATGGCGCTTTGCGCGTGTTTGAAGGCGGCGGCATAGTCGGCCCTGGCGCCGGGATAGCCGGGGCGCACCATGCTGCGGGTGTTCAGGATTTGCGCCAGGCTGGAATGCGCACAGGCCAGCCCCGCATCCAGCGCGATCGACCGGGCAAACAGCGCCTCGGCCTCGATATCGGCCTGCGGGTCCCATTGGCGCGACAACTGATGCCCGCGCAGCCACAGATCATAGGCCACCGGATCGCCGGGGCTGGACCGGGCATAGCGCAGCAACGAGATGTAATTGACCTGCGCCGCCAGATGCGCCGCCACCGCCCCCGCCACGCTGCTGCTCAACTCGGCCAGATCATATTCCGAAATCGCATAGATCCTGGACCAGACCTCGCTGCCATCGCGGCAATCGACCAGGGTCACGAACAGCTTGCAGGCGGGCGCACGCCAGTCCAGCACACAGTCCACCGCGAAATCGGCCAGGATGGCCTGACCCACCGCCGCATAATCCACCGCGGCGGGCGAGCCATAGCCGGTGTTCGGCCAGGGGATCACGATCCAGCAGCGAAACCGCGACAGGCAGGACTTGGCCAGATAGGCAAAGCCCTCGCCCAGATAATCCTTGCTGGTGTCGCTGAACCTTGTCAGCGGCGGGCGGATGGTGATGCGGGGCGGCCCCTGCCGGGCTGGGCGCGGCGGCGGTTCGCTGCGCTGCAAGGCGATGTCGCCGCGTTTGATGGCCACCAGCAGGGCGTTGGAATCCTCGCAAGGCTCGCTGTCCAACTCCTCCTCCAACGCGCGTTCCAGCAGGGCGAATTGCCGCAACGCCGCGGATTGGTCGCCGCGCAGCGCGTGAAACCGCATCAGGTATTGATGGGCCAGTTCGTGGCTCGGCTCGATGCGCACCAGCTCTTCGGCCAGCCGCGCATCGCCAAAATCACCCGCCGCGATCAGCGCCTCCAGATGGTCGGTCAACGCCTTGGTCAGGGCCGACCGCAGGTGCGACCGCTCGATCTGGACCCAGGCCTCGAACACCATGGCGCTGGGCAGGACGGCGCCGAACAACTCGCCCTTCCACAGCGCCGCCGCCCGCAGCGCCGCCTCGCGGTCTGCCCCATTGGCCCCGATACTGGCGGCGATCAGGTCGCGAAACGCCCGCACATCATCGACAAAGGCCCCCTCGACCAGCGCCACGGTGAAACGGTCCGCCGTCACCGCCCCCTCACCCAAGGTATCGCGCAATTCCTTGAGCGATTGGCGCAGACTGCCGCGCGCCATGTCCTCGGGGGCCGGGTCCCACAGCAACGAGGCCAGTTGTTCGCGGTTCATCGCGCCAGCCGGGCTCAGCAGCAGGATGCCCAGCAGGCACTTGGCCTTGCGGGTGCGAAACACCACCTCCTGGTCCGTTGTGGTGTTCAAGACACGACAGCCGCCCAGCAATTCGACGCGAAACAATGCCATCTGCAAACGCCCGCCTGCATCCCTGCACCGCACGATGCACAGCGACCGGCCTGCTTTCAACTATAAATTGACCTTGGGGAAGGTATTGACGGCCTAGACCCTCTGCGCGGCGGTTTCGGCCTTGGCGGGCAGGCTGGCCGCGATGATCACTCCGATCAGGATGCAAAACGCTCCCAGCGCCCGTGTCGCATCCAGCGCCTCGCCCAACAGCACCATCGCCGCCATCGCGCCAAAGACCGATTCCGCGCTGACCAGCACCGCGACCGAGGTTGCCGTCAACCGCTGCTGCGCCACCGCCATCAGCATATAGGCCAGCCCCTTGGACACCACGCCCATGAACAGGATCTCGGGCAGCGCCGCCCGCAGCGCCGCACCCGTAGGCAGGCCATAGGTGCCCCAGCCCAGGGCGACGCAGACCACGCCGCACACCGCCAGCTGGATCACCGTCAACTGCATGGGACGGCGATAGCGCATCACATGCTGGCCCACGAACAGCGTCCAGACCGCAAAGGCCAGCGCCGCCGCCAGACACAGGCCGTCACCATAACTGACCCCGGTCCAGCTGCCCCCCGCCATGTTGAACACGCCGTAAAGTGTGGTCAGGCTGGCCACCCAGATCAGCGCAGGCGGGCGCTGCCGGAAAAAGCCCAGCGCAATCAACGGTGTCAGCACCGCCGCCGTGTTGACCAGAAACCCCGCATTCGTGACCGAGGTATGGCCATACCCCACCTGCATCAGCGTCGCGGCCAGCGTGAACAGCAGCGCCACCTTTGTCAGCAGCGGCAACGACCCCGCCTGACTGGGCAGGACCTGCCGCGCCTCGCGCCGGGCCAGCGGCAGCAGCACAAACGCCCCGATCAGCGAGGTCAGGCCATTGGCGGCAAAGCTGTCGATATCCTGCAGAATCGTCTTTTGCGACACATTGCCCAATCCCCAGGCAAGGGCCGCAAGCAGTGCCAGCGCATTGGCGCGCAAGGGTGTCATGGTCGGGTCGCCCCTCTGTTGAAGCGGGGCGATCTGGTGTCCCCCCTGACCATGATCCCTGACAGGCGGGGCGCAGGCGGGCGTGAACGGGCTGTGAAACGCGCGCTCACGCGGCGGTCATGCCGGGTCTGCCAGACTGACACTGCCATCCATGACGGGTGGCGCCATCAAAAGGGGAGTGAGTGATGAAAACGACCTTGATTGTGCTGGCCCTGGCCGCCGCGACCCCGGCGCTTGGCGAAACGCCGGGCGAACGGCTTGACCGCTGTGCGGTGCAGGCTGTGCCGCGTGACATGTCTGCCGAATGCACCGCCCTGCGCGCCGATTTCAACGCCCGGGTGCAGGCCTGTCTGGACGCCCCGGCCAAGGCCAGCCTCAGCCAGGTGACCAAGGCTCAGGCCGGCCCCTCGCACCGCACGCGGGTGCGCTATGCCTTGTGCACCAGCCAGACGGACCAGCAGTTCCGCCTGACCGGCAACTGACGCTCAGCCCCGCGCCGCGATGTGCTGCGCCAGTCGGGCCGCATCATGCCAGGCCCCCCAGATGAACGGCGAGGCCCGGCGTGACAGCCAGGGCAGACCGATGAAATACAGCCCCGGCACCGTGGCCACGCCCCGGTCATGCCGGGGCCGCCCCTTGTCGTCAAAGGCGTCCGCCTTGATCCAGCCGAAATCCAGCGCAAAGCCGGTGGCCCACAGGATCGTGGATATCCCCGCTGCCTTCAGGTCCAGCTCCAGTATGGGGTTGGTCACGCAATCGGGGGTGGGGCCGAAATGGCGGGCTTGCGGCTCGGGCGGCAGGTCCAGCGCCATCGCCTCGGCATAGGCGTCGGCGGTGTCCAGCACGGACAGATAGTTCGCGTCGCCCTCGGCAATGTTGCGGGCCAGATCATCCTGAAACCGCATCTTGCCGCCGTCAAAGCCATGGGCGCGGCCTAAAAGGGTGATCCCGCCGGCCGCCAGATCGCGGAAATCCACTGTGTGACCGCCCCGCGACCCGCTGACAGAAATGGTCACATGCTCCTTGCCCGGTTCCCGCGCCGTCGCGTCCCACAGGCCCAGCACGCCCAGCCACCAGACGAAATCATGGCCGCGATAGGCGCGCGGCGGGCGGTCATGGGGGCCGACCGACAGATAGACCTTGCGCCCCGACCGTTGCAATTCATCGGCAATCTGCGCGCCAGACGACCCCGCGCCCACCACCAGCACCGCACCGGGCGGCAGCTGGGCCGGGTTGCGATAGGCGTTGGAATGCAGTTGCGTCACGCCCTGATCTTCCGGCACCATCACCGGCATCAGCGGTTTTTGAAACGGCCCGGTCGCGACAACGACATTGCGCGCCCGGATAGCCCCATCCCCCGTGCGGGCCACAAAACCGCCGCCGTCCTGCACCAGCTCCGTCACCTCGACCCCGCAGCGGATGGGGGCGTCGATCTGGGCGGCAAAGGTTTCGAAATACTGCACGATCCGGTCGCGCGGGGCAAAGGCATCCGGGGCGATGTCGTCAAAGTCCAGCGCGGGAAAGCGGTCATGCCAGGCCGGGCCATTGGCCACCAGCGAATCCCAGCGCTCCGACCGCCAGCGCTCGGCAATGCGGTGGCGTTCAATCACCAGATGCGGCTTGCCCTGCTCGCGCAGATGCGCGCTCATCGCCAGCCCCGCCTGCCCACCGCCGATGATCAGCGTGTCGATGTCCTCAGTTGCCATGCCGTCACCCCATTGTTCTTCGCAGGCAACGGTTAGCCGACGGACGCGCCCTGTCCAACAATGTTTTCCCGAAGGCCCGCTTAGCCCGCCCCTACCCTTTCGGGATGATCCGGAAATCAGGCAGCGTGCGCAGGAAAAGTTCCGGTCCGGCGGGGGAATAGACGACGAACAACTGCATGGGCTGGCTGCCGGTGTTCAGCGTCGAGTGGTACCGGCTTTCGGGCACGAACACCGTGCAGCCGGGGCCGACCTGTTGGACCACGGGATTGCCCTCCGGGTCCTCGACCATCTGCTCGCCGTTGCCCGAGATCACAAAGATGATCTCCTCGGCCCCCGGATGGTTGTGGCGGGTATGCCCCATCCCCGGCGGCAGATCGACCACGCCGCCCGAAAACCGCTGCGCCCCGTTCACCTCGGGGGCGACGGTCAGCGCCAGACGGCCCCAGTCAAAGCCAAAGGCATTCACATCGGCTGGATAGACGAAATTCTGTTCAGTCATGATTTCCCCCCCGTTTTCAGCGATTTGAACGCTTGCACCTGAGCCTTGATGGCCATCTCGACCGGCAGGCGCTCGATCGAACTGGCGCCGTAAAACCCATGGCAATTCGGCGCCCGGTCCAGCACATAGCGCGCATCCTCGGGCATCGAGATCGGCCCGCCGTGGCACAGCACCAAGATGTCAGGCCGCACCCGTCGCGCCGCCTCGGCAATCGCCTCGATCTCGGTCACGCATTGGTCCAGCGACTTCGCGGCCACCGCCCCCACCGCGCCCCCCGTGGTCACGCCCATGTGGGCCACGATGATGTCGGCCCCGGCCCGCGTCATCGCCTGCGCCTCATCCGGATTGAACACATAGGGCGTCGTCAGCAGGTCCATCGCATGGGCGGCGGCGATCATGTCGACCTCCAACCCATAGCCCATCCCCGTTTCCTCGAAGCTTTGGCGCATCGTGCCGTCAAACAGGCCGATGGTGGGAAAGTTCTGCACGCCAGAAAACCCCAGATCCTTGATCTGGCGCAGAAATTGCGGCAGCAGCATGAAGGGGTCGGTGCCGTTCACTCCTGCCAGAACCGGCGTATGGCGCACCACCGGCAACACCTCACGCGCCATGTCCACCACAATCTCATTGGCATTCCCAAACGCCAGCAACCCTGCCGCCGAACCCCGCCCCGCCATGCGGTAGCGGCCGGAATTGTAGATCACGATCAGGTCGATCCCCCCCGCCTCCTCGGATTTCGCACTCAACCCAGTGCCCGCCCCGCCGCCGATGATCGGGCGGCCCTCATGGCGCATGGTGTTGAACTTGTCCAGCAAAACGGAACGGGGGATGGCGGGCATGGGAACCTCTCAGGTCATCTGGCGGAACGCGGTCACAACCGCATCGGCAAAGGCCGGGTCATTGATGTGCAACGGCAGCCGCGTCAAGCGGCGCGTGGCGGTTTGCTGCAAATCCGCCTCCAGCGCGCCCATCAGCGCGGCATCGGCCACGGGGTCAAAGAAAGTGCCCCCCGCGATGTCCAGCGCCGAGACCCCAGCTTCGGGCAGCAGCACATGCACCGGCCCGTCACAGCGGTTCAGCTTGGCCGCGATCCAGGCGCCGATGGCGGCGCATTCCTCGGGCGTGGTGCGCATCAGGGTGACATTGGCGTTGTGGCGGTAGAAATGCCGCCCGTCATAGCGGGCGGGCACCGTCTCGGGCGCCCAGAAGTTCACCATGTCACAGGCCCCGACCGAGCCGACATAGGGCACCCGCGTCCGGGCGATGCAGTCCAGCCGGTCCGGCCCCGCAGGCAGGAACCCCCCGCACAGCAAATCCGCCACCTCGGTCGTCGTCAGGTCGATCACGCCCGTCAACAACCCTGCATCCACCAGCGCCTCCATGCTGCGCCCACCGGTCCCGGTGGCGTGAAACACCATGCCCTCAACCGTGTCGCCCAACCGCTCCAGCACCGCCATCACGGCAGGGGTGGTGACACCAAACATGGTCAGACC
>CAMBWO010000040.1 GCA_945871285.1 Pseudorhodobacter antarcticus | reverse complement strand
GTCGGGGTTGATCCGGCGGCATCAGTCGGCGGATCAGATGGTGGTGTTGCAGCTGATGCGCAGCGGTGGGTCGGTGATGATCGAGGCCTCGGCCCGGGTGGCGTTGGATGCGCCGCTGGCGGTGCAGCTGGTCCGTTACCGGGCCAGCGAACAGGTCGCGATCGAGCGGGGCGAAAATGCAGGGCACACGATCACGTACACCAACATCGTCACTTCCTGGACGCGGATTGGCACCTGGGATGGGCGCGAGGCGCTGGATATGACGGTGCCTGCCGCGGGGCCGGACAAGGTGGTGGTCATCTTGCAGGCCGAGGGGCCGGGGCTGATCTTTGCGGCGGCGGTGGTGGACTGACTATTTCCAGCGGCGGTGGACCCAGAACCACTGGCCGGGATGGGCGCGGACCTGGGCCTCGAGCGAGTTGTTCAGGGCTTGGGTCATCTCGGACGCGGTGGTGTGGGGGATGGCGGGTTCGATGACCAGATCGAAATGCAACCCGTCGGGCTGGCGGATGCCGTAGACCGGCACCAGAAGGCAGTTGTATTTTAGGGCAAGGTCGGCCGCCGACAGCGCGGTCAGGGCGCGGTGGCCCAGAAAGGTCAGCGGTGCGCCGTGGCTGATGTGCTGGTCGATCAGCATGCCCAGCATGCCGCCGCGGCGCAGATGCGTCACCAGTTCGGCCAGACCCCGCCTGCCACGGGCGAACAGGGGTTCGGAAATGGCGCGGATGGTGGCGGCGAAATGGCGGTCGAAATAGGGGTTGCGCTGGGGGCGGTAGAGCGCGCCGACCGCCATGCCGCGTGACGCCAGCACGGCGCGGGCGATGTCGTGGTTGCCGAAATGGCCCGAGACGAGGATCACGCCGCGCCCTTGGGCCTGGGCCTGCAAGATCTGGTCCAGCCCCTCGCCCAGCAGGGCCGAGCCTGCGACATTCGCCTTGAATTCGGTGGGGGAATAAAGCTCGGCCAGGGTGCGGCCGACATTGTCGAGCACGGCCTCGGTCAGTTCGGTGACGCGGGGCGGGGCCAAGTCGGGCCAGATCAGCGCCAAGTTGGCGTGGACCCGGTTGCGATAGCCCGCCAGCGGGCCGATCACCCGCCGCATCATCCAGCCGCTGAACCGTATGCGCGTCGCATAGGGCAGCAGCCGCAGCGCGCCCAACAGGCCGGCGGTTGCCAGGTTTTGCGCATAGGCCACCGGCAGAAAGAAGGGCGAGGTTGTTTTCAAGGTGGGGTCAGACCATCGGCTTGGTTTGAGGCGCGGACGCCTCTTGCCGCCAGACATAAAGCCCGGCCGCCACGATCACAAGCGCGCCGGTCAGGGTGAAGACGTCGGGGTATTCGCCGAACACCGAAATTGACCACAGCGTGGCAAACACGATGTCCAGATAGCCAAAGGGGGCCATCGCACTGGCCTCGGCCACGGAATAGGCGCGGATGATGAACAGTTGCGCGACTGCGCCCAAGAGCCCGAGCAGCAGGAACAGCGGCACATCGGCCCATTGGATGCCTTGCCAGTAAAACGGCAGGACAAGGGAGGTCAGGACCATGCCGGCCAGGGCGGCATAGATCATCGCGGCCCAGGGGCTTTCGCGGGAGCCGACATGGCGGGTCAGCAGCATGTTGGCGGCAAAGCAGCAGGCGCAGATCAGGGGCAGCAGGGCGGCGGGGCTGAACACCGACATGCCGGGGCGGATCACGATCAGCGCGCCAATCAGGGCCACGCCGACGCCGATCAGGCGTTGCAGGCCCAAGGCTTCACCGAGGAACAGCCCGGCGCCGAGCGTGATGAGCAGGGGGCTGATGCTGGCGAGCGCCGTCGCCTCGGCCAGGCCGATGTAGTTGAGGCTGGCAAAGAAGAAGATCGTAGCACCCAGTTGGGTCAGTGAGCGGGCGACGTGCCACCACGGCATGGTGGTTTTCAGTGAGGGCAGGATGCGGGCGCGCAGATAGAGCGCCACGAACAGCAGATGTCCTGCAAAGCGCGCCCAGATCACCACGGCGGTGGGATAGGTTTGCAGCAACTGCTTGGCCACGGCATCCATTGCGGTAAAACAGAAAATGCCCAAGGCAATGAACAGGATACCCCGCCGCAGCGAAGTTGGGTCTTGGGTCATGGGGCATCCGCGCGATTGTTGCGGGGACGCTAGGCAAAGCGGCGGGCGGGCACAAGGGCTGAAGCGTCACTCCTCGGGGGTGATCAGCACGACCTCGCCCGCGCCTTCAAGCTGGCGGATCGCCATCACGATCTGCGACATCGCCTCTTCGCCATCCTTTTCCTTGACCTTGTTGCGACCTGCCACCTCTTCGCGCAGGGATTGGGCCATGCGCTGCGACAGGTTTTCAAGGATATGTTCGGCCGAGGCCTGATGGTCTGGATTGCTTTGGGCATAGGCGAGGGCGGTGACCAGAACCGGCTGGTCGACGATGCGCACCACCTTGGGCACGTCGCGGGGGGCGAGTTTGGCCTTGATATGTTCAAAGGTGAAGATGGATTTGCGGACGATTTCGGCAAAATCGGCGTCGGTTTCCTGAAGGCCCTTGAGCACGTCATCGCGGGTCAGGGCGGCGGCGATGTTCAAAATCGCGCCGACCCGTTCGCCGGGGCCGACATCGAAAGCCTTGATCGGTTGCGAATCGATCTGGGCGGCTAGAGACATGCCGATGCGGCGCACGGTGTCGGGGTCGATATTGCCGGTTTGCGAGACGGCATAGGCCACGGCGCGGGCCCTTGGCCCCGGAAATTTGCCCAAGAGTTCCGCCGCCTTTTGCACGGGCAGTTTGGACAGGGCGACGGCAGCCACCTCGATGCTTTCGTCCTGCAACGCCTCGGCCAGGGTATCGACCGAGACGGCGGTCAGGCGTTCCCACGGGTCAACGGTCGAATTGCCGCCGTTCATGCGGCGCAGGCGCGAGGCGGCGCTGGAAGACATGTGGCCGTCCATGATGGTCAGCGCCCCCTCGATGCCGCCGGGGAAGGACAGACCGACCTCATCCAGTTCCATCAGGAAATCGCGGACGACCGATTGCAGGGTGTCGCGGTCGACCCGGCGCATGGTGCCCATCTGCTGGGCGAGGGCGGCCTGCATATCCTCGGGCAGGGCGGTGATCTTCAGCGGCGTCCCCTCGGCCAGAAGAAGCCGGACGATGATGGCGGCCTTTTCGCGTGGCCGCACCGGGGGCCTGCCGCCATCGAGGGCGGGCAGGGCGCCATAGCCGAGGAGGGCGGGCGATTGGGACATTCTGCCTCCGATTCTGACTGTCGGGGGCAGATTGGCAGGGCGTCGTTAACGGGCGGTGAAGGCGGAACCAAAGACGCGGGCAAAGATCGTGTCGACATGCTTGGTGTGATAGCCAAGGTCGAACTTTTCCTCGATTTGCGCGGGAGTCAGGGCGGCGGTGACCTCGGGGTCAGCCAGGAGTTCGGTCTTGAAATCGGCGCCCTGTTCCCAGACCCGCATCGCGTTGCGCTGGACCAGACGGTAGCTGTCCTCGCGGCTGACGCCAGCTTGGGTCAAGGCCAAAAGCACCCGCTGGCTCATCACCAAGCCGCGGAATTTGTTCATGTTATCGAGCATGTTCTGCGGATAGATCACCAGCTTTTCCAACAGCCCGGCCAGACGGTGCAGGGCAAAATCGAGGGTGATCGTGGTGTCGGGGCCGATGGTGCGTTCGACCGATGAATGGCTGATGTCACGTTCGTGCCAGAGGGTCACGTTTTCAAGGGCGGGCATGACGGACATGCGGACGAGGCGGGCCAGACCCGTCAGGTTTTCGGACAGGACGGGGTTACGTTTGTGGGGCATGGCGGAGGAGCCCTTTTGGCCGGGGGAGAAGAACTCCTCGGCCTCGAGCACCTCGGTGCGCTGCATGTGGCGGATTTCGGTGGCGATGTTTTCGAGGGAGCTGGCGATCACGCCAAGGGTGGCGAAATACATGGCGTGGCGGTCGCGGGGAATGACCTGGGTGCTGATCGGTTCGGGGGTCAGGCCCAGCATGGCGCAGACATGCTCCTCGACCGAGGGGTCGATGTTGGCGAAGGTGCCGACGGCGCCGGAGATGGCTCCGGTGGCGATTTCGGCGCGGGCGGCGGTCAGGCGGGCGCGGCCACGCGACATTTCGGCGTAAAAGCGGGCAAAGGTCAGGCCCATGGTGGTGGGTTCGGCGTGGATGCCGTGGCTGCGGCCGATGCGGACGGTGTCCTTGTGTTCAAAAGCGCGGGATTTCAGCGCGGCCAGAACGCGGTCCAGACCGACCAGCAGAAGGTCGGTGGCGCGGACGAGTTGCAGGTTGAAGGTGGTGTCCAGCACGTCGGAGGAGGTCATGCCCTGATGGACAAAGCGGGCCTCCTCGGCGCCGATGTGTTCGGCCAGGTGGGTCAGAAAGGCGATGACGTCGTGTTTGGTGACGGCCTCGATCTCGTCGATGCGGGCGACGTCAAAGGTCACGTCGCGGGCCTTCCAGACGGCCTGGGCACTGGCTTTGGGGATCACGCCGATGGCGGCAAGGGCGTCGCAGGCATGGGCCTCGATCTCATACCAGATCTTGAACTTGGCCTGTGCGGACCAGATGGCAACCATGTCGGGGCGGGAATAGCGGGCGATCATCGGGGAGCCTTTCGTGACGACTGTCGTCCCCATAATGCCCGAACCACGCGGCTGCAAGGCGACGCGCCCGGATCGGCGTCAATATGGCGGCGAGGGCGGTCCGCAGCGCCCCCCCGCAACAGCGAATTGCTGCCGACGCCCAGGGTGGCACGACCGCGTGCTGGAACGCTTGACCGGGAACCGCTGTTGCAGTTGCGGGTGTGCGCAGTGCCACCTTGACATAAGGAATGGACCCCGTGAAATAACTTCCCGCTATGCTGTCCGCAACCGTCGCTGCTGCCTTCTTGGCAGGCCCGGTCTTTGCCCAGGCTGACAGCCTGGACGTCAACACGATGACCTGCGCCTCTTTGTTGCAGGTGGACGAGACTGCCATGACGGCAGCCGTCAACAATGCCAGCACGATGATGCAGTTTGAAACGATGAGCGACACTGACAAACAGGCCCTGGAAGACAAGATGGCCACGGAAACGGCCGGCATGTCGGAGGCTGAAAAGTCGGCCCACCGCATGACGGCCCTGCAGACCGAGATGCAGGCCAAGACTGACGCCATGACCGAGGAGGAAAAGACGGCGCAGACCCAAGCGAACGCAGACATGATGACCAAGATCAAGACCGCCTGCACCGGAAACGACACCATGCCGATCATGGACGCCTTGAAGTCGTCGATGTAATCGTCTGCTGGCTTGGACCAGTCATATGCCGGGCCGGGAATTTCCGGCCCGGCATTACCGCGGCTGGCGCGCCGTCATTTCCCCATCAATGCGGCGTCGAAGGGATATGTGGTCAGGTTTTCATAGCCGTCCTCGGTGATGACAACCTGATCCTCCAGCTTGATCGAAAAACCCTCGCCCTCGCCTGACACCAGAGCCTCGACGCACAGGGTCATGCCGGGTTCCAGCACGGCCTCGAATGCGCCTTGGACGTAGCTGTCGGGATAGGGCACAAAGGGCCATTCGTCGCACAGGCCCACGCCGTGCATCTTGCACGAGTATTTCTGGTTCCAATACCGCTGGTCCAGCTGGTGGCCCTGATGCACCAGATCGCGGATCGCGATGCCGGGTTTCAGCATGGCCATGTTTTCGGCGATATGGTCCATCGCGTGGTTCATCGCGGACACCATCGCAATGCTGGGCCGCGCATCGCCCACCCACCAGGTGCGCGAGATGTCGATGCAAATGCCATAGCAGCCGATCAGATCGGTATCAAAGGCGACGATTTCGTTGTTTTGCACGATGCGCGGGCCGCATTCCTGAAACCACGGGTTGGTGCGGGCGCCCGAGGCGAGGAGCCGCGTCTCGATCCATTCGCCGCCGCGCCGGATGTTGCCGGCGTGGAGTTCGGCCCAGATCGCATCCTCGGAGACGCCGCCCAATGGCACCTGCGTGCGGGTAAAGGCCTCCATCTCGGATATGGCGGCCTCGCAGGCGTTGTGGGCGCAGCGCATGGCGGCGATGTCTTGCGGGCCCTTGATGGCGCGGACGCGTTCGGTGACTTCCTCGCCCTCCATCACCTCGAACCCCGCCCGTTCCAGCGCGCGCAACCCGTGGATCATGATCTTGTCCACCCCAAGGCGGCGGTTCGATCCGGCATGGGCGCGCATCACCTCATCGACCTGGGCCGCAAAATTGCGGGCATCGCCCGCCGATGCATCGCCGGTGACCGAGTAAAAGAACGACGCCCCGCTGCGCAATTCGGCAACCAGGGGGTTGAACGTCACCAGAAAGGGCGAGTTCTTGTATTCCCACATCACCATATGACCGTCAGCGCAGAGCAGGCAGGCGCGAAACGGGTTGTGGCTGTTCCACAATTGCATGTTGGTGGTGTCGGTCGCATAGCGGATGTTGAGGGGGTCGAACATCAAGAGCCCGCCATAGCCCCGCGCCACGATGCCCGCCGTCAGCCGTTCCCAGCGGAAGCGGCGGAGGGCGGCCAGATCGGGCGGGGTCAGACCCGCGCGCTGCCATTCGCCAAAGGCCAGTTGCGTCGGGCCAATCTCGACCCGGTCATTGTCGTTGGGGGAGCCGTCGCCCAGGGTGGCGCCCCGGCTGGGGTCGATCTTGCGGCGGTCGGCGTAGGTTTGGGTCATGGGCTGTCTCCCTTGACGCCACGTTTGAGCAGGCACCGGTGGGCCGCTTTGCCGCAGGCGACGGGCCCATGTCGCAAATCGGCTGTCGTGGTCGCGTCGCCCGTGCGATAGGCGGTTGTTCCCTTTTGACAGGTCGCCCGATGTCGCCCATCTTGCAGAACGCCTTGCCGCAATCGCCGTGGATGGACCCGCGCCTGTCCCGGTTGCCGGGGATTTTGCCGGTCGAGGGGGAGGCCTGGCTGACGGTGGATGAGGCCTATGCCGCCCAGATGGCGCTGCGGGATCAGTTGATTGCCGATATCCCCGAGACTGTGCTGGGGCAGTTGCCGCAGGGAGTTGCGGCGGCAGAGGAGCTGTATGACCTGATCTTGACACGTCTGGCCACGACGCCGGGCTATGCGCTGACGCCCGACACGGCCACGCGGCCCGATGGGGTGGTGGTGGCCCTGGACCGCAGCGCCCCGCTGAAAACCCTGGGGCGGCTGGTGCAGGAGGATTTGTGTCTGATGCAGGCGGATGGGCCTGAGCATGTGCTGACCGGGGCCTGCCTGTGCTTTCCGGCCAGTTGGTCGCTGTCCGAAAAGCTGGGGCGGCCGCTGACCGGCATTCACCGCATGGTCAAGGTTTACGAGGAGGATCTGGCGCGGCGGGTGCAGCGGATGTTTGACGTGATCCGCGTGGGACAGCCGCTGTGGCGGATGAACGCGCTGGTTTATGTGAACCCCGACCTGCACCAGCCGGCGTTCGAGGCTGCGCCGCGCACGGCGCGGCGGGGGGGCGATTATGTGCGCGCCGAGCGGCAGACCCTGCTGCGCCTGCCGCAGACCGGGGCGGTGCTGTTTGCGATCCACACCTATGTCGTGCGGCTGGACAGCCTGACGGCCGAGGAGCGGGCGGGGTTGGAAACCGCCCGCCTGTGATCAGCCGATGCTGCGCGCCATGGCGACCATCGTGTCGCCCACCGGCGAATGGGCGATGGCAAAGAAGGTGCCCGCAACCGCCATCAGGCGCCCGGACATCTGCATGTTCTCGCCCCTGAGCAGGGCATAGGTCATCACGGCGGCGCCCAAGGGGGCCCAGACCACGATCAGCGTGGCGTTCATGCAATGCGCGGCCAGCCGCATCTGGGTGGAATAGGCCGGGGCATCGGCCGTCTCGGGCGGGTAAAGTGCTGTCCTGATCCGGGCCAGTTCCGCGTTGCGGGGCTTGGGCAGGTGCGGCCGGTCATTGGCCACGGCCTGGGGTTTGTCAGGCTGGGCGGCTTTGGCGGGTTGGGGGGGGGCGACCGTTTGCGGTGTGGTGGCACGTGGCAGGGGGGCGAGCGAGCGGATGCGCCGGGCTTCGGAATTGCGGGTTGCGATTTGCAGGTCGGTTTTGGTCAGACTGTCCAGAATGCTGTCGACCGGGGGCAGGGGGGCGCTGATCTCGGGCATGGTATCGGCCAGGTCATCGACCACCTCGCTATCCACTGCGCCGGGAACCTGACACCACAGAACCGCGCTGGGTTCAAAGCGCATCAGGATGCGTTCCACCAGGCGGCTGCACAGGACATCATGTTCGATTCGGCTTGGCGCGGCCTGGTCCATCGGGCTGGGGCCCACCGAGACGGTCAGGCATCCGCCCGGACGGCGCACCCCGACCTCGGCCCAGGCCAACAGGATGCGGCAGTCGGGCATGTCAAAGGTGACAAGGTCGTCACAATCCCACGCGATGCGGATATCCGGCCCGCGCAGGCGGATCAGAACTGCGTCCAACTCGGACACGATCCGTGCAAAATCAAGCGACTTTTCATCAGCAAACAACAATTGCGCAATGGTACTGAGCCCTGAGTCGTGCATGGTGTTTCTCCTTCTTGGACTGTGCCCAAGGTAGAGTGCGATTGTGATCGCATCTGGAAACAACTATGGTTTTACCAAGAAATTAACCATGACCGCGGCTTTGTTTCTGCCACAAATCACAATTCGGCTTTGGCCCGGCATTGCGGGCGTTTGGTGAACAATCGGTCAGAACCAGTTGGCCAGGTCCCCGCCGTCCAGATGATAGACCAGCGCCTTGATCGCCCCGGCCGGAAGGGCGAAGGCCAGCAGGATCCACAAGACGGCGCGCGCCGCTGCGCGCCACAGGACACCGCCCTCGGTCTCGATGGGGCGCGAGGAGGTATGGCCGTCATGCGGCACATCGCCCAAGGCAGAGCGGATCGCGTGCAGGGTTGGCTCGACCGGGGGGCGGGGGGCAGTGGGGGCGGGAGGCGGGGTCGCCTCTTCCTCGACGATCAGGCGGCGGCTGTCCGCCATCAACCGCGCCAAGCCCGAAATCCAGCCGGCCATGCGCTGATGTGACGGCAGAACGCGCTGCGCCCACGCGACGGTCAGGCGCAGATCGCCGCGTTGAACCCTTGCGGCAAAGCCCTGCAACCGCGTCGCGGATTCGTGGATTTCGGGGGCAAGGTCACGCCTGGCGATGCCAAGGCTGGTCGCAAGATAGGCGCGCAGGTCAAACCGGGGCCTTTGCCGCCCCTCGACCCAGATGCGCGGTCGCGCCACCGGTTCCGAGCCTTGGTTCGGGTCAAAGCGGGTGCGGCGGTCGGGAATGGTCATGGGCGCGCCTCGTGCAGAATCGTGGCGAATTTCGCCTGAAATCCGGGCAATTCGGGGGCCAAGGCAAGACGGTCGCGTGTCAGTGTTGACGAACCGCGATCAACCCCTAGGTTTGAGCGAGGATTGGACACGATGGGGGGCAGGATGGCGCGAGCCTTGGGCCGGATGGCCATGATCTTGACGCTGGTTTGCGCCACAGCTGTCCTTGCGCAAGAGGTGGTGCCGCGTCTGGTCAGCCGGGACGAGGCCGTGTTGTGGACGGGGGTGGGGTCGCTGCGGGTTGCGGGGCATCACACCTGCACCGCCGTGCTGATCTCACCCACCGAAGCCATCACCGCCGCGCATTGCATCGTGGATCACGTCTCGGGCAGGCGGGTTGTGCCGGGGCTGTTGCGGCTGGTTCTGGGTCAGCGCACCGATGGCTATGCCGCCGTGCGCGGCGTGCGGGCGACGGCCTATCTGCCGGGGTTCGTCAACGCGCAGGTCATCGTCGGCCCGGACACCGTGGCGACCGACCTGGCCCTGCTGGCGCTGGACCGCCCGGTCCTGCCGACCGAGGCGACCCCGGTTCCGCTGTCCGATTGGACCACGCCACTGGGGGGGCGTGTCGATGTTGTCGGCTATGAAATGGGTGGGTCGCTGTCGGCCACCATCCGCGAAGGCTGTCTTGCGCTGGAGACTGCCGCCGGGGTCACGTCGCTGGGCTGCACCCTGATCACCGGCATTTCGGGCGCACCTGTCGTGCTGCAACCCGGTGCGGGCGGGGCGCCGCGGTTGGTGGCGAGTGTCTCGTCCCGCAGCCAGAGTGCGGCCTTTGTCGTCGCCATCGCCCCACATCTGGCCGAGTTGCGAAGCCTGATCAAATGAAACGGGGCGCCCGAAGGCGCCCCGATCCAATCCGGCTGTCGTGAGATCAGCAGGAATAATACATCGCATATTCAATCGGATGCGGGGTGTGTTCATAGGCGTAAACCTCTTCCCACTTCAGCCCCATATAGCTTTCCAGCATGTCGCGGGTGAACACGTCGCCCACCAGCAGGAAGTCCATATCCTTTTCCAACTCTTGCAGCGCCTCACGCAGGGAGCCGCAAACGGTCGGGATCGCGGCCAGTTCTTCGGGCGGCAGATCATACAGATCCTTGTCCGAGGCAGGACCCGGGTCGATCTTGTTGCGGATGCCGTCCAGGCCGGCCATCAGCAGGGCAGCAAAGGCCAGATAGGGGTTGGCCGCCGGATCGGGGAAACGCGCCTCGACACGCTTGGCTTTCGGCGATTCCGTCCACGGAATACGAACGCAGCCCGAGCGGTTGCGGGCGGAATACGCGCGCAGAACCGGTGCTTCAAAGCCCGGGATCAGGCGTTTGTAGCTGTTGGTGGCCGGGTTGGTGATCGCGTTCAGCGCCTTGGCATGCTTCAGGATACCGCCGATGAAATACAGCGCCTCCTGAGACAGATCGGCGTATTTGTCGCCTGCGAACAGGGGCTTGCCGCCCTTCCAGATCGACATGTTGACGTGCATCCCCGACCCGTTGTCGCCCTTCATGGGCTTGGGCATGAAGGTCACCGTCTTGCCATAGGCGGCCGCGACATTGTGGATGACGTATTTGTACTTCTGGATGTTGTCGGCCTGTTCGACCAGACCGCCAAAGACCATCCCGAGCTCGTGCTGACCGCTGGCGACCTCGTGGTGGTGCTTGTCCACCTTGATGCCCATGCGCTTCATCGTCGACAGCATTTCGCCGCGCAGGTCATGGGCCGAATCCACGGGGTTCACCGGGAAATAGCCGCCCTTGTGCGGGGCGCGGTGGGCCAGATTGCCGCCCTCGAAGGCGGTATCCGTGTTCCAGGCCGCATCTTCCGAATCGATCTGGTAGGACACCTTTTGCGGCGTCACCGAATAGCGCACGTCGTCGAAGATGAAGAATTCGGCCTCGGGGCCGCAATAGAACGTGTCGCCCACGCCCGAAGACTTGAGGTAAGCCTCGGCCTTGAGGGCAATGCCACGCGGGCAACGCTCATACATCTCGCCGGTGTCAGGCTCGGCCACGTTGCAATGCACGCACAGCGTTTTCTCGGCATAGAAGGGGTCCATGTAGACCGATGCCGCATCGGGCATCAGTTTCATGTCGGACTGGTCGATCGACTTCCAGCCGGCAATCGAGGAGCCGTCGAACATGAAGCCTTCTTCAAAGAAGTCCTCATCGACCAGATCAGCCACCAGCGTCACGTGCTGAAGCTTGCCCTTGGGGTCGGTAAAGCGGATGTCGACATATTCGACCTCCTCGTCTTTGATCAGTTTCAGAGCTTTTTGCACTGCGCTCATCATGCTGCCTTTCGGTTTAATTGGGGGTTGATCTTAGATAGCGTCGTCGCCGGACTCGCCGGTACGAATGCGGATGGCCTGCTCGACGTTGGTGACGAAAATCTTGCCGTCGCCGATCTTGTCGGTGCGGGCGGCCGAGATGATGGCCTGAATGGCGATGTCCACCATGTCATCGGTCAGCACGACCTCGATCTTCACCTTGGGCAGGAAATCGACGACATATTCGGCACCACGGTAGAGTTCGGTATGCCCCTTTTGCCGGCCAAAGCCCTTGACCTCGGTCACCGACAGGCCCTGGATGCCAGCCTCTTGCAGCGCCTCTTTGACTTCATCCAGCTTGAAAGGCTTGATGATCGCCTCGATCTTCTTCATGGCTGATCCTCCCGTGGTCGTGTCCTGCCCCGTCTGACCACTTCCTTAAGGGGGGGACAATTGGCTAGAGTATCCCTGCGACATCCCGGCGCAGGATTCCAGAGCCAAAGCGTGTTTTTCGGGCTTAGCGATGAAAAAATAATCATATTGCGAACGATGGGGCCAAAATGACCGAACTGCTGACCGCCGCCCAGATGCGGGCCATCGAGGCCGCCGTGATTGCGGCAGGTGCCGTGACCGGGCTGGAGTTGATGGAGCGGGCAGGGCGCGGGGTGGTGCAGGCGGTGTTTGACGCCTGGCCCGAGTTGCGGGTGGGGTCGTTCCGGGCGGTGGTGCTGTGCGGGCCGGGCAACAACGGCGGCGACGGGTTTGTGGTGGCGCGGCTGTTGCAGGAGTGGGGCTGGCAGGTGGAGGTGTTCCTGTACGGGGATGCGGGCAAGCTGCCGCCGGATGCGCGGGTGAATTACGAGCGGTGGGTGGCGACGGGGGAGGTGAAACACTCCATGCCCGACGGGGACTTCGACTTGATCGTTGATGGTTTGTTTGGGATCGGATTGACCCGCCCGATTGCAGAGCATGTGGTGTTTGCCGTTGAGGGTCTGGTCGAGCGGACCTTGCTTGCCGGTCCGAACACCACGACCAAGATCGTGGCGATAGACATCCTTTCGGGCATTTGCGCCGACAGTGGACGCGCAATCGGCCGGGTTGCCCCATATTTTGCCCATCTGACCGTGACATTTCACCGCCCAAAGCTCGGCCATTACCTGGGACAGTCGGTCGAGGCGCCTTGGTCCTTGCGCTGCGTGGATTTGGGTTTGGGTGAAACCGACGCTGCGGTCAGGTTGACACATTGGCCATTCAAGAGGTTGGCAAAACGGGTGGGGCACAAGTTCGGCTATGGCCATGCCCTCATCCTCTCTGGCCCACCCGGCCACGGCGGTGCGGCCCGGATGGCGGCGCGCGGGGCGCTGCGGATCGGGGCGGGGTTGGTGACGGTGGCCTGCCCTGCGCAAGCCTTGGCCGAAAACGCCGGGCGGCTGGATGCAATCATGCTGAAGGTTGTCGCGGATGGGGCGGGACTGGCCGAGATTTTGGCGGATACGCGGATCAACGCCCTGTGTCTGGGGCCGGGGTTGGGGTTGGATGCGCGGGCGGCGGGATTGGTGCGGGTGGCGCTGAGCACGGTGCGTGAGGATCACGCACCCTACCGAAAATGCGCAGCCGTGCTCGACGCCGACGCCCTGACCCTGATCGCCCGCGACCCAAGCCTGTTCGCCTTGTTGCATCCCGGTTGCGTCCTTACCCCCCACGGCGGCGAATTTGCCCGCCTTTTCCCCGACATTGCCGCCAAACTGGACGCCCCCGCCTCCACCGGCCCCGCCTATTCCAAGGTCGATGCCACCCGCGAGGCTGCCGCCCGCGCCGGGTGTGTGGTGCTGTTCAAGGGGCCGGACACGGTGATCGCCTCGCCGGATGGCACCTGCGCCATCAACTCTGCCGCCTATGAACGGGCCGCGCCCTGGCTGGCCACGGCGGGGTCTGGCGATGTGCTGGCGGGGTTCATCGCGGGGTTGATGGCGCGGGGTTTTGCGCCTCAGCTGGCGGCAGAAACCGGGGCGTGGTTGCATGTCGAATGTGCGCGCAGTTTTGGGCCGGGATTGATTGCCGAGGATTTGCCGGAGGCGTTGCCAAAGGTGTTTCGCGCGCTCGGGCTGTGAAGGGCCAAATTCCTTGCAAGGAATTTGCAAATCTTTTCCAAAAGATTTGTGGGCTTACGCCGGCATCAAGGCCAGGCAGGCCAGTTCCAACCCGCCGGCATAGATCACCGCGTCTTCGGCAAAGGCCAGCGTGAAGAACCGCGCTTCGGGCAGAACGGCGGCGCGGATATATTCCCCATCCACCAGCCGACCGGCCGCGATCATCGCCTGGGTCTGGCCGACCAAAGCCTTGGCCCGCCAGTCGCGGATCAGGATCGGTTGAGCGGCCGAGACGGTCACATCGGCCGTGGGCCGGTCAACGCCCAGGGTGTCATGCGCGATCATGACCACGCGGGCATTCTGGACCAGGCTGACCTCGACCTGCACCAGACGGCGCATTCCGGCACGGGTCAGCACGCGGTCGCCGGGTTGCAGGAATTCGACAGGCATCTCCCCCTCGAGCGTCAAGACCGGAGTGCCCAGAAGGATGGCCTGCAAACCGACCGTGCCAACCGAAATCTGCGCTGCTGTCTGTGCCATGAGGGGACCCTTTCGCTGATGTTCCCTGCTTCTCGCAAGAATGTGGCAAGAAAAGGTTATCGCCGCGCCAATTTGGCGACTTTGTGTCTTTCACGCGCCCATGCGTTTTCCTCTCGCATCCCTGTCAGGGCTTTGTTAGAAGGACGCGGATTTCAAGGCGCACCCCAACCGGCCCACCGGACCGGGCGGGTTGCGCCTTGTTGTAATTGCGGGTGTGGCGAAATTGGCAGACGCACCAGATTTAGGTTCTGGCGCCGCGAGGCGTGGGGGTTCAAGTCCCTCCACCCGCACCAGATGGGATGAGAAGGACGACAAGAATGCAAGTCACCGAGACCCTTAAAGACGGCTTGAAGCGCGGCTACACCATCACGGTGACAGCGGCGGAACTGGAAGCCAAAGTTACCGAACAGCTTCTGGCCGCCCAGCCCGATGTCGAGATCAAGGGCTTTCGCAAGGGCAAGGTGCCCCTGCCGATCCTGCGCAAGCAATTCGGTCAGCGTATCATGGGCGACGCCATGCAAGAGGCGATCGACAGCGCGATGAAGGGCCATTTCGACGCCACGGGCGACCGCCCCGCGTTGCAGCCCGATGTCAAGATGGTCGCTGGCGATGCCTGGAAAGAGGGCATGGATGTCGTGGTCAACATGGCCTACGAATGCCTGCCGCCCATTCCGGAGCTGGACGCCTCGATCATCACCATTGACCGTTTGTCGGTCAAGGCTGACGATGCCTCGGTTGACGAGGCGTTGAAGAACCTGGCGGCGTCGTCGCAATCGTTCGAGGACAAGAAAAAGGGCTCCAAGGCCAAGGACGGCGATCAGGTCGTGATCGACTTCAAGGGCTCAGTTGACGGTGTGGAATTCGAGGGTGGGTCGGGTGAGGATCATCCGCTGGTTCTGGGGTCGAACTCGTTCATCCCCGGATTTGAGGCCCAGCTGGTCGGCGCTGCGGCGGGCGATGAGGTTTCGGTCAACGTGACCTTCCCCGAAAACTATGGCGCCAAGCATCTGTCCGGCAAGGCGGCCGTGTTTGCCTGCACCGTCAAGGCGGTCAAGAAGGCGGTTCCGGCCGAGATCAACGACGAATTGGCCAAGAAGTTCGGGGCCGAGGATGTCGCTGCGCTGAAGGGCCAGATCTCGACCAGCCTGGAGAACGAGTACAAGGGGGCCGCGCGGGCCGTCATGAAGCGGGCCTTGCTGGACCAGCTGGACGGGTTGGTCAAGTTCGACCTGCCGGCCGCCCTGGTGGACGCCGAGGCGAACCAGATTGCCCACCAGTTGTGGCATGAGGAAAACCCGCAAGAGCATGGTCACAACCACAGTTCGATCGAGACGACGGACGAGCACCGCAAGCTTGCCGAGCGTCGGGTGCGTCTGGGTCTGGTTCTGGCCGAAGTGGGCCGCAAGGCTGAGGTCACCGTGACCGACGCCGAAATGACCCAGGCCGTTCTGGCCGCTGCCCGTCAGTATCCGGGGCAGGAGCGTCAGTATTTCGAGTTCGTGCAGAAGAACCAACAGGTTCAACAGCAACTGCGCGCGCCGATTTTCGAGGACAAGGTGGTGGATCACATCGTGGCCGCAGCCCAAGTCACCGACAAGGAAGTTTCCAAGGAAGACCTGCAAAAGCTGGTCGAGGCCCTGGACGAGATGTGATCGGCACTGCCGATTTGCCTATGGGGCCGCCTGAAAGGGCGGCCCTTTTCCTTTGAGGAGGCTGCCATGCCCGAGTTTCTGCCTGATCTGCCTGTGGAGGATATTCTGGCCTGTCTGGCCCGGTCACCGGGCAATGAGGTCAAGTCGGGCAAGTTTGACAGCCCCGATTCCTCGGCCGCGTTGGTGGCGAATGCCTTTGGCTGGTTTTTGAACCGGCCCGAATCCCTGCCGCCCTTGCCCGGCGTTCCGGCGGGGCAGGTGACGGCGGTGACGCTGGAGGCCGAGATGCGGTTTCCGTGGAGCGGCGGGCGGCATCCCTGGCTGGATGTGGGGATCAGCACGACGACCACGTTGATCGGGGTGGAGAGCAAGCGTTACGAGCCGTTTCGCCCGCAAAAGCAAACCGGTTTTGCCGAGGTCTATGACCGTCCGGTCTGGGGCGAGAAGATGGGGAACTATACCAAGCTGCGCGATGATCTGGTGGCGGGGCGGGTGTGGTATGACACGCTGGATGCGGTGCAGCTGATCAAACAGGCTTACGGCATCGTGACGCGGGCCGAAAAGCGGGCGGTGGGGGCGGTGCTGGTGTATCTGTATGCCGAGCCTGCAACCTGGGCCTCGGGCAAAGCGGTGGATGCGGGGCGGATTGCGCTGCACCGGCGCGAGGTGGGCGAGTTTGCGGCGGCGGTTGCGGGGGATGGCGTGGTCTTTGTGCCGCTGCGTTGGGCGGAGGTGTTGGCGCAGTGGGGGCAGGTGGCGGCGCTGAAGCCGCATGTCGCGGCGCTCTGCGACCGGTTTGGCAATCTGGGTTAGGCGGGTGCGGTCTGTTCGGACCGCACGACATAAAGGCCGGCCGCCACGATGATCGCGATGCCGACCCAGCCCAGACCATCGGGCAGCGAGCCCCAGAACATCCAGCCCCAAAGCAGGCCCCAAAAGGCGAAGGTAAACTCGAACGGCGCCACGACCGAGGATTGGCCGACGCGGTAGGCGTGGGTCAACAGGGTCAGCCCAACGGCTGCGATGAAGCCGCAACTGCACATCAGCAGCGAATCGGTCAGGCTGGGCATCACCCAACCGCGGGTCAGGAAGGCCAGGCTGGGGTGGGCGGTTTCGGCAAAGCTGCCGCCGCCAAAGACCGCAGCCAGGCCCAGGCTGCACATCAAAAAGGCGTTGTTGCCCCAGAACGCCATGGCGGCGGCCGAGTTCGCCTCGCCCATGCTGCGCGCCATCACCATCGATGCGGCATAGGCCAGACCGCAAAAGATGGGCAGCAGGACGGCCCAGTCAAACAGCGTGCTGCCGGGGCGGGCCATGATCACGACGCCGGCAAAGCCGATCAGCACCGCAATCCAGCGGTTGAGGGGGACCGATTCCCGCAAAAACCACACCGATAGCAGGGTGATGAACAGGGGTGCGGTGAAATACAGCGCCACGGTGGTGGCCATCGGCAGGGCGGCGAGGGCCAGGTAATAGGCGGTATAGGCAGAGAAATTCAGCAGCCCCCGGCCCAGCATGGCAGGCCAGTTGCGGTTGACCAGCGTCGCAAAGGTGCCGTCAAACCACCGGGTGATCAGCAGCATGAAGGGCACGGCGGTCAGGGACCGCAGCACCATCGCCTGATGCAGGGGATAGCGGTCCGAGATTTGTTTCAAGATCAGGTCTTGCACCGAAAAGATCGCGATGCCGCAGACAAGGCAAAGGACGGCGACAGAGTTGGCGGTGGTTTTCATGGCGCAATGATGTGCCGGGGCCAAAGCCGCTTCTGGCCCAAATGCGACCAACCCATGGTCAGAGAAGGAAGATATCTGCCGCCACGATCCCGCCGTGTGAACAAAAAGCTGTCGGCGCCCGAACCGCCCGTGGCGGTGCCACTGCCGCGGTAAAACTGGATGCGATCCGCGCCCTCGCCACCGACAAGGCTGTCGGACCCCGCGCCGCCACGGATGCGGTCGTTTCCGGTGCCGCCCGCAAGGGCACGTCGACCCAATCCCGCTAAAGGCCGTGTCGCTGCCGTCGCCACCATGAAACTGATCAGCGGCCGCGCCCAAAGAGGCGATGTCATCAAACCCGCCGCCCCGGGCGATGTAGTGTTCAAAGCCTGCGATCACTGAAACGGAGCCGTCATCGACCGACCCGTCGCCGATATCGACGATGAAATACAGGCTGGACTGACCGCTGCTGACATTGATAGTGTCCTCGCCTTCGCCGCCGCTGAGGGTGTTGGCCTCGCGGGTGGTGTAGCTGACGATGTCATCCCCGGCCTTGGCGTCAACGGTGTTGCGGCCTTTGCCGACATGCAACGTGTCATCCAGCGCGCCGTCCAGGATGGTGTCATTGCCGCCAAGGGTGGTGACGTTCAGGCGTTCAAAACCCGCAAAGGTGACGCCGGGGGCAAAGGCCAGGCCGCCGTCCATCAGGCTGGCATCCAGATCAACCCAGAGTTTGCGGCTGATGACGGCGACAAACGCGATCACATCGGTTCCCGCCACCCTCTGCAAGGTGCCGCCAGAGGTGCCAAAGATGCGGATCAGGTCATCGCCATCCCCGGCGCGGGCTGTGCCGACACCACCCGTGGCGGCGGTGTTGATCACGAGGACATCGTTGCCATCCCCGCCATTCAGGCTGTCATTGCCACCACTGGAAACCAGCGTATCATCATGGCGGCAATACCTTTCTGGCGGTGTCAATCAACCTGCGGCGTGAATACGGAATTGCGAAAAACGCTAGCAAAGGGGCAGGGGGTGCGGGAACAGCTTTGTCCGGCGGCGTTACAGGATCACGATGTCCGAGTGCAGCAGGGTGGGGTTGTCCAGAAAGATGGCAATCAGGATGGCGTCTTGGTCCAGCGCGCTGCCATCGGGGTCCCAGAACAGATAGGATTGCGAGGACTGCCCAAGGAGCAGGAACTGCGGGGCATCGGTCTGCATTGTGCCGAAGGCCAGGTCATCGGCCGAAATCCGGCCGGAAGGGGGGGCGTCCGGCAATTGGCTGCCCCAGATCATCAGCCTGTCCTGACCCGAGGTGAAATCGCCAATCCAGTCCTGATCGCCATCAATCGTTCGGAACACGAACTGATCGCGGCCCTCCTCGCCCCAGGCGAGGTGACCGCCCGCGCCAAAGGTAAAGCGGTCGTCGCCGCTGCTGCCAAAGCCTGTGTCGGTGCCGTGGGTCAAAAACAGCCGGTCCCGGCCCGCAGCGCCATAAAGCACATCGTCGCCTTGACCGCCCAGCAGATGATCATCGCCGGTTCCGCCATCGCACATGTCATTCTGCGCGCCGCCGTTCAGCGTGTCATCGCCATCGCCGCCATAAAGCGTGTCATTGCCGCGCCAGCCCCGACCGACATCGTTGACGGTGCCAAGGCTTATCTGATCGCCATAGGCGGTGCCTGTCACCTCGAACCGTTCAAAGTTGCGGATGGTCGAGCCATAGCCATCCACGACTGTCCCGCCTGTCACGGTGAAATCAATGGCGGCGGCACCGTGCTGAGACAGGCGTAACAGGTCATTCCCGTGGCCTCCGTCAAGGTCGTTGGTCTGGCCCAGCAGGTAAAAGACCGAATCGTCGCCGCCGCCCGCGTCGACCACATTCGCACCGTTCAGCACGACCAGCACATCCGCACCGTCTGCGGTGGTGATGGTGTCGTTGCCGTCATGGGTGGTGATGATGAAACGTTCGATGCCGAAGAGGGTGACGCTGAGGTCCGCCACGGTGGCAAGGTCTGGTGTCAGGGCGACCGCATCCAGCGGGCTTGCGACCGAATACCAGAACAGTTCCAGCAGATCCTGCGTGCCATCCCCGCCGTCAAGGGCGCCCTGACTGTTGCGGCCGACATAAAAGGCGTCATCACCCGCGCCGCCGTCCAGATCAAAGGTCGTGGTCCAGCCATACAAGCCGGCCGCGAACCGGTCATTGCCGTCGCCGCCATAGGCGACCTGGTCCAGGAAATCAACGATCAGCCCATCATCGCCGCCGTCGCCATACAGGCTGTCCCGATCAGAACCGCTGCGCAGCGCGTCACTGCCCGCCCCGCCATAAAGCTGATCCTGGCCGTAGTCGCCCTGCAACGTGTCATCCGCATCGCCGCCAAACAGATGATCATTGCCGTCGCCCCCCCACAGCAGGTCAAACCCGTCCGAGCCGGTGAGCGTGTCGTCATCCTGATGGCCCAGCAGCGTGTCATTGCCATCGCCGCCTGTCAGTCTGTCGTTCCCCGCAAGGCCGCCGATCCAGTCATTGCCGCCCAGCGCATCAAAGCTGTCATCCCCCGGCCCGCCGGACAGGGTTTCGCTTGCAGGGGTGCCAAAGGGGCCGGGGAATGCCATCTTTGTTCGCCTTACCCAAAAGGTCTGCCGCTAATTGCAGCATCGCAAGAACGCGGCCCTGTGGCAAATGATTTGTCCGACCCCGGACAAGCAAAAGCCGCGCCGGGTTTTCCCAGCGCGGCCTTTCGTTGGCGATTGACCTTAGCGTGCGTCGCGCGGGTCGATGTCGTTGGCAGCCCCGATATCGTCGAAGAGTTCGGCGATTTCGAATTCAGCTGCGGCTTCGGCTTCGGCGGCCAGTTCCTGGATCGACTTGCCGGCTGCTTGCAGCGTGGCCTCTTCGATGGAACGGGCGACGTTCAGCTTGACCTTGATGGTCACTTCGGGGTGCAGGGTCACGGAAACCGTGTGCATCCCCAGTTCCTTGATCGGACGGTCCAGAACGACCTGACCACGGTTCACGGTGAACCCGGCTTCGGTCGCCGCATCGGCCGCGTCACGGGTGGTGACGGAACCATAAAGCGCGCCCGCATCGGAAGCCGAGCGGATGACGGTAAAGATCTGACCGTCCAGCTTGGCGCCGACGGCTTCGGCCTCTTTCTTGGTCTCAAGGTTCTGGGCCTGAAGGACAACCTTCCTGGCCTCGAACGACTTGATGTTGCCTTCGCTTGCACGCAAAGCCTTGCCTTGCGGCAAGAGATAGTTGCGGCCAAACCCGTCCTTGACGGTTACGACTTCGCCCATTTGGCCCAGTTTGGCCACGCGTTCCAGAAGGATCACTTTCATGTCTGATGCTCCTTATTTCACGGCATAGGGAAGAAGGGCGAGGAAGCGGGCACGCTTGATGGCGGTTGCCAGTTCGCGCTGCTTCTTGGCCGAGACGGCGGTGATGCGGGACGGGACGATCTTGCCGCGCTCGGAAATGTAGCGTTGCAGAAGGCGGGTGTCCTTGTAGTCGATCGCCGGTGCATTTTCGCCCGAGAAGGGGCAAACCTTGCGGCGGCGGAAAAACGGTTTATTCGCCATTGTTTTGTCCTTTCCTGATCAACGACGCGGGCCGCCGCCGAAGCTCGACGGAGCCCCACGGTCGCCACCAAAGCCACCCCCCGAACGCTCGGGACGGTCACCACCAAAGGAACGCTCCGGACGGTCGCCAAAGCTGCGCTGCGGACGGTCACCACCGCCGAAACCACCCTCGGGGCGGTCACCGCGTTCACGGTCGTCACGCTTTTGCATCTGGACCGACGGGCCCTCGGAATGCTTGTCGACCTTGATGGTCAGGACGCGCATCACGTCGTCATGCAGGCGCATCAGGCGTTCCATTTCCTGAATCGCTGCCGGAGGGGCATCGGATTTCAGAAAGGCATAGTGGCCCTTGCGGTTCTTGTTGATCTTGTAGGCCATCGTCTTGACGCCCCAGTATTCATTTTCAACGATCTTGCCGCCGTTGTCCGTGACCACTGCAGTGAAATGTTCGATAAGGCTTTCGGCCTGCGCGGAGGACAAGTCCTGACGCGAAATAAAGACATGCTCGTAAAGCGGCATGTGCACTCCGATCATATTCAAGGCGCATTTCATAGGGCGGGCCATCTCTTTCCGCGGCCCGTCCACGAGAGGCTGCGCCGGTTCATGGGATTGCGGAAAGATGGGGCTTTATAGCGGGATTATCCTGCGGCGCAAGGGGTCCGGGTCAGCGGGCCGACTGGGGCAGGCCGAACAGGCGGTCAAAGGCCCAGGTGAAGGCATAGGTATAGGTCAGGAACATCAGGATCAGGGCGAATTCGTATTGCAGCGCCTGACACAGGGTCACGTCCAGCCACCAGGCCATGAAGGGCACCATGGTCACGGTCAGCCCGGCTTCGAACAGGACGGCGTGCAGGGCGCGCAGGGTCAGGGGGCGGCCTTTGACGGGTTGGCGCGCCTCCCAATACTCGAACAGGGCATTGAAGGCGACGTTCCAGATCAGGGCGACCGTGGCACTGATGACCGACAAAAGCAGGGTCTGGTCGGCGGGGGCGTCGGACAGGACAAGCAGCAGGCCGCTTGCCAGCAGGATGCCAAGCGATTCAAAGGTGACGGCATAGGTGATCTTGCGGGTCAGGGGGCTCATGGCCGCACGGGGTGGGGCAAGGCGGCTGCCCGGTCAAGCGGAGATTGCACGGGCGGGGCGGGCGGGGTAAGCCAGAGCAAAGCTTGGGACAGGAGAGTGCTATGAGCCGCGCATTTGTATTTCCGGGACAGGGTGCCCAGACCATCGGGATGGGGCGGGCCCTGGCCGAGGCCTATCCGGCGGCGCGGGCGGTGTTCGACGAGGTGGATGACGCGCTGGGGGAAAAGCTGTCGGACCTGATCTGGAATGGCACGATCGAGGACCTGACGCTGACCCAGAATGCGCAGCCCGCGCTGATGGCGACCTCGATCGCCGCGCTGCGGGCGCTGGAGGGTGAGGGGATCGGGTTGGACGGGGTGGCCTTTGTCGCGGGGCATTCGCTGGGGGAATATTCCGCGTTGTGTGCGGTGGGGTCGATCGGGCTGGCGGATACGGCGCGGTTGCTGCGGATCCGGGGCCAGGCGATGCAGGAGGCGGTGCCGGTGGGGTTGGGGGCGATGGCGGCGTTGCTGGGGTTGAATTTCGAGCAGGCGGCCGAGGTGGCGGCGGAAGCGGCGCAGGGGGAAGTGTGTCAGGCGGCGAATGATAATGATCCGGGTCAGGTGGTGGTGTCGGGGCATCGGGGCGCGGTGGAGCGGGCGTTGGACATTGCCAAGGCCAAGGGGGCCAAGCGGGCGATCTTGTTGCCGGTCAGCGCGCCGTTTCATTGCAGTTTGATGCAGCATGCGGCGTCGGTCATGGCCGAGGCTTTGGCGGGTGTGGAGATCAAGGCGCCGTCGATTCCGGTCGTGGTCAATGTGCGGGCCGAGGCGGTAACGGTGCCGGACAATATCCGGTCGTTGCTGGTGGCGCAGGTGACGGGGTCGGTGCGGTGGCGGGAGTCGGTCCTGTGGATGGAGGGGGCCGGGGTTACCGAGTTCTGGGAGATTGGGGCGGGCAAGGCCCTGTCGGGCATGATCAAGCGGACGGCCAGCGGGGCGGTGACGCGGGCGATTGGCAATCCACAGGATGTTCTGGCGGCGAAAGGGTGAGGTTTGCCACGCGTGGGACAGAGGCAAAGGGGTTGGATATCAAAGGGTTGAAATCCGCTGTTAAGGCGGTGTTAACCGGGGAGGCGACGTGACGCTGGATGTGTGGCTGGCCTTTTGCGTGGCCTCGTTTGCCTTGGCGATTGTGCCGGGGCCGACGGTGACGGTGATTGTCGCCAATTCACTGCGTTATGGGGCCTGGGCGGGGTTGATGAATGTGGCGGGCACCCAATTGGGCGCTGCGATCTGGCTGGGGATTGCGGCGCTGGGGTTGCAGGCGCTGATTGCGGTCATGGGGGTGTGGTTTGATGCGCTGCGCTATGTGGGGGCGGCCTATCTGATCTGGCTGGGGATTGCGCTGTTGCGGTCCAAGGGCGATCTGGCGGTGGCGGCGGACCGGGCGCGGCCGCGGGGCAGCTTCTTTTTGCAGGGGTTTGTCGTGATCCTGTCGAACCCGAAGATGTTGGTTCTGTTCGGCGCATTGATCCCGCCGTTCCTGAGCAAGGGCGGCAATGCGGGGCAGGAGACGTTGATTTTGGGCGTGACCTTCGCCCTGATCGCGGCGGTCAGTGACAGTCTGTATGCGCTTGCCGCCGGCCGGGCCGGGACGTGGATGACGCGGAGCCGCATCCGGGTGGTGGAAATCATGAGCGGGTTGTTTTTGACGCTGGGCGGGGCCTGGATGGCGCTGCGTGGGGCGTGAAGCGAGGGGAAGGTGCGTGAGATCACGCACCCTACCCACAACGAGAAAGGACAAGAGATGTTTGATCTGACGGGGAAATGCGCGCTGGTCACCGGGGCCTCGGGCGGGATTGGCGGCGATATTGCGCGGGCGTTGCACGCGGCGGGGGCCACGGTGACGCTGTCGGGGACGCGGGTGGAGCCGTTGGAGGCCCTGGCCGCCGAGCTGGGCGCGCGGGCGCATGTGGTGACATGCAACCTGTCGGATGCGGCCTCGGTCGAGGCGCTGCCCAAGGCGGCGGCGGCGGCGATGGGGGCGGTGGACATTCTGGTCAACAATGCCGGGATTACCCGCGACAACCTGTTCATGCGGATGTC